>CAZCPY010000052.1:0-20468 GCA_964499865.1 uncultured Rhodobacterales bacterium | reverse complement strand
GCCCTGCGCCGGGGCGCGCGGGCGGCGGCGCGCACGCGCCTGACGCGCGGCCGCACCGGCCTGCGGCTGGCGCTGGCGGCGCTTGGCGGGCCGCGGGCCGAGACCGCCTCGGTCGTCCTGGCTCTCGGCCTCGGGCTGTCGGTGCTGGCGGCGGTGGGCCAGATCGACGCCAACCTTCGCGCCGCCATCGACCGCGACCTGCCCGAACGCGCGCCCTCCTTCTTCTTCGTCGACGTCCAGCCCGACCAGATCGACAGCTTCCGCGCCCGGCTGGACAGCGATCCCGCGGTCGCCCGGGTCGAGGCCGCGCCGATGCTGCGCGGCATCATCACCAGGATCAACGGCCGCCCGGCGGCCGAGGTCGCGGGCGACCACTGGGTGCTGAACGGCGACCGCGGCGTGACCTATGCCCCCGATCCCGGCCGCGCCACCGTGACCGAAGGGGCCTGGTGGCCCGCCGACTACCGGGGCCCGCCGCAGATCAGCTTTGCCGCCGACGAGGCCGCCGAGATGGGGCTGAAGCTCGGCGACCGGCTGACCGTCAACATCCTCGGCCGCGACATCGAAGCCGAGATCACGAGCTTTCGCGTCGTCGATTTCCAGAACGCGGGGATGGGGTTCATCATGTCGATGAACCCCGCCGCCCTGCAGGGCGCGCCGCATACCTGGATCGCCACCGTCTATGCCGACGCGGCGGCAGAGGGCAGGATCCTGCGCGACCTTGCCCGCGCCTATCCCAACATCACCGCGATCCGCGTCCGCGATGCCATCGACCGGGTGACCGAGGCGCTGACCGCCATCGCCAACGCCACCGCCTGGGCCGCGGCGGCGACGCTCCTGACCGGCTTCGTCGTGCTGATCGGCGCCGCCGCGGCGGGCGAGCGGGGGCGGATCTACGAGGCCGCCGTCCTGCGCACGCTCGGGGCCACGCGCGGGCTGATGCTGCGGTCCTTCGCGCTGCGCGCGGGTCTGGTGGGCGCCGCGGCCGGGGCGGTCGCGATCCTGGCCGGGGCGCTGTCGGGCTGGGCGGTGATGACCTTCGTGATGGAGACGGCCTACGAATTCGAGCCCGTCTCGGCGCTGGCCATCATCGCCGGGGGCGTCGCGGCCACGCTGGCCGCGGGCCTCGCCTTCGCCGCCCGTCCGCTATCGGCCCGCCCCGCGCAGGTGCTGCGCAACCCCGACTGACGCCGCCGCGGCACGTTCAGCGGCCAGGCGCCTCGCCTCCCCCTTGTGCGGAGCGGGGGGGGGGCGCGCCCGGCCGGGGTTCGGTGCCCGACCCTACCGCCCGCCCTGCGGCCCCCGCAGCCGCGCCTCGATCCGCCGCAGCACCAGGCTCAGCCCGATGGTCATCGTCAGGTACAGCAGCGCCGCCACGTTGTAGGTCTCGAAATAGCGGAAGTTGCCCGCCGCGGTGACCTTTGCCAGCTGCGTGATGTCGCCCACCCCCAGCACGCTGACCAGCGAGCTGTCCTTCACCATCGCGACAAAGTCGTTGCCGAGCGGCGGCAGCACCATGCGGAAGGCCTGCGGAAAGGTCACGTGCCGGAACCGCTGCCAGCCCGACAGACCCAGCGCCTGCGCCGCCTCGATCTGGCCGCGGTCCACCGCCTGCATGCCCGCCCGGAAGATCTCGGCCAGAAACGCCGCATAGGCCAGCATCAGCGCGATCACCGCGCGGTAGAGCAGCGGGACGTCGCGGGTCCTGATCTCCCACAGGCCCAGCCCGTTCCAGGTCCAGACGACGAAGGGCGCGAAGACGAAGGCCACGTAGAGCAGCAGCACGATGATCGGGATGCCCCGCATCACCTCGATGTAGAGCCGCGCCGCCTGCCGCAGGACCAGCCGGCGCGACAGGCCCATCAGCGCCAGCCCCAGCCCCAGCACGCAGGCCCCGGCAAAGGCCACCAGCGCCACCACCGCGGTGATGAAGACCCCCTTGGCAAGCGTTGCCAGCGCCGCGGCATAGACCTCGTCGGACAGCACCGCCCAGAACAGCCAGAAGCCGGTGACCGCGACGATCACCAGCCACCAGGGAAAATCCTCGTCGGGCCGCGGGTTGGGCGTCACCTGCGGGTCGGGTCACTCGCCCATCTTGTAGTCGAGGAACCAGGTCTTGTTCAGCGCGTCGATCGTGCCGTCGGCCTTCATCGCGGCGATCGCGGCGTTGACCGGCGCCACCAGGTCCGACCCCTTGGGGAAGATGAAGCCGAAATCCTCGGCCCCGAGCGGCGACCCGATGATCTTGAGCCCGCCGTCCGAGGCCGCCACATAGCCGTTGGCCGCCGTCGAATCCGACAGCACCAGGTCCACGTCGCCCGCCCGCAGCGCCTCCAGCCCGGCGCCGAAGGTCTCGAACTTGACGATCCGCGCGTTCTCCTCGTTGCCGTCCAGCACCTCGTAGACGCCGACATAGAAGGGCGTGGTGCCGGGCTGCGCGGCCATCAGCAGGTCGGGGTCGGCAGCGAAGGAGGCCGCGTCGGTGAACCGCGTCTCGTCGCCGCGCACCATCATCAGCATTTCCGACCGCATGTAGGGGTCCGAGAAATCGACCTTGTCCTTGCGGTCGTCGCGGATGGTGATGCCGGTCATGCCCAGATCGAACTGGCCCTCCGACACCGCCGGGATCATCGCATCCCAGGAGATGTTCTCGTAGCGCAGGGTGATGTTGAGGCGTTTGGCGATTTCGGCCATCGCGTCGTATTCCCAGCCGACCGCCTTGCCCTGCCCGTCCAGGAACTGCAGCGGCGGATAGGCGTTTTCCGTCACCACCACGACCTCGCGGCCGCCAAGGTCGGGGAGCTGCTGCGCCAGGGCAGGGGTCAGGCTGAACACAAGCCCGGCAAGGGCGGCAAGGGTCTTCATCGGTCAGGCTCCCGGGTTGGAAGGGGGCGGTCTCGCGCCGCGACGGGGGGGATTATGGGGGTGCGGCGGGCGCTGTCCAGCCCCCGGGGGGGCCGCAGACCTTGCAGGCGGGGTTGCGCGCGGTGGCGATGACGCGGACCTCGGCGTCGAGCGCGTCACAGAGCATCAGGCGTCCCCGCAGCGTCGTGCCCGCGCCGGTCAGGTGCTTGACCGCCTCCACCGCCATCAGGCTGCCGATCACGCCGGGCAGCGGCGCGACGACCCCGGCCTCGGCGCAGCTGGGCACCATGCCGGGGGCGGGGCGGTCCGGGAAAACGCAGGCAAGACAGGGGCCTGCGGGCGGATGGTAAAGTGCGACCTGGCCTTCCCACTGGGCGATGGCGCCCGCGATCAGCGGCTTGCCCAGCGCCACGCAGGCGGCATTCACCGCCTCCCGCGTGTCGAGATTGTCGGACCCGTCCAGGATCAGGTCGTAGTCGGCGAACAGGTCGCGGGCGATTTCGGCGGTCAGGCGGCGGTGATAGGGGCGGAAGGTGACGAAGGGGTTGAGCGCCGCCACCGCGGCCTGGGCCGAGAACACCTTGGGAAGCCCGAGCCGCTGATCCGCATGGATGATCTGCCGCTGCAGGTTTGACGCCTCGACGACATCGTCGTCGATGGCGCCCAGCGTGCCCACCCCGGCGGCCCCCAGATACAGCAGCGCCGGGGCGCCCAGGCCGCCCGCGCCGACGACCAGCACGCGCGCCGCCTTCAGCCGCGCCTGCCCGGGGCCGCCGATTTCCCGCAGCATGATGTGGCGGGCATAGCGCGCCCGTTCGTCGGCGCTGAAGCCTTGCCGCGGGGCGGGCGCGGCCTGCGGGGCGCGCCGCCGCAGCGCCGCAAGCGCCTCGCGCCAGACCAGCGCGAGGGCGCCGACCAGCAGGACCGCGACCCACGGCCCGGCCTCGCGCCCCGTGGCCACACGCAGCGGGTAGCCGTCGGGCAGGATCAGGTGCGACCCGATCACGCCCAGGATCAGTGCCAGGACCATCGCCCCGCGCAGCAGCACCGGCGCCCCGATCCGCGCACCCGCCACCCACAGCCCCGCCGCCAAGGCCAGCACCAGGATCATCCGCGCGCCTCAGCCCAGACCGGTGGAGCCGAAGCCGCCCTCGCCGCGCGGCGTGGGGTCCAGCGTTTCCACCACAAGGAATTGCGCCCGGATCACAGGGGCCACCACCATCTGGGCGATGCGGTCGCCGTGCCGGATCGTGCAGGGCCCGGCCCCCAGGTTCACCAGGGCGACCCCCAAGGGCCCGCGGTAGTCGCTGTCGATGGTGCCGGGGGTGTTGGGCAGGGTGACGCCGTGGCGCAACGCCAGACCCGACCGGGGGCGGATCTGCACCTCGTGGCCCGCGGGGATGGCCAGGCGCAGGCCGGTCGGGCAGACGGCGCGTTGCATCGGTTGAAGAACCATTCCCAAGGCACGGGTTGCGCTGGGAAAATTTGCCCGCAGATCGGCCCCGGCCGCGCCTTCGCTGGCATAGAACGGCAGGCCCAGGTCGCGGTCCGCCCAGTCCTCCCAGCTCAGATTCAATGTCAACACCACAGCTCAAGCCTCGGACTTGCCGATGAAATCGGCGATCCGCAAGGCAAGCGCCCGGGCCACGGCGTCCTTTGCCATGCGCGGCCAGGTCTCGACGCCTGTCGCCGCGATCAGCGTCACCGCGTTCTCGGTCCCGCCCATGATGCCGGTCTCCGGGCTCACGTCATTGGCGACGATCCAGTCGCAGCCCTTGCGCAGGCGCTTGGCGGTCGCGTGTTCGACCACCCTTTCGGTTTCGGCGGCAAAGCCCACAACCAGCCGCGGGCGCCGGGCATGGTGCGAGACGGTCGCCAGGATGTCGGGGTTTTCAACCAGATGCAGCGCAGGGACGCCGCCCGCGCGCTTCTTCATCTTCGCCCCGGCCGCCTGAGCCACGCGCCAGTCCGCCACCGCCGCCGCCATCACCGCCACGTCGGCGGGCAAGGCCGCCTCGACCGCCGCCAGCATCTCGGCCGCGGTCCCGACCCTGACCACCTGCACCCCCGGGGGCGGCGGCACGGTCGCAGGCCCCGTCACGAAGGTCACCCGCGCCCCCAGATCGCGGCAGGCGGCCGCGACCGCCGTCCCCTGCGCGCCGGAGGACCGGTTGGCGATGTAGCGCACCGGGTCGATGGGTTCCTGCGTCGGCCCCGATGTCACCAGCACATGCCGTCCGCGCAACGGCCCCTCGCCCAGCGCCGCGGCTATCGCCGCCAGCACCTGCGGCACCTCGGCCAGGCGTCCCGGGCCGAACTCGCCGCAGGCCATCGGCCCGGGCTCCGGCCCCACCACCAGCACCCCGCGTGCCCGCAGCAGCGCCAGATTGGCCTGCGTGGCGGGGTGGTCCCACATGCGGACGTTCATCGCGGGCGCGACCAGCACGCGCTTGTCGGTGGCCAGCAGCAGCGTGGTCGCGAGGTCGTCCGCGATCCCTGCCGCCATCCGCGCCATCAGGTTCGCCGTGGCCGGGCAGACCACCACCAGATCGGCCGCGCGCGACAGCTGGATATGGCCCATCCCGGCCTCGTCCACCGGGTCAAGGAGCGCCTGGTAAACCCTTGATCCCGCAAGCGCGCTGACCGAAAGCGGCGTGACGAACCCCGCCGCCGCCGCGGTCATCACCGGCGTGACGGCGGCGCCCGCGTCGCGCAGGCGCCGGATCAGCTCCAGCGTCTTGTAGGCGGCGATGCCGCCGCCGATGACCAGAAGGATGCGCCTGCCGTCCATGGCGCCACGCTAGGCCGTCCCGCCGCGGGCCGCAACCTCAGGCCAGAAGCCCCGCCACCTCGCGGCTTTCGCCTTCCAGCGACCGGCGCATCTTGGCAAAGGCCGCGGCTTCCAGCTGGCGCACGCGTTCCTTCGACAGGCCCAGTTCCTCGCCCAGCGACTCGAGCGTGCGCGGCTCCTCGCGCAGCTTGCGTTCGGCCACGATGAAACGTTCCCGGGCATTCAGCGACGCCATCGCCTTGGCCAGCCATCCGCGCAGCCGCGCCGCGTCATGGCGCGCCTCGACGACCTCGGCGGCCTGGTCGCCCTCGTCCTCCAGCGCGTCGATCCACTCGCGCCCGTCCTCGTCCGACGACTGCGTGGCGTTCAGCGAGAAGTCCGACCCCGACAGCCGGCCCTCCATCATCTCCACATCCGCCAGCGGCACGCCGACCTCGCGCGCCACCATCTCGCGCAGCTGGTGGGCGTCGAGCGTCACCCCCGCCTGCGTCGCCTCGCGCTCCAGCTTGGCCTGCACCCGGCGCAGGTTGAAGAACAGCGCCTTCTGGCTGGAAGTGGACCCGGTGCGCACCATCGACCAGTTGCGCATCACGTAGTCCTGGATGGATGCCTTGATCCACCACACCGCATAGGTGGAAAACCGCACGCCGCGGTCCGGGTCGAACTTGTCGGCGGCCTTCATCAGGCCGAGCGACGCCTCCTGGATCAGGTCGTTCATCGGCGCGCCGTAGCGGCGGAACTTGGCGGCCATGCTGATCGCGAGCCGCATGTAGGCGGTGATCAGCCGGTGCAGCGCGGCCTCGTCGCGCCGGTCGCGCCAGGCGTAGGCGAGGCGCAGCTCGGTCTCGGCGTCCAGAAGCTCGGCGCGCATCGCTTGGCGCGACAGGCCGCGGTCGGTATATCCGTCGAAGGCCATGGCAATCCCCTGTCTGCCGGACACGACGTTTCCTGTCGCTTTGGCAGGGATACGCCGCCCGCGCGCGGGCGGATCACCGGAGGATGAAGAAAATCTTGACGGATCGTGACGGCGGGCTAGGGCGGCTTTCGCTGGTGCTGGGCGGGGCCCGGTCGGGCAAGTCGCGTCTGGCCGAGGGGCTGGTCACGGGGTCTGGCCTTTCGCCGGTCTACATCGCCACGGCGCAGGCCCGGGACGACGAGATGGCCGCCCGCATCGCCCTGCACCGGGACGACAGGGGCGCCGGCTGGCGCACGGTCGAGGCGCCGCGCGATCTGGCCGGCGCGCTCGCGGCCGCCGTCCCGGGCGAGGCGGTGCTGGTCGACTGCGCCACCCTGTGGCTGACCAATGTCATGCTGGGCGGCGGCGAGGTGGCGGCCGAGGAGACGGCGCTGCTGGCCGCGCTGTCGGCCTGCCCCGCGCCGGTGGTGGTGGTCTCGAACGAGGTGGGCCTCGGCATCGTGCCCGACAACGCGCTCGCCCGCGCCTTTCGCGACGCCCAGGGGCGGCTGAACCGGCGGCTGGCGGCGCAGGCCGGGCTGGTGGTCTTTGTCGCCGCGGGGCTGCCCCTGGTGCTGAAAGGGCGGATGCCGTGACCCGCCTGTGGCTGGTGCGCCACGGGCCGACGCATGCGAAGGGCATGTGCGGCTGGACCGACCTTCCGGCCGACCTGTCGGACCGCGCGGCCCTTGACAGGCTTTCGGCGGCGTTGCCGGGGGTGCCCGTGCTGTCCTCCGACCTGGCGCGCGCCGTGGCCACGGCTGACGCCCTGCAGGGCCCCCGCCCGCGCCTGCCCCATGACCCGCGCTGGCGCGAGATCCACTTCGGCGCCTGGGAGGGGCTGGCCCATCACCGTCTGGACGAGGCCGCGGCGCGCGCCTTCTGGGCGGGCGCGGGCCGGGCTCCAGAAGGGGAGGGCTGGACGGACCTGTCCGCCCGCATCCGCCTCGCGCTGCAGGACCTGACCGGGGAAACCATCGTCGTCGCCCACTTCGGCGCGATCCTGGCCGCCGTGCAGGCGGTGGCGGGCTGGACGCTGGACCACACGCTGTCGCACCGGATCGACACCTTGAGCCTGACCTGCATCGACCGGGCGACCGGCGCGGTCCTCCGGATAAATCACAGACCGTGATGCTTTCCGGAACGAATGATCGTTTGGCGTGGCGTGCGGCCTGCGCTATGCCGCGCCCCTGACCCTTGGAGGGAACCCTCATGACCGACCGCCTCGCCATCGGCGACCGCGCCTATTCCAGCTGGTCGCTGCGCGGCTGGCTGCTGTTTGACGCTTTCGGGATCCCCGTCCGGGTGGACAGCGTGCGGCTCTATACCGACGAGCCGGCCCGCCTGCTGGCGGCGCATTATGCGCCCGCCAGGACCGTGCCCGCGCTGCGGCTGGCCGACGGCACGCTGGTGATGGAAAGCCTCGCCATCGCCGAGGAACTGGCCTCCCGCCATCCCGACCGGGGCCTGCTGCCCGCCGACCCGCGCCTGCGGGCGCTGGCACGGTCGGTGATGGCCGAGATGCACGCGGGCTTTCGGTCCTTGCGCGAGCATTGCCCGATGAACCTGCGCGTCAGCTACGCCGACTGCGCGCCACCGGCCGAAGTGCTGGCCGACCTGGCACGGTTGCAGCAGGTCTGGGACTGGGCGCTGGCGCAGTCCGGCGGCCCTTGGCTTTGCGGGGCGTATTCGGCGGCGGATGCCTTCTACGCGCCGGTCGCGACCCGCATCGCCACCTACAACCTGCCCGTGGGGCCCGCCGCGCAGGCCCATGTGGCGGCGCATCTGGCGCACCCGTCCTTCCGCCGCTGGCGCGCGATGGGGATGGTGGACGGCCCCGACCAGCCCTTCTACCGCCGCGACTATCCCCGCCGCCCCTGGCCGGGCCCAGCGCCGCTGGCGGCGCGGGCGGTGGAGGGCACGGCGGCAGAGAATGCCGCCTGTCCCTATTCCGGCCAGCCCGTGACGCATGTGCTGGACCTGGACGGCCGCCGCTTCGGCTTCTGCAACGCCTTCTGCCGCGACAAGACCGTGGCCGACCCCGAAGCCTGGCCCGCCTTCATGACCCTTTACCGTTCGTAAAGGTTTGCGCTTTAGGCGTTAACCATTCTGAACGGGGTCGGGGATGGTGGCGCGCGCCTATACGGTGGCCTTCGAGGGGGTCGAGGCCCGGATGGTCGAGGTGCAATGCGCCGTGGCTCCCGGCGTGCCGGGCTTTTCCGTCGTGGGCCTGCCCGACAAGGCGGTCAGCGAGGCGAAGGAGCGGGTCAAGGCCGCGCTCGCCTCGATGTCGATCGCGCTGCCGTCCAAGCGGATCACGGTGAACCTGTCGCCTGCCGACCTGCCCAAGGAAGGCTCGCATTTCGACCTGCCCATCGCGCTGTCGCTGCTGGCGGCGCTGGAGATCGTGCCGCACGACCTGGTCGAGGGGACCGTGGCGCTGGGGGAGTTGTCGCTCGACGGCCGCCTGATCGCGGTCGCGGGTGCCTTGCCCGCGGCGATGGCCGCGGCCGAGGAGGACCGCGCGCTTCTGTGCCCCAAGGCCTGCGGGGCCGAGGCCGCCTGGGTCGGCGGCACGCAGGTTCTGGCGGCGGCGTCGCTGGACGAGGTGCTGCGCCACTACACCGGACGGGCCCCGCTTGCGCCCGCCGAGGCGGGCGAAGTCACCGCCGATCCCGGCGCCCGCGACCTGCGCGACGTCAAGGGCCAGGAACGCGCCAAGCGCGCGCTGGAAATCGCCGCGGCCGGACGCCACCACATGCTGATGGTGGGCACTCCGGGGTCGGGCAAGTCGATGCTGGCCGCCCGCCTGCCCGGCATCCTGCCGCCGCTGACCCCGGTCGAGGCGCTGGAAACCTCGATGATCCACTCGCTTGCGGGACTTCTGACCGACGGCGGCATCTCGCGCACAAGGCCCTTCTGCGAGCCGCACCACACGGCGTCAATGCCCGCCATCGTCGGCGGCGGCAAGGGCGCGAAGCCCGGCCAGATCAGCCTCGCGCACAACGGAGTGCTGTTCATGGACGAATTCCCGGAGTTTCCCCGCGCCGTGCTGGAAACCCTGCGCCAGCCGATCGAGACCGGCGAGGTGGTGGTCGCCCGCGCCAACGCCCATGTGCGCTACCCCTGCCGGTTCCTGCTGGTGGCGGCCGCCAACCCCTGCAAATGCGGCTACCTCACCGACCCCGCCCGCGCCTGCACCCGCGCGCCGATCTGCGGCGAGGACTACCTCGGCCGCATCTCGGGGCCCCTGATGGACCGCTTCGATCTGCGCGTGGACGTGCCCCCGGTGGCCTATACCGACCTCGACCTGCCGGCCTCGGGCGATCCGTCGGCCACGGTCGCGGCCCGCGTGGCCGCAGCCCGGGCGGTGCAGACGCGCCGCTTTGCCGACCATCCGGAGGTGCGGGTGAACAGCGAGATGGAAGGCGCGCTCCTGGACGAGGTGGCGACGCCCGATGCCGAAGGCAAGGCGCTGCTCGCCAAGGTCGCCGAGCGGTTCGGCCTGACCGCGCGCGGCTACCACCGCGTGCTGCGCGTGGCCCGCACGATCGCCGATCTTGCGGGCGAAAGCGGCGTGCGCAAGCCGCATGTGGCCGAGGCGGTCAGCTACCGGCTGTCCCTGGGCAGGGCGAACTAGGTCCGCCCCGACGTCCGGGGCTGCAAATTTCTTGCTTCAAGAAATTTGCGCGGCCCGCCGCCGCTCTACCGCCTGCCAGATCAGCACCGCGGCATTGACGCCCGAGAACCGCTCCAGCTCCTGGATGCCGGTCGGCGAGGTCACGTTGATCTCGGTCAGGCGGTCGCCGATCACGTCGATGCCGACGAAGACCTGACCATGTTCGCGCAGCACGGGGCCGATGGCCGCACAGATCTCGCGGTCGCGCGCCGTCAGCTCCGCCGCTTCCGCCCGCCCGCCGACATGCAGGTTCGACCGCGTCTCCCCTGCCTGCGGCACCCGGTTGATGGCGCCCACCGGCTCGCCATCGACGAGGATCACGCGCTTGTCGCCCTTCACCACCTCCGGCAGGTAGCGCTGCACGATGACGGGCTCGCGGGAAAGACCGGTGAACAGCTCGTGCAGCGCCGACAGGTTGCGGTCGCCGGGGTCCAGCCGGAACACCCCCGCCCCCCCGTTGCCGTAGAGCGGCTTGAGGATCACGTCGCCCTGTGCCTCCCTGAAGGCGCGAATCGCGGCAAGGTCGCGGCTGATCAGCGTCGGCGGGGACAGGTCGGGAAAACGCAGGACCAGCAGCTTTTCAGGGAAGTTGCGCACCCAGAAGGGATCGTTCACCACCAGCGTGCGCGGATGCACGAGGTCCAGCAGATGTGTCGTGGTGATATAGCCCATGTCGAAGGGCGGGTCCTGCCGCAGCCAGACGACATCCAGATCGGCAAGGTCCACTTCCGCCGTCTCGGCCAGGGTCACATGGTCGCCGCGGACGCGCCGCACGTCCATCGCCTGCGCCCGCGCAAGCACCCGGCCTTCGCGGAACAGCAGGTCCGACGGTCCCCAGGTCCAAAGCCGGTGCCCCCGCGCCTGCGCCTCGAGAGCGATCCGGAACGTCGAATCGGCGTCGATGTTCACCGCACCCACAGGGTCCATCTGGAACCCGACCCGCAAACCCATCGCCGCCTCCGCCTCTGCCCGTGCCCTGCATGGCAAATGCCGGGGCGCGATGCAAACCGATCAGGCCGCGTAGGCGTTCTCGATCACCTCGATCCTGCCCTGGCCATCGACAAGCGCGATGTCGAACCGCATCTCGGTGCCCAGCTGTCGCGGTTCGTCCGCGACGAATTCCGTGGCCGCGGCCATCACCCGGGCCATCTGCCGTTCGGTCACCCGCCAGGCGGCCGCCGCATGGCTGACCGCCTGCTTGACCTCGACGAAGATCAGCGACGCGCCATCACGCAGCACGAGGTCGATCTCGCCCCCGAGGCCGCGCCAGCGGCGGGCCGCCACGGCATGGCCCGCGCGCCCATAGTGGCGTTCGACCGCATCTTCGGCCGCGAGACCCGCATGATACGATCTGGCCCCGCTCATGCCCCGTCCTTTCCAGAAAGCGCCAGCGCGCGCCTGTAGACATCACGCCGGGGCAGCGACAGCGCGCGCGCTACGGCATCGGCCGCGTCGCGGACCGATCCCCGTTCCAGTTCGCGCCGCAAGGCCGCCTCCACCTCATCCGCCCCGACTGCGACGGGCCCGGCACGATCCACCAGAACGACGATCTCGCCGCGCGGGTCGCGTGCGGCGTAGGCTTCGCACAACTGGCCCAGCGTGCCGCGGTCCACCGTTTCGAACCGTTTCGTCAGTTCCCGGCATACCGCCCCCCGTCGATCCTGTCCCATCGTTTCGCACAGATCGGTTAATGTTTCCCGAATCCTTCCCGGCGCCTCGAACAGCACCAGGGTGGCCGGAATGCGGGCCAGGTCGGCCAGGAAGCCGCGCCGCGCCGCCGACTTCGGCGGCGGAAAGCCTGCGAACATGAACCGGTCGGTCGGCAGGCCTGCGACGGCGAGGGCTGCGAGCACTGCGGACGGCCCGGGCGCCGCCAGCACCCTGTGTCCGGCCGCCGCGGCTTCGGTCACCAGACGGTAGCCCGGGTCCGACACCAGCGGCGTCCCGGCCTCGGGCGCGAAGGCGACCGACCGGTCTGCCGCCAGCGCCGCCAGAAGCCGGGGCCGGGCGGTTGCGTCGTTGTGGTCGTGATAGGCGATGATCTCGCGCCCGGCCCGGGCGATCCCGTGGATGTCCATCAGCCTGCGCAGGGAACGGGTGTCCTCGGCCGCCAGCACCTCGGCGGCCGCGAGGATGTCGAGCGCGCGCAGCGTGATGTCGCGCGCCGCCCCGATCGGCGTGGCCAGAAGGTAAAGGCCGGGGTCGAGCCGTGGCAGGGTCGGGCGTCCCCCCTGGTCCGGCGTGATGGCGTCGGCGGTCATGCGTCGGCGCCTCCCCGGCCCAAGTTTACTTCGACAGGGGAAGCGCCTAGTCTTCCCGCCGTCAACGGTACAGTCGCAGGGGGGTCCGCCATGTTGCCGCTTTCTCACCTTGGTCGGGGCACGCGCCGGACGGCGCTGGCAGCTCTTGCGGCGCTGGCGCTTTCTGCCTGCGTGCCCGGCGACACCACCGGCGGCGGCCCGCGCATCGACACCGGCGCGCCGGTGCCGGTCGCGCTGCTCGTGCCGGGGGGCTCCGGCTCGGCCTCGGACGAGCTGCTGGCCCGGTCGCTGACCAATGCCGCGCGGATGGCCATCGGCGACCTCTCGGGCGTGCGGATCGACCTGCGCGTCTACCAGACCGGCGGCCAGCCGGGCCAGGCGCAGGCGATGGCGATACAGGCGGTGGACGAGGGCGCCAAGATCATCCTCGGCCCGGTCTTCGCGCAGGAGGCCAATGCCGTGGGCAACGCGGTCGCGGCACGCGGCGTCAACGTGCTGTCCTTCTCGAACAACCCCGATGTGGCGGGCGGCAACGTCTTCATCCTCGGCCCGACCTTCCTCAACACCGCCGGGCGGCTGGCGCGCTACGCCAGCCGCCAGGGGGTCAGCCGCATCCTCGTCGTGCATGACCGCAACGCCGCGGGCGACCTCGGCCGCGCCGCGATCACCGCGGGCGTGCAGGGCGCAGGCGGCAGCGTGGTCGGCACGCAGAGCTACGAGTTCAGCCAGAACGGCATCGTCGGCGCCGTCCCCGGCATCGCCGCCGCAGTGCGCTCGACCGGCGCGCAGGGCCTGTTCTTCACCGCCGACACCGCGGGCGCGCTGCCGCTGGTCACGCAGCTTCTGTCCGAGAACGGCGTCAATCCGGCGACCACCCGCTTCATCGGGCTGACGCGCTGGGACGTGCCGCCGGCCTCGGTCTCGCTGCCGGGCCTTCAGGGCGGCTGGTTCGCGATGCCGGACCCCGGGCTCTACAACCAGTACCAGGCGCGCTATCAGGCGGCCTTCGGCGAGGCGCCGCACCCGATCTCGGGCCTGGCCTATGACGGCATCGCCGCCATCGGCGCGCTGGTGCGGGCGGGCAAGGCCGATGCGCTGACCGCGGCCGCGCTGACGCAGGGGGCGGGCTTTGTCGGCGTCAACGGCATCTTCCGGCTGCGCGCCGACGGCACCAACGAACGCGGCCTCGCGATCGCCACGATCCAGAACAACCAGGTGGTGATCGTTGATCCCTCGCCCCGCAGCTTCGGCGGCTTCGGGTCCTGACCCGGCCGCCGACAGCCCGCACATCCCCTCGTCCGACGACCCCGCCGCGCTGGTCGCCGCCATCGCGGCGGACCTGCCGCGCGGGTTGACCGGCGCTGCGGCGCGCGCCGTGGCCGTCCGCCACCTTGCCCCGGCGCTCGCCGCGGGACGCGAACGCATCGCGCGCGCCTTCGCCGACCGCCCGACCGACGCCCGCGCGCTGACCTCTGCCACGGCGGCGCTGACCGACCGCATCGTCACCGCCGCGCTGGCGGTCGCGACGGAACGGCTGCACCCGCTGCCCAACCCGACCGAGGCCGAACGCCTGGCGCTTCTGGCCGTGGGCGGCTACGGCCGGGCGGAACTGGCGCCCCATTCCGACGTGGACCTGCTGTTCCTGACGCCCTGGAAGACCACGCCCTGGGCCGAAAGCGTGGTCGAGACGGTGCTCTACGTCCTGTGGGACCTCAAGCTGAAGGTCGGCCACGCAACCCGCACGGTGAAGGACTGCCTGCGGCTTGCGCGCGAGGACATCACCATCCGCACCGCCCTGCTGGAGCACCGCTTCCTCGCCGGCCACCGCGCCTCGGCCGAAGAGCTGGACGACAGGCTCTGGACCGACCTGTTCCGCGGCACCGGCCCTGCCTTCATCGACGCCAAGCTTGCCGAGCGCGCCGCCCGCCACCAGCGCCAGGGCGGCCAGCGCTATCTGCTGGAACCCAACGTCAAGGAAGGCAAGGGCGGCCTGCGCGACCTGCAGACGCTGTACTGGATCGGCAAGTACCTGCACCGCGTGCCCTCGGCCGAGGGGCTGGTGGCCGCGGGCCTGTTCAGCCGCGAGGAGTTCGAGCTGTTCGACCGGGCGGAAACCTTCCTCTGGGCGGTGCGCTGCCACCTGCACCTGATCGCGGGACGCGCGATGGAGCAACTGACCTTCGACCTCCAGGTCGAGGTCGCGGCCCGCATGGGGTACCGCGACGTGGCCGGGCGGCGGGCGGTCGAGGTCTTCATGCAGGACTACTTCCGCCACGCCACCCGCGTCGGCGAACTGACGCGCATCTTCCTCACCGAGCTCGAGGCGCGCCACGTCAAGCCCGAGGCGCGGCTGGCGGGCTTCTTCAGGCGCCGCAGGGCGGTGCGCGCGGGCTACCGGCTGGCGCAGGGGCGGCTGGACGTGGCCGATCCTGCGGCCTTCCTGAAGGACAAGCTCAACCTGCTGCGGCTTTTCGAAGAGGCGCTGCGCTCGGGCTACCTGATCCACCCCAACGTGATGCGGCTGGTGGCGGGGCACCTCGACCTGATCGACGAGGACATGCGCGCAAGCCCCGAGGCCGCGCGCATCTTCCTGGGCCTGATGCTGGACCACGGCAACCCCGAACGCGCGCTCAGGCGGATGAACGAGCTTGGGGTGCTCGCGGCCTTCGTGCCGGAATTCGAGCCCATCGTCGCGATGATGCAGTTCAACGTCTACCACCACTACACGGTGGACGAGCACATCATCCAGACGATCAGCTGCCTGGCGCAGATCGAGCGCGAGGAACTGGTGGAGGAACTGCCGGTCGCCACCGGCATCCTCAAGGCCGGGGTCGACCGCCGCGTGCTTTATGTCGCGCTCCTGCTGCACGACATCGGCAAGGGGCGGCCCGAGGACCACTCGATCCTCGGCGCCCAGATCGCCCGCCGCGTGGCACCCCGCCTGGGCCTGTCGGCCGAGGAGGCCGAGACGGTCGAATGGCTGGTGCGCCATCACCTTCTGATGTCCGACATGGCGCAGAAGCGCGACCTGTCCGACCCCCGCACCGTGCGCGACTTCGCCAAGGCGGTGAAGACGCGGGCGCGGCTTGACCTTCTCTGCGTGCTGACCGTCTGCGACATCCGCGGCGTGGGGCCGGGCACCTGGAACAACTGGAAGGCGATGCTGCTGCGCAAGCTCTACCGCGACACCGCGGCGGCGCTCGAGGGCGGCCTCGAAAGCCTCAACCGCGACCGTCGCGAGGACGAGGCCAAGGCGTTGCTGACCGCCCGCCTGATCGGCTGGCCCGAGGATGACCTGAAGCGCGAGATCGCGCGCCACTATCCGCCCTACTGGCAGGGCCTGCCGACCGAGACGCAGGCGGTCTTCGCCCAGCTTCTGCGCGGGCTGGCCGACAACGAGATCCGCATCGACCTGCACCCCGATCCCGACCGCGACGCGACCCGCGCGGCCTTCGCGCTGGCCGACCATCCCGGCATCTTCTCGCGCCTCGCGGGCGCCATCGCGCTGGCCGGGGCGAACGTGGTGGACGCGCGCACCTACACCTCGCGCGACGGCTATGCGACCGCCGTGTTCTGGATCCAGGACGCCGAGGGGCGGCCCTACGAGACCGCGCGCCTGCCGCGGCTGTCGGGCGTGATCGGCAAGCTTCTGCGCGGCGAGGTGGTGGCGCGCGAGGCCTTCCGCGACCGCGACCGGATCAAGAAGCGCGACAGCGCCTTCCGCTTTCCCACCCACATCATCTTCGACAACGAGGGGTCGGAGATCTACACGATCATCGAGGTGGATACCCGCGACCGCCCGGGCCTGCTGTACGATCTCACCCGCACGCTGGCGGCGGCCAACATCTACATCGCGTCCGCCGTGATCGCGACCTACGGGGCGCAGGCGGTGGACACGTTCTATGTCAAGGACATGTTCGGGCTGAAGCTGTACCAGAAGCACCGCCGCGAGACGCTGGAGCGCCGCCTGCGCGCCGCCATCGCCGAAGGCGCCGAGCGCGCCGCGGGATGACCGCCGCGTCGCCGCGCGTCGCCGGCCGGAAGCGCAGGGCCCGTGCCGGGCCCGCCCCGGGACCTCTGCCCTTCGACAGCGGTGCCCGGCCGGAAAGCAGGCCCCGGGTCAGGCCCGGGGCGGGGTCGCCTGTGGTCGCCCGGTCGCCCCGGGCAGACCGCGCGGTCCGCTGCCCCCGGGGCGAAGCTGCGGGACCCGCCTGCGCCGGCCCGCGACCGCAGACCTCGAACCGGCGGGCCTGTGCCGCCGCCCGGTCCGCGGGCGCCTCGCTCCCCCCTTGCGCAGAAGGGATGGGGAGGGGGGGCGTTCCGCCGGGTGGAAGGGCAGGGCAGACGCCGCCGCTGCAGGCGGCCCCTGGCGGGCACGCAGGTCCTGAACGCGGCGCCCCCGGCCCGCACCACCCCCCCCGACCGGGAGACGCCGCATGAAACCCGCCCGCCTGATCTCGGGCTTTCTGACCGTCGGCCTCTGGACACTCGTCTCCCGCGGGGCGGGGTTCGTGCGCGACGTGATGATGGCGGCCTACCTCGGCGCGGGGCCGGTGGCCGAGGCCTTCCTGATCGCCTTCTCGCTGCCCAACATGTTCCGACGCTTCTTCGCCGAGGGCGCCTTCAACTTCGCCTTCGTGCCGATGTTCGCCAAGAAGCTCGAGGCGGGCGAGGATGCGCAGGGCTTCGCCCGGGACGCCTTCAACGGGCTGGCGGCGATCCTGCTGGCGGTCACCGTGCTGGGCACGCTGGCGATGCCCTGGCTGGTCTGGGCCATGGCCTCGGGCTTTGCAGGGGACGCGCGCTTCGACCTGGCGGTCGATTTCGGGCGCATCGCGTTCTCCTACATCCTGTTCATCTCGCTGGTGGCGCTCTTGTCCGGCGTGCTGAACGCGCAAGGCAACTTCACCGAGGCCTCGGTCGTCCCCGTCCTGATGAACCTGATGTTCATCGCCGCCATGCTGCTGGCCGACCGCCTGGGCTGGAACATCGGCCGGACGCTGGCCTGGACGGTGCCGGTCACCGGGGTGGCGCAACTGGCCTTCACCTGGGCCGCCGCCCGGCGCGCGGGCTACCGCTTTCCGCTCGCCCGGCCGCGCTGGACGCCGGACCTCAGGCGGCTGCTGGTCATCGCGGGCCCGGCGGTGCTGGCCGGCGGCGTCGTGCAGATCAACCTCCTCGTCGGCCGCCAGGTCGCAAGCTTCACCGAAGGCGCGGTGGCCTGGCTGTCCTACGCCGACCGGCTCTACCAGCTTCCGCTGGGCGTCGTCGGCATCGCCGTCGGCACGGTGCTTCTGCCCGACCTTGCCCGCCGCCTGCGGGCGGGCGATGCGCAGGGCGGGCAGGACAGCCTGAACCGTGCGGCGGAATTCGCGCTGGCCCTGACCCTGCCCGCCGCGGTGGCGCTGGTGGTGATCGCCGAACCCCTCTGCCGCACGCTGTTCGAACGCGGCGCCTTCACGGCGACGGATACGACCAACACGGCGCTGGCGCTGGCTGCCTACGGCGCGGGCCTTCCCGCCTTCGTGCTGCACAAGGTGCTGCAACCGCTGTTCTATGCCCGCGAGGACACGCGGCGGCCGTTCCTCTATGCCGTCGGCTCGATGGTGCTGAACGCAGCGCTTGCCGTCGGTCTGATGCCGGTCCTGGGCTTCATGGCGGCGGCGCTGGCCACCACCGTCTCGGGCTGGGCGATGGTCGCGGCCCTGTGGCGGGGCTCGCGCCGCATGGGCCCCGAGGCGCAGCTCGATCCCCGCCTGCGCCGCCGCCTGCCGCGCATCCTGGCCGCCGCGCTGGTGATGGGCGCGGTGCTCTGGGCCGCGGCCTGGGGGCTGGAGGACTGGCTGCTGCTGCGCGGCTGGCGCTGGCTCGCGCTGGCGGCGCTGGTGGGCTTGGGCGGGGTCGCCTATGTCGCCGCCGCCGCGGCCCTCGGCGCGCTGCGTCCGGCCGAGGTGCGCGCGGCGCTGCGGCGGCGGTAGGTCGCCTCAGCGCGACCGCATCATCTGCACCACCCGCGCCCAGCCCCCGGGGCTGACCACGAAGGACGCGAGAAAGCCGAAGCCGAAGCCGCCGAGGTCCGCGATCCACGTCGGCCCGCCGCCGAACAGCGCGCCGAACAGCGCCTGCGTGGCCAGCAGGAACCCGATCAGCGCAAAGGCCCGCATCCGGTTGGCCCCGGCCATCGCCAGCCGCGTCCACAGCAGGAAGGTGAAGGCCCCGATCAGCCCGAAGACGCCGGGATAGCCGCCGATCAGCGCCTGCCGCGCCTCCGGCGCGGGCAGGCCCGCGGCGGCGATCAGCCCGGGGACATAGGCATAGACCAGCGCGCCTGCCACCGAGGCGCCGAAGAACACCGCGAGCACCGCCAGGGGCCGGAAGACCTCGCCCACCATCTTGCCCAGCGCCATCAGCATGACGGCCACGAACAGAAGATGCGTCACCCCCACATGCGCGACGGGATAGGTGACCAGGCGGCGCAGCGCATCCTGGGTGTAAAGCCCCTGGCCGATGGTCTGGCGGTAGTAGTCCGGCACGAAGGCCACCTGCTGCACCAGGTCCAGGCGCCAGCCGATCGCCTCGCGCCCCCCCGCCAGCCCCGCCGCCCCAAGCTGCAGCACCACTTCAACGGCGACCATCGGCAACAGGATCAGCCAGACCACCCAGGGCAGGGGGTTCAGCGGGGCCGCGTTGTTGTCCTGCCGCATCCGTCGTCCTCCGGCGCCCGATTGACCGGGCCCCGCCCCTGCGATACCCCGCGCCGTCCCCGAACGCCAGACGCGAGGCCGCCATGTCCACCCCCGCGATGCCGACCTTCACGCCCCGCATCTTCTCCGGCATCCAGCCCTCGGGGGGGCTGACGCTGGGCAACTACCTGGGCGCGCTCAAGCGCTTCGTCGAAAAGCAGGACGCGGGGATCGAGACCGTCTACTGCCTCGTCGACATGCACGCGATCACCGTCTGGCAGGACCCGGCCAGGCTGCGCCACGCCACGCGCGAGGGGGCGGCGGCCTTCATCGCGGCGGGCATCGACCCCGCGCGGTCGATCCTGTTCAACCAGAGCCAGGTCGCGGCCCACGCCGAGCTTGGCTGGATCTTCTCCTGCATCGCGCGGCTGGGCTGGATGAACCGGATGACGCAGTTCAAGGACAAGGCGGGCAAGAACGCCGAGGCCGCCTCGCTCGGGCTCTATGCCTACCCGGCGCTGATGGCGGCGGACATCCTGGCCTACAAGGCCACCCACGTGCCGGTGGGCGAGGACCAGAAGCAGCATCTCGAACTGACCCGCGACATCGCGGCCAAGTTCAACAACGACTACGGCGTGACGGTGTTTCCGCTGACCGAGCCGGTGATCGAAGGCGCGGCCACGCGGGTGATGTCCCTGCGCGACGGCACGAGGAAGATGTCGAAGTCCGACCCTTCGGATGCAAGCCGGATCAACCTGACGGATTCAGCCGACCAGATCGCCCAGAAGATCCGCAGGGCCAGGACCGACCCCGACCCGCTGCCCGACACCCCCGAGGGCCTGAAGGACCGCCCCGAGGCGCGCAACCTCGTCAACATCTACGCGGCCCTGGCCGAGGAAACCCCGGCCCGGGTGCTGACCCGATTTGCCGGCGCCCAGTTCGGCACCTTCAAGCCTGCGCTGGCCGACCTCGCGGTGGCGCGGCTCGGTCCCATCACCGCCGAGATGGCCCGCCTGATGCAGGCCCCCGACGAGATCGACCGCATCCTCGGCCGCGGCGCCGAACGTGCCGAGGCGCTCGCGCGGCCTGTGCTGGACGAGGTCTACGACGTCATCGGCATGGTCCGCACCCGCCCGCGCCGTCCGAAGTGAATCGCGTGCCTTCGGCACATTCCTTTCATCTCGCCTGCGGGGCCTGAAGAAGGCCCCTCCGGCTCGGGCGAAGGGGGGGGCTC
>CAZCPY010000051.1:0-20508 GCA_964499865.1 uncultured Rhodobacterales bacterium | reverse complement strand
GGGCCTTCTTCAGGCCCCGTGAGGCGAGACGAAAGGAATGTGCCGAAGGCACGCGATTTGCTTCGCGCCGCGTGTCAGTGTCCGTCGAAGGCGCAGAGCGCGTGGACCGGCAGGCCGAGCGCTTCCAGACGGGCGCGGCCGCCGAGGTCGGGCAGGTCGATGACGAAGGCGCAGCCGATCACCCGGGCGCCCAGGCGTTCCATCAGCCGCAGGCCGGCCTCGGCCGTGCCGCCGGTGGCCAGAAGGTCGTCGACCAGCAGCACCGTCTCGCCCGGGGCCACGGCGTCGTCGTGCACTTCCATCACCGCCTCGCCGTATTCCAGCGCATAGGCCTGGCTGATCGTGGCGGCGGGCAGTTTGCCCTTCTTGCGGATCGGCACGAAGCCCGTGGACAACTGGTGCGCCACGGCACCCCCGAGGATGAAGCCGCGCGCCTCGAGCCCCGCCACCTTGTCGATGCGCATGCCCGCGTAGGGCGACAGCAACTGGTCCACCGCCATCCGGAAGCCGCGCGGATCGGCGAACAGCGTGGTCACGTCGCGGAACAGGATGCCTTCGCGGGGGAAGTCCACGATGGTGCGGATGTAGTCGCGGACGGTCTTCATGGCGATCCTCGAGGCGGTCAGTCGCGGGGGTAATGCAGGCGGATGGCGGTGGCGTCCTGGCCGCGCAGGCGCGTCACCGCGTTCGAGCTTTCCGAGAAGATCGAGGTTTCGGCATAGGCTTCGCCTTCGATGTCGGTCAGAAGTCCGAGCGACTGGACCATTTCCTCCAGCACCACCGAGCGGAGGTCCGGGGTTCCGAGGTCGGCGGCGATCAGGATCACGGCGCGGGTCAGGGTAAAGTCGCCGTCCCACCAGACCTGCACGCGGGCGCCTTCCATCAGCGCCTCGCCGCGCAGGTCTTCGGAGGGCATCACGATGGGGTCGCCCTCGCGGAAGCGGCTGTCCCAGACGTCGATCATCGCATCCAGCCCGTCGCGCACGCGCACCAGCCGCAGGTCTGCGCCGGTGGCGTTGATCTCGCGGATGGCGTGGTCGATCGCCTGCGACATCGCCGCGCGGCGGGGGGTGCGGGGGCCTTCGTCCATCAGGCGGAGGGAGACCGTCAGGTCGCGGCGGTCGCGCGCGGACCAGCGGGTCAGCGGGTCGGTGCAGCGCGCGCCTGCCGGGGCGGCGCAGGCGACGGCGCGGTAGAAGCTGCGGTCGTCGACGGGGCGGTCGAAGGTGACCCAGGTGTCGGCCCGGGCGGGCGTTGCCGCCAGCGCGAGGATGAGCGCGAGCCGCCTCACAGCACCCGCCCCGCGACGGCGTCCAGCCGCGCCAGCATGTCGGGGTCGCGCGCCTCCGGCGCGGTGATCAGCGCATGGTCGAGCGCGTGGTCGCAGCCCTGCGGGCAGGCCGTGCGCGCCACGCCCCGCAGGCCCGGCAGCCGTGCCACCAGTCCCCGCGCCGCCGCCGCGTTGGCGGCAAGCACGCGCAGCACGTCCGTCACCTGCACCGCCCCGTGCCCCGCGTGCCAGCAGTCATGATCGGTCACCATCGCCACGCAGGCATAGCAAAGCTCGGCCTCGCGCGCGAGACGGGCCTCGGGCATCCCCGTCATGCCGATGACGTCGGCGCCCCAGGCCCGGTAGAGGCGGCTTTCGGCCAGGGTCGAGAACTGCGGCCCCTCGATGGCGATGTAGGTGGCGCCCCGGTGCAGCCGCACCTCGCCGGCCGCCCGTGCGCAGGCCTCCGACAGCCGGGCGCAGGTGGGATGGGCGAGCGAGACATGCGCCACGCAGCCCGGGCCGAAGAAGGACCGCTCGCGCGCCGTGGTGCGGTCGATGTACTGCCCGACCAGGACGAAATCGCCGGGCGCGTAGTCCTCGCGCAGCGAGCCCACGGCCGAGACCGACACGACCTCGGTGCAGCCCGCGCGCTTCAGCGCGTCGATGTTGGCGCGGTAGTTCACCGCCGTCGGGGTCAGCGCGTGGCCGCGTCCGTGGCGGGGCAGGAAGGCGACCGGCACGCCGTCGATCCGGCCCAGGGTCAGCGGCCCCGAGGGCGCGCCCCAGGGGGTCCTGACGGCGACCTCGGAGGCGCCCTCCAGCCCCTCGACCGCGTAGAGGCCCGACCCGCCGAGGATGCCGATCATCCGGTCGCTCATCAGGCCCCCTGCAACTTCCGCCCGGTCCGGGCCGGTCCGAATGCGCAGGCGGCGGGGTCGCGGGCCGTCCTGGCGCCCGGACTGTCGCGCCTGGCGATTTCCGGCCCGCCCCTGCCGCCCCGGACCCGCCGCAGGGCCATGCGCATGATCGATCCCGGGACCCTTCCGGCGGTCCGGACGCCGGACCGGACGGCGCCGGTCCGGCGGGCGAAGGGCGGACCGCCCGTCGCCTTGGCGCTGCCCCGGCAGGGGGTGCCGATCAGCGGCGCGGCGCTTTCCGGCAGGGGCCGGGCCCCGGCCGAGACGTCGACGCAGCGGAACGCCTCCGCCGCATCGGGCCCGCGGGCCCGCGCTGCGAACCCGGCACCGTTGCCGAAAGCCTCGGCTGTCCGGGATCGGGCGAACCGCGGGCAGGACAATGGACAGGGGGCAAAGGCGATCCGGGGCATGGGAAGATGTCCGTCTGGTCCGTGGCGAACCCTAGGCGGGCCCTGATGCGGCTGCAAAGCGGATTTTGCGCGCACTGGCAGGCTTTGCGCCGCGCGCGGTCACATATCCGGGGGCTCGACACCGCGGCACGCCCGCCCCGGGTCAGGCTTGGGGCGGGGTTTGCGTCGGGCGCGCCGCGCGGGACTGCCAGCGGCGCGCCTACCGCTCGTCCGGCCGCTTCAGCGTCACGCGGTCGCGCACGACCGTGTAGTCCTGGTAGCCCAGCCGCGCGACGGGGTGATAGCGGGCGATGTCCAGCCATCCGTCCACCAGACAGTCGTCGCGGATGTGCACCCCGGTGACGCGGCCGATGGTGACGATGTTGTCAGGCCCATCGAGTACGATTTCCCGCACCGCCTCGCATTCCAGCGCCGCCGGGGCGCCGTCGACGCGCGGGCAGGGGATCGTCGCGCAAGGCACGCGCGGCAGGCCTGCCAGGGTGAATTCGTCGACGTCCCGCGGCACCGCGGCGGAGGTCTCGCTCATCGCCCGCAACTGCGCCTCGCCCACGATGTTGACGCAGAAGACGCCGGTGTCGCGGATGTTGCGGACGCTGTCCTTCAGCCCGTTCGAGGCGAACATAACCTGCAGCGGCGTGTAGGCCACCGCGTTGAAGAAGCTGTAGGGCGCGAGGTTGTCGCCCATCGGGCCGGTGGTCGAGATCCAGCCGATCGGGCGCGGCGCCACGATCGCGTTGAACGGGTTGCGCGGCAGGCCGTGGCCGTCCTGGGGTCGGTAGAACATCGCGCGCGCCTCCGGTTTGCTGCGCACCTAGGCCCATGTTACCCGCCTTTCCAGCCGATTCTCCGGGGGGTGCGGGTGTATCAGCTGGAGGAAGAGACCGAGGCCGACGGGTGGGAGGTCGAGGCGCTGCTCGACCTGTGCTTTGCGCCGGGGCGGACGGCGCTGTCGTCCTACCGGCTGCGCGACGGCGTGCCGCCGGTGGCTGCGCTGTGCCTGGTGCTGCGCGATGCGGGCGGCGTGCTGGCGGGGGCGATCCGCCATTGGCCGGTGCGGGTGGGCGGGCGCGGGGCGCTGCTGCTGGGGCCGGTCGCCGTCCACCCGACGCGGCAGGGCGAGGGGCTGGGGGGTCTGCTGATCCTCGAAAGCCTCGCCGAGGCGCGGCGGCTGGGGGGCACGCGGGTGATGCTGGTCGGGGACGCGCCCTACTACGGCCGCTTCGGCTTTCGCCGCCTGCACGGGGTCACGATGCCCCCGCCCACGAACCCCGATCGGGTGCTGGGGATGGAACTGCGGCCGGGCGCCTGGCAGGGCGTGGGGGGCCCCGTGACGAAGGCCGCGCCGGGGCAGGGCTGGGCCTGAGCGCCTGTCCGGTCCCGCGGCGCGAGGGAAGGGGGCGGCCCGGAAAAGGGGGAGGGCCCCGGCGTTCGCCGGGACGGGGCCGCTTGAGGCGGGGTCGCGCGCAGGCCCCCGGCAAGTCCCCGGCAAGTCCCCGGCAGGCCCCCGATTGAACCCGCGCGCAGGGTCCCCATATCGCGGTGATGACCGACGCCCCGCTTCCCGCCCCTGTGGACGACCCCGCGGCCGAAGTGGCGGCGCTGGCCCGCCGCTGGCGGCGGGCGCAGGGGCCCGTCATCGCGCTCCTGAACCGCCTGGGCGGGTCGGTCGAAGAGGTGATGGCCGCCCTGCCCGCGCCCGTGCAGGCGCGGGCCACCGCAGTCGTGGCCGCGGCGCTGGAGCGCGGGCTGGCGCTGGCGGTCGCCGGGCGTCATGCGCCCGACCTCGGGCCGCGCGCGGCGCCTGCGGCGGCGGCGCTGGCGGGGGCGCTGGGCGGCGCGGGCGGCCTGCCCACGGCGCTGGCCGAACTGCCGGTCACGGTGACGCTGATCCTGTCGGCCATCGCGCGCGCCGCCGAGGCCGAGGGCTTCGACCCCGCCGACCCCGCGGTGCGGGCAGAGATCCTGCGCACGCTCGCCGACGGCGGCCCGCTGGACCGCGACGACGGAGTGGACACGGCGTTCCTGGGCGCGCGCCTGGCGCTGTCGGGGGCGGCGGTGCAGAAGCTGCTGGCCACCGTCGCCCCGGCGCTGGCGGGGGTGCTGGCGCGGGCGCTGGCGGCCAAGGCGGTGCCGGTGCTGGGGGCGGCGGCGGGGGCTGCGGTGAATGCGGCCTACCTCGGCTACTACCGCGAAAGCGCCCGCGTGCGCTTTGCCCTGCTGCGCCTGGCGTCGCGCCATGGCGCCGCCCGCATTGCCGCGGACTTCGCCGAAGCCGCGCGTCCGCTGCCCCTGCGCCGCGCCTGACCCCCTTTTCCCGCCGCGCGCCCCGTGGCATCGAGCGGGCATGCGCAGCGACATCCTCATCATCGGCGGCGGCATCGCCGGGGTTTCGGCCGCGGCGGCGCTGGCGCCGCATGCCGCGGTCTGCCTGATCGAGGCCGAACCGGTGCTGGGCCACCACGCCTCGGGCCGGTCGGCGGCGCTGTACGAGCCGCATTACGGCAACCCGGCGGTGGTGGCGCTGTCGCTCGCCTCCGGTCCCGCCTTCCGGGCGCTGGAGGGCGTGCTGTCGCCGCGGGGGCTTCTGCTGGTGGCCGGGCCCGGGGATGCCGCAAGGGGCCGGGCCGAGGCGGCGGCGATGGCGCTTGACGCGATCGCGGTCGAGGCGGCGGTGGCCCGCGTGCCGGTGCTGAACCCTGCCGCCATCGCCTTTGCCGCCGCGGCCGACCACGCCTGGGACATCGACACCGACCGCCTGCTGCAAGGCTACGCGCGCGAGGCCCGGGCGGCGGGCGCCGTCATCACCACGCGCGCGCCGGTGACCGCGATCACCCGCGCGGGCGGGCTGTGGCAGGCCGACACGCCGCAGGGCCGCATGACCGCGCCGGTGCTGGTGAACGCCGCGGGCGCCTGGGCCGACCGGGTGGCGGCGATGGCGGGGGTGTCGCCCCTGGGCCTGCGCCCGCTGCGCCGGTCGATGGCGCGGCTGCCTGCGCCGGGCGGCTTCGATGTCTCCGCCTGGCCGATGGTCTTCGGCGCGGGCGAGACCTGGTATGCCAAACCCGACGCCGGCGCGCTGATCGTCTCGCCGGCCGAGGAGGACCCGGTGGGCGAGCCGCATGACGCCTGGGCCCCCGACCTGGTGATCGCCGAGGGGCTGGCGCGCTACGAGGCGATGATGACCGCGCCCGTCACCCGCGTCATCGCCACCTGGGCGGGCCTGCGCACCTTTTCGCCCGACCGCGTGCCGGTCATCGGCCCCGGCGCCGCGCCGGGGTTCATCTGGCTGGCGGGGCAGGGCGGCTACGGGTTCCAGTCCGCCCCTGCCGCGGCGCGGCTGGCCGCCGACCTGATCCTGGACCGCGCCCCCGGGATCGGCGCCGACCTCGCCGCCCGCCTGTCGCCCGCGCGCTTCGGCTGACCGCAGGGCCGCAGGGCGGCCCGGGTTTCCGCCGGACAGGCCGCGGGCGGGCGGCGCCACGGCGGAAGGACGATCGAAACAGCCGGGGCGCGGTTCCGGAACAAGCCCGGGAAGCCCTGCGGCGAGGCCGGTGCCCTGCGCGAGGACCGCGCCCGCGCGGTCGAGGTGTTCCGCACCCTGTCCGAACCGGTGGAAAAGGCCGCCGCGCGCATTGCCGACGGGCCGGGGCGGGCTGGTGACAGCGCGGAGGGCGCGCCGCATGATGGCGCCGTGACGCGCCTGTCCCCCATGCCTGGGATCGCCGTCGCCGTCGCCGTCGCCGTCGCGGCGTTCTGCGGACTTCACGCCCGGCACATCCTCCGAGCCTGGCGTGCGACGGGATGCTTCAGGCAGGAGCTGATCCGAATGCGGGTTTCCAGAGCACATCCTCCGGCGCGCCATCCGGGCCGGCACAGAGCCGGAGGCTGCTGCACGCGAGGTCGTCCGCGACGACTACCCGTCCGCCCGGATGCGCGCGTTGGCCGGGTCGTAGGGGCTGTCCTCGGTCACCACCGCGTCCCACGACTGGCGCAGGATGCGGACCTGCAGCTTCGTGCCGGGGACCGAAAGGCCCTCGGGCACATAGCCCATGCCGATCTGACGCCCGAAGGCCACCGAGTATCCGCCCGAGGTCAGGCGGCCGACCTTCCGGCCGTCATGGACCAGCGCCTCCTTGCCCCAGGGGTCGGTGTCGGTCGGGCCGTCGATCAGGACGGTGACGCATTTCGACCGGATGCCGGTGGCCTGCATCGCGGCCTTGCCGTGGAAGTCCTTGGCAAGGTCGACGAACCGGTCGAGCCCGGCCTCCAGCGGCGTGGCGTCGCGGCCAAGCTCGGTGCCGAAGGCGCGGTAGGATTTCTCCTGCCTGAGCCAGTTCTGGGCGCGGGCGCCCACCAGTTTCATCCCGTGCCTTTCGCCCGCCGCCATCAGCCGGTCGAAAAGGTAGGTCTGCATCTCGATGGGGTGATGCAGTTCCCAGCCGAGCTCTCCGGTATAGGCCACGCGGATGGCGCGGACGGGGCACATGCCAAGTTCGATGTTGCGGGCCGACAGCCAGGGGAAGCGCCGGTTCGACAGGGCCGTGGCGGGGTCGGCGTCGCGGATCAGCTCCTTCAGGATGTCGCGCGACTTCGGTCCCGCGAGGGCGAAGACGCCCCATCTGGTCGTCACGTCCTCGAGGTTGATGCGGCCGAAATCGGCTTCCCTGTCCTCGACCGCCCTGGCCAGGAAATCCTCGTCATAGGCATGCCAGGCCCCGGCCGAGACGAGGGTGTAGTCGTTCTCGGCCAGCCGCACGATGGTGTATTCGGTGCGCGTCGTGCCGGTGCTTGTCAGCGCATAGGTCAGGTTGATGCGGCCGACGCGTGGCAGGGTGTTGGTGGTGAACCAGTCGAGGAAGGCGGTGGCGCCGGGGCCGTGGACGCGGTGCTTGGCAAAGGCGGTGGCGTCGATCAGGCCCGCGGTCTCGCGGATCGCCCTGGCTTCCTCCACCGCATAGGACCACCAGCCGCCGCGGCGGAAGCTGCGGCTGTGGTGGTCGAAATCGGCGGGGGCATCGACGGGGCCGTAGTAGATCGGCCGTTCCCAGCCGTTGATCTGCCCGAACTGCGCGCCGCGCGCCTTCTGCCGGTCATAGGCGGGCGAGGTGCGCAGCGGGCGGCACGCCTCACGCTCTTCATCGGGATGGTGCAGGATGAAGACGTGGTCGTAGCATTCCTCGTTCTTGCGCGAGGCATAGTCGGTGGTCATCCAGTCCTGCCCGAACCGCTTGGGGTCGAGGCTGGCCATGTCGATGTCCGCCTCTCCCGCGGTCATCATCTGGGCCAGGTAGTGGCCCGTGCCGCCCGCCGCGGTGATGCCGAAGGAAAAGCCCTCGGCCAGCCACAGGTTGCGCAGGCCGGGGGCGGGGCCGACAAGCGGGTTGCCGTCGGGGGTATAGCAGATCGGGCCGTTGAAATCGTCCTTCAGGCCCACCGTTTCCGACGACGGGATGCGGTGGATGAAGGACATGTATTCCGCCTCGATCCGCTCCAGGTCGAGCGGGAAGAGGTCGGCGCGGAAGCTTTCGGGCACGCCATGGGCAAAGCGCGCGGGGGCGCCCTTCTCGTAGGGGCCGAGGATCCACCCCCCCCGCTCCTCGCGCACGTACCACCTGGCGTCGGCATCCCGCAGGACCGGGTGCTGGGGGTTCGACTTGCGCCATTCCACCAGCGCGGGGTCGGGTTCGGTGACGATGTACTGGTGTTCGACCGGGATCGCCGGGGTCTTGATGCCGAGCATCCGCGCGGTGCGCTGCGCGTGGTTGCCGGTGGCGGTGACGACATGCTCGGCCACCACCTCGAAGGTCTCGCCCGTGGGCACCAGCCGCCCGCCCTGGTCGGCCATGCGGGTGCAGGTCACGACCCATTCCGACCCGGTCCAGCGGTAGCCGTCGACCTGCACCTTGCGCTCGAAGGTCGCGCCAAGCTGCCTCGCGCCCTTGGCCATCGCCTGCGTCACGTCGGCGGGGTTGATGTAGCCGTCCTGCGGGTGGAACAGCGCGCCGACCAGATCCTCGGTGCGGACCAGCGGCCAGCGGTCCCTGATCTCCCCGGGCGTCAGGAACTCGTGGTAGACGCCCGCGGTTTCGGCCACCGACGAATACAGCATGTATTCGTCCATCCGGTCCTGCCGCTGCGCCATGCGCAGGTTGCCCACGACATAGAAGCCGGGGTTGAGGCCCGTCTCGGCCTCCAGCCCCTTGTAGAAATCGACGGAGTACTTGTGGATGTGCGTGGTGGCGTAGCTCATGTTGAACAGCGGCAAGAGGCCCGCGGCATGCCAGGTGGACCCGGCGGTCAGCTCGTCGCGTTCCACGAGCAGCGTCGACCAGCCTGCCCTGGCGAGGTGGTAGGCGATCCCCGTCCCGACCGCGCCCCCGCCCACCACCAGCGCCCGCACATGAATGGCCATCGCCCGCACTCCCCTGCTGCGGTGCCATCAATGCCAAATCGCCGCGGGACCGGGCAAGCCGCCCCGACCCTTCGCGGCCAAAAGCGACATGAGGTCTGGAGTCAGTCGCCCACGGCGCAGAACTTGCCCCCGGCGCGTTCGCCGCAGGCGCCGGAGCCGATGGTGATCCTGCCGGGGCGGCGGGCGGCCGGTTTCGCGGCGGGCGCCTCGGCGTCGAGCGCGGCGGCGGCGGCGGCGAATTCGGCGTTGACCGCGGCGCCGATGGCGGCGGTGTTGCCGCCTGCGACGGCCGCCCCGACGGCGGCGGGGTCGGCAAGGTCGACGGGCGCGCCGTCCGCGCCCGCGAGGCGGCTCGCCATGCCCGACACCGCCGCGTCCGGCGCATCGACGGCAGAACCCCGCGGCTTGTCGATCAGGCCGAGCGCGACCTGGGCGTCGCGCACGCGGTTGCCGAAATAGGCCGTCGGCTGAAGGTCGCCGCCCGCGGCCTGTTTCTGCGAAACGTAGTCGAGGCCCACGAAGGCCCCCGCCGTCACGAAAGCAACGGTCGCGAAGATGCGCATGCGGAGCCCCTCTTGTGCCCGGCGCCGAGGATGGGCGGGACTTGTGGCAAAGCTGGGGCGGATCAGCGGCGCATCCGGCCCAGCGTCGCCGCAAGGGTGAAGGCGACGACGGCGGCGGTGACGATCGAGGGGCCCGCGGGCGTGTCGAAGGCCAGCGAGGCCCAGAGGCCCGCCAGCGTGGCGGCCATGCCGCAGGCGGCGGCCAGCGCCGCCATCCCCTCCGGGCTGCGGGCGATGCCGCGGGCGGCGGCGGCGGGGATGATCAGCATGGCGGCGATCAGAAGCGCACCCACGATCTTGAGCGCAAGCGCCACGACAAGCGCCAGCGCGAGGGACAGCACCAGACGCTCGCGGTCGGGATTGATGCCGGAGGCGTGGGCAAGATCGGGCGACAGCGTGGCGGTGAGCAGCGCCGACCAGCGCCAGGCGATGAGCGCAAGCACGGCAAGGGCGCCCGACCAGATCAGCGCGAGATCGGCGCGGGAGACGGCGAGGATGTCGCCGAAGAGGAAAGCGGACAGGTCCACCCGCGCGCCGGGCACAAGGCTGATCGCGACAAGCCCGAGCGCGAGGGCGCCATGGGCGAGGACGCCGAGGGTGGTGTCGACCGCCCAGCCCCGGGCGCCGAGGGTGGCCAGGGTCGCCGCCATGGCAAGCGCCACGGCCAGCGTGCCGAGGCCGGTGGGCAGGCCCGTCGCGAGCGCCATCGCCACGCCCAGGATCGCGGCATGGGCGGTCGCGTCGCCGAAATAGGCCATGCGGCGCCACACCACGAGCGCGCCCAGCGGGCCGGTCGCAAGCGACAGGCCGATCCCGGCAAGCCCCGCCCGCACGAGGAAATCGTCAAGCAGGGTCATGGGGATGCGGCGTGGTCGCGGGGATCGGCGCCAGCGTGCCGGTGCCCGTGGTCGTGGCTGTGGTCGTGGCTGTGGTCGTGGTCGTGGCGGTACAGCGCGAGCGCCCCGGGTGTCCCGTGGCCGAAGAGCGCGCGATATTCCGGCGCCTCGCGCACCGCACGAGGCGCGCCCTCGCAGCAGACATGGCCGTTGAGGCAGATCACCCGGTCCGACGCCGCCATCACGACGTGCAGGTCGTGGCTGACGAGAAGGACCGCGGCGCCGGTGTCGGCGCGCACCTCCTCGATCAGGCGGTAGAAGGCGGCCTCTCCCGGCTGGTCGAGGCCTGCCGTGGGTTCGTCGAGGACAAGGAGCTGCGGCCGGCAGAGGAGCGCGCGGGCGAGAAGGACGCGTTGCAGTTCGCCCCCGGAAAGCGCGGTCAGCGGGCGGTCGGCAAGATCGGCCACGCCGGTGCGCGTCAGCGCCTGCCTGGCCTCTGGCTCGGGCACGCGGCGAGGCAGCGACAGGAAACGGCGCGCGGTCAGCGGCAGGCTGCGGTCGATCGCCAGCCGTTGCGGCACGTAGCCGACGGTCAGCCCGGTCTGCCGCAGCACGCGGCCCGCGCTGGGGCGTTCGATCCCCAGAAGCGCGCGCAGAAGCGTGGTCTTGCCCGACCCGTTGGGCCCGATCACGGTGACGATCTCGCCCGCGCCGATACGGAAGGTCACGTCCCGCAGGATCGCCGCCCCGCCGCGGCGGACGGTCAGGGCATCCGCGGCGATCAGGCTCATGCAGCCTCCGCCGCGCAGGCGGGGCAGAGGCCCAGGGCCTCGACGGTCAGGCGTTCGACCGTGAAGCCTTCGGCCCCCGCGGCGGTGGCGACGGCCTGCGCCACCGGGTCGGCCTCGGCCTCGGCCACGCGGCTGCACTGGCGGCAGATCAGGAAGACCGGCGCATGCGCCCGGCCCGGATGCATGCAGGCGGCGAAGGCGTTCAGCCGCGCGACACGGTGGGCAAGCCCCTGTTCCACAAGGAAATCGAGTGCGCGATAGGCGACCGGGGGCTGGTTGCCGAAGCCGTCCCTGGCCAGCCGTTCCAGCACGTCGTAGGCGCCCAGCGCCCGATGCGCCTCGAGCAGGATTTCCAGCGTGCGCCGCCGCACCGGGGTCAGCCGCAGGCCGCGGTCGGCGGCCAGGAGTTCCGCCCGGGCCAGCCCGTCGCCCGCGCAATGGGCGTGGTCATGCGCGGTGAAGGCGCGGGGGGCTTGACCTGTCATGTTATTACATACATCAGCGTCGGCATCAGCGATTCTTCCGGAGACCTCGTCCGATGCGTTATACCATACCGCTCGCCGCCGCCATCCTGTCCGTTTCCGGCCCCGCGCGGGCCGAGGTGCCGGTGGTGGTGACCGACATCCCGCCGGTGCATGCGCTGGTGGCGCAGGTGATGGGTGATCTCGGCGCGCCGGTCCTGATGCTGGGCCGCGGCGGCGCTGCGCATGACGTCCAGCTGCGCCCCAGCCAGATGGCGGCGCTGGCCGATGCGGGCCTGGTGGTCTGGATGGGCCCCCGGATGTCGCCCTGGATGGACCGCGCGCTGCAGGGCCTGGGCAGGGAAGCCGGCGCGCTGGCCCTGTTGGCGGTCGAGGGGACGGTGCTGCGCGGCCAGACGGCGGACGGGGGCAGCGATGACCTTGCCGGGGGCGAAGGGCGTGACCCCGCCGATGGCGCTGCCGATCCGCATGCCTGGCTCGACCCCGGCAATGCCGTGCTCTGGCTCGGCGTGATCGCGCAGGAACTGGCGCGCGCGGACCCCGCCAATGCCGGGACCTATGCGGCCAATGCCGCCGAGGCGCAGGCCGGCGTGGCGGCGCTGGATGCCGCCGTGGCGGCGCGGCTGGCGCCGGTGCGCGACCGTCCGGCGGTGGTGTTCCACGACGCCTACGGCTATTTCGCCGACCGCTACGGCCTGACGATCCTGGGCGCGATTGCCGCGGGCGATGCGGCCTCGCCCGGCGCCGCGCGGCTGCGCGACCTGCAGGCGGCGGCACGCGGGGCGGTCTGCGTCTTCCCCGAAGCCAACCAAGACCCCGCCCTGGCGGCCCGGATGGCCGAGGCCGCAGGCACCCGCCTGGGCCCGCCGCTCGACCCCGAAGGCGCGCTGCTCGACCCCGGGCCGGGGCTTTACGCCGGGCTGATGACCGGGCTGGCCGAGGGCTTTGCCGCCTGCCTTTCCGCCCCCTGACGGGCCCGGCTTGACCCGGGGCCCCCGCCTGCCGCAGGCATGGCGGGGAGACCAAGGGGGGGGCACGGATGCAGGCGGACTTCGGCAGGACGGCGGACGGGCGGGCGGTCGCCGCGGTCACCATCGGCGCGGGGCGGCTGACGGCGCGGCTGCTGGCCTGGGGCGCGGTCCTGCAGTCGGTGCGGCTTGAGGGCGTCGCGCATGACCTGACGCTGGGGTCGGACCGCCTGGCCGACTACGAGGGCGAGATGCGCCATCATGGTTCGGTCATCGGGCCGGTGGTCAACCGCCTGTCGGGGGCCGCGGCGGTGATCGACGGGGACCACTTCCGCTTCGAGCCCAACCAGGACGGCCGGATCACGCTGCACGCCGGGGCCGCGGGCACGCATCTGAAGCTGTGGAAGATCGTCGCGGCCGATGCGACCTCGGTCGCGCTGGCGGTGACGATGCCCGATGGCGAGGGCGGTTTTCCCGGCAACCGCAGACTGACCGCCCGTTTCGAGGCGCTGCCGCCCGCCACGCTGCGCCTGGTGCTGACCGCCACGACCGACGCGCCGACGCTGATGAACGTCGCCAACCACAGCTACTGGAACCTCGACGGCTCGCCCACCTACGCCGGCCATACCCTGCGCCTGGCCGCCGACCGCTACCTGCCCACGAGGCCCGACTTCACCCCGCAGGGCCCGGTCCTGCCGGTCGAAGGCACCGCCATGGACCTGCGGCAGGGGGTGCGGCTTCAGGCCGGGGTGCCCGCCTTCGACACCTGCTTCTGCCTGGCCGACACGCCGCGCGACCTGACCGAGGTGCTGTGGCTGACCGGCGCCTCGGGCGTGGGGATGGCGGTCGCGACCACGGCGCCCGGCCTTCAGGTCTATGACGCCCGCGACGCCCGCCGCCCCGGAGGCGGTCCGCACGAGGGGCTGGCGATCGAGGCGCAGCTCTGGCCCGACGCCCCGGCCAACCCGGCCTATCCGTCGATCATGCTCGGGCCCGGGCAAGTCTGGGAGCAGGTGACCGAGTGGCGTTTCACCGCGCCGGGCTGAGCAGACCGATCCCGCCCGCAGGACCGCCCGGCGAGGCACCGGCAAACCCTAGCCGGACAAGGCATTGCCCCCCCTTCCCGCATGACGGCGGGAAGGGCGCGCCGGATCGGGCCGGAGTGTCCCGACCTGCCGCCGATCCGCGGGGCCTTCGTCACGCGACGGTGGCTGTGCGCGGCCCGCAGGACACAGGCGCGGCATGGCGCGTTCGGCGCGGACTGGACTAGCCCTGCCACGGCTGGCAGGGTGAACCACAACCGATAGCCGGGGGGATACGCCAATGAACCGCTTGCGGATGATGCAGGTTCTGACGCTGCTGCTGTATCTCGGCCCCCTGCTGGCCGGGATGGCGGGCTTTGGCTGGAACCAGGTCGCGGCGTTTTCGGTGATCTTCCTGCTGTGGCAGATCGTGATGCGTCCGCTGGACTGGCCGCGCGACCCCGCGGCCTGGCGCGACGGAGCGATGCTGGCGGCGGCGGCGGCGCGGATCGCCATCCTGGTGGCACTCGTGGCGATCCTGTTCGGGCTGGGCCGCGGCATCGGCGGGATTGCGGGGTATCTGCCCGCCGTGCCGGTGCTTGCGCCCCTGGGCCTGTCGCTGCTGGCGGTACCGCTGGCGCGGATGGTCTGGGACCCGGCCAAGGCGGCCGAGATGGACCGGTTCCTTGACGGCGCCTTGGCGCAGGTCAAGGCCAAGACGGCGGACGCCGCGCATATCAATGCGGCCACCGCGCGGGCCGATGCGCTGCTGCAACCCCTGGCCGACCTGCCGGCCGACACCCCGGCAGAGGCGATCGAGGCACATCTGCGCGCGATGGGCGCCCATGTCGATCCCGCCCGCCTGCGCGAGGCGCTGCTGGCGCGGGTGCGGGGCGGGGCGGGGCGGCCGCTGACGCTGGCGCTGGCGCTGCACGCGTCCGACCCCGGGATGCTGGCGACGGTGCCGGGGCGGCTGCTGACCGATGCCTGGCTCGCGCTGCCGGACGATGCCGGGGTGATCTCGGCCTTTGCGCACCGGATGGCGGCGGCGTTGCAGGCCAGCCCCGCGCTGTGGTGGGACCTGCCGACCGCCGACCTGATCGCCGCCCGGGCGGCGCGCCTGTCGGGGACCGAGGCCGAACATGCGCTGATGTCGCTGGTCGCGGCCGCCGACCGGCTGGCGCAGCGCGGCGAGGGCTGAGCCGCTTCCGCGGCGGGCGATTCCCGGCTATGGGGCGGGCATGTCCGACGATGACGACGCCAACGCGCCCGCCCGCAGCCATGGCCGCCTGACCGCCCGCCCGACGTTGCGGCCGCGCGCGCTGGACCCCGCGGCCGACCTGCGCGCAGGGTTCGCCGCGACCGTGGTGACGCTGTTTCCCGAGGCGTTTCCCGGCACGCTGGGCCTGTCGCTTCTGGGCCGGGCGATGGATGCGGGGCTGTGGCGGCTGGCCACGGTGGACCTGCGCCGCCACGGCATCGGGCGGCACCGCACGGTCGACGACACGCCCGCGGGCGGCGGGGCGGGGATGGTGCTGCGCGCCGATGTCGCCGCCGCCGCGCTGGCCGAGGCGATCGGCATGTCGCCGCCCGGCGCCCCGCGGATCTGCCTGTCGCCGCGCGGCGTGCCCTTCACGCAGGGCATGGCGCGGGCCTGGGCCGAGGGCCCGGGTCTGCTGATGCTCTGCGGCCGCTTCGAGGGGATCGACCAGCGGGTGATCGACCATTTCGCCCTGACCGAGGTGTCGCTGGGCGATTTCGTCATGACCGGGGGCGAGATCGCGGCGCAGGCGATGCTGGACGCGGTGCTGCGCCTGCGGCCGGGCGTGCTGGGCAATGCCGCCTCGGCCGAGGAGGAAAGCTTTTCCGCGGGCCTGCTGGAACATCCGCAGTACACGCGCCCGCCGGTCTGGGAAGGCCGCGAGATTCCGCCCGTCCTGCTGTCGGGCAACCATGCCGCCGTCGCCGCCTGGCGCCGCGAGGCGGCGCTGCGGCTGACCCGGGCCCGCAGGCCCGATCTTCCGCCACCGGCCTGAGGCGCCGGTCCCGGGCGCCGTCCCGGGGCGCCGGGCGATGTTGCAAAACTGTCATGGAATATTTGTAAAGCCGACGCGTTGAGCCCTTAGCCCGCACGGCAAGGGCGGTCTGCCGCCCGGTCTGCCACCCCAGATGGAGTTATCCATGACCATGCTCAAGCTCACCGCCTCGGTGCTGGCGCTTTCGGCGCTGGCCCTGCCCGCGCAGGCCCGCGAACAGATCCAGATTACCGGCTCGTCGACCGTGCTGCCCTATGCCACCATCGTGGCCGAAGCCTTCGGCGAGAACTTCGATTTCCCGACCCCGGTCGTCGAAGGCGGCGGTTCGGGTGCCGGCCGCAAGAAGATGTGCGAAGGCGTGGGCGAAAACACCGTCGACATCGCCAACTCGTCCTCGCGCATCAGCCAGTCCGACATCGACCTCTGCGCCCAGAACGGCGTGACCGAGATCATGGAAGTCCGCTTCGGCTATGACGGGATCGTCTTCGCCTCGGCCGCCGCGGGCCCGGAATTCGCGCTGACCCCGGCCGACATCTACAACGCCGTCGCCGCCAACGTGGCCAGGGACGGCGCCATCGCCCCGAACGCCTATGCCCAGTGGTCGGAATTCAACCCGGCGCTGCCCGCGCAGGACATCCTGGTCCTGTCGCCCGGCACCAAGCACGGCACGCGCGAGGTGTTCGACGTCAAGGTGATCGTCGAGGGCTGCAAGGGGTCGGGGGCCTATGACCTGTTCCTGGCCGCGGCCGAAGGCGCGGACGACAAGGAAAAGGCTGCCAACGCGACCAAGAAGTGCAACGAGCTGCGCACCGACGGCCGCAACATCGACATCGACGGCGACTATACCGAAACGCTGGCGCGCCTGGACGCCGACAAGACCGCCATCGGCGTGTTCGGCCTGTCGTTCTACCAGAACAACACCGACAAGCTGCGGGTTGCCACGATGAACGGCGTGGCGCCGTCGGCGGAATCGGTGGCCTCGGGCGAATACCCGGTGTCGCGGCCGCTCTACTTCTACGTCAAGAAGGCGCATATCGGCGTCATCCCGGGCCTGAAGGAATACATCGAGTTCTTCGTCTCGGACGAGATGGCCGGCCCGGACGGCCCGCTGGCCGCCTACGGCCTGGTGTCGGACCCCGAACTGGCTGCCACGCAGGCGGCGGTCGCGGCGGAAACGCCGATGGGCCCGCTGGAGTGATCTGACCCATCCTTCGGGGGCGCGGGCCCGGGTCCGCGCCCCCGTTTGCTTCTGGCACGGCGGGGGGCCATGTCGATCCTTCTCATCCTTGGTCTGGTCGGCGTGCTTGCCGCAACGGCCTTTGTCCTGGCCCGCGCCCGAGCGGTGTCGCTGGCGGCGGCGGGGGGTGAACGGCTCCACTCGCTGCCCGGCTACTACGGCTGGCACGGCGCCCTGATGGTGCTGATCCCGTCGCTTGGCCTGCTGTTGCTGTGGCTGATCGTGCAGCCGATGGTGATCGAGGCCCGCATCGTCACCTTCCTGCCCGACGACGTGCGGACGGACGAGAGCGCCAGCGAACTGGCCATGGCCGACGTGCGGCGGGTGGCCCAGGGGCTGGATACGGCGGTCGCCCGGGGCGTCATGACGCCCGGCGACGCGGCCACGATCCGGACGGAATTCGGCGACGTGCGCGCCCGCCTGGCCGAGGCCGGGGTGGCGCTGGGGTCGGACGTGACGGCCGAGACGCTGTATGCCGCGCAGAAATACCGCGACCTGGCGGCCACGGGCGCCCTTGGCCGCACGCTGCTGGCGCTGGTTGCGGCCATCGCGGGCCTGTTTGTCGCGCTGCGCCTGACCGCGCCCGCCTTCCGCGCCCGCAACCGGGTCGAGGCGGCGATGCTGGGCCTGCTGGTCGCGGCCTCGTCGATCGCGATCCTGACGACGGTCGGCATCGTGCTGTCGATGCTGTCGGAAAGCCTGAACTTCTTCCGCCAGTATCCGGCAACCGATTTCTTCTTCGGCCTGACCTGGAGCCCGAACTTCCGCGGCGGGTCGGAACTGGGCGTGATCCCGCTGATCTGGGGCACGCTGTACATCACCATCGTGTCGATGATCGTGGCGGTACCGATCGGCCTGTTCACCGCGATCTACCTGGCCGAATACGCGTCAAGGCGCACCCGGTCGATCGTCAAGCCGCTGATCGAGGTCATCGCGGGCATTCCGACGGTCGTCTTCGGCCTGTTCGCGCTGGTCACCGTCGGTCCGTTCCTGCGCGACTGGTTCGCGCAGCCGCTGGGCCTGGGGGAATCGGGGTCTTCGGTGATGACGGCGGGGATCGTGATCGGCATCCTGAACATCCCCTTCATCTCGTCGCTGTCCGACGACATCATCAACGCGGTGCCGCAGTCGCTGCGGGACGGCTCGCTGGGGCTCGGCGCCACCAGGTCGGAAACGATCCGCCAGGTGGTGCTGCCCGCGGCGCTGCCGGGGATCGTGGGCGCCGTGCTGATGGCCGCCAGCCGCGCCATCGGCGAGACGATGATCGTCTCGATGGGCGCGGGCGCGGCGGCCAAGCTGGACCTCAACCCCTTCGAGGCGATGACGACGATGACCGTCAAGATCGTCGGCCAGCTGACCGGCGACACCGACTTTGCCGCGCCCGAAACGCTGGTCGCCTTCGCGCTCGGCATGACGCTGTTTGTCATCACGCTGGGGCTGAACATCGTCGCGCTGTGGATCGTGCGCCGCTACCGGGAGCAGTACGAATGACCGACGCCGCCGTTCCGCTTTCCCGCCGCGCCCCGTCGCTGCTGGCCGCCGACAGCCGGATGCGCCGCCGCAATGCCGCCGAGGCGCGGTTCCGCTGGTATGGCCTTGCTGCCATCGCGGTCAGCCTGCTGACGCTCGCGGTCATGCTGTTCACCATCCTGGGCGACGGCGTCTCGGCCTTCCGGCAGGCCAAGATCACCTTTCCGGTCGCGCTGGATGCCGGCGTGCTGGACCCCAAGGGCAACCGCAGCCGCGAGGAGATGGGCAAGATCACGACGATCGGCTACGGCAAGGTCATCGACAAGGCCTTCCTGTCGCATCTCGAAGCCAGCGGCATCGACACGGCGGGCCTGAGCGACAAGGACGTTGCGGCGATTCTGTCCAAGGACGCGCCGGGGCAGTTGCGTGCGACCGTGATGGCCAACCCCGACCTGGTGGGCCGGACGCTGGAGGTGACGGTGATGGCGCAGGGGCGGGTGGACGGCTACCTGAAGGGCCGCGTCACCCGCGAGGGGATCGAACGCGACGCCAACATCAGCGCGGCACAGCTTGACCTGGCCGACCGCCTGATCGCGGCCGACATGCTGGCGCTGGCCTGGAACTGGGATTTCCTGACCTCGCCCGACGCCTCCGACCAGCGGCCCGAGGCGGCGGGCCTGGGCATCGCGCTGATCGGGTCGGCCTACATGATGATCATGGTGGCGCTGATCTGCGTGCCCGTCGGGGTGGCGTCGTCGGTCTACCTCGAGGAGTTCGCCCCCAAGAACCGCTGGACCGACCTGATCGAGGTGAACATCTCGAACCTTGCCGCGGTGCCGTCCATCGTGTTCGGCATCCTCGGCCTCGCGATCTTCATCAATTTCGCGGGCCTGCCGCAGTCGTCCTCGGTCGTGGGCGCGCTGGTCATCAGCCTGATGACCCTGCCCACGATCATCATCGCCAGCCGTGCCGCGATCCGTGCCGTGCCGCCGTCGATCCGCGATGCGGCACTGGGGATCGGCGCGTCGAAGATGCAGGCGACGTTCCACCACGTCCTGCCGCTGGCCATGCCGGGCATCCTGACCGGCACCATCCTGGGCCTGGCGAACGCGCTGGGCGAAACCGCGCCCCTGCTGCTGATCGGCATGGTGGCCTTCGTGAACAACTACCCCTCGGCCCCCGTCGAGGGCTTCCTCGATCCCGCCACCGCCCTGCCGGTGCAGGTCTACGGCTGGGCGCAGCGGGCGGACCCCGCCTTCATCGAGCGGTCGGCCGGGGCGATCATCGTGCTGCTGGTGTTCCTCGTGATCATGAACGTGGGTGCGATCCTGCTGCGCCGCCGCTTCGAACGCCGCTGGTAATGCGCGGCAAGGGAGACGACAGATGAACGACATGCGGATTCTGGAGCGCGGCGTGATGACCGATGGCGTGAAGATCACGGCCCGCAAGGTGCAGGTCTACTACGGCCAGAACCATGCGCTGAAGGATGTCGACGTCGACATCCTGGACAAGACGGTGACCGCCTTCATCGGCCCGTCGGGCTGCGGCAAGTCGACCTTCCTGCGCTGCCTGAACCGGATGAACGACACCGTGTCGATCGCCCGCGTGGAAGGCTCGATCCTGCTGGAAGGCGAGGATATCTATGACAGGCGCGTCGACCCGGTGCAGCTGCGCGCGCGGGTGGGGATGGTGTTCCAGAAGCCGAACCCGTTCCCCAAGTCGATCTACGACAACGTGGCCTACGGGCCGAAGATCCACGGTCTGGCCCGGTCCAGGGCCGACATCGACGCGGTGGTCGAGGCCAGCCTGAAGAAGGCGGCGCTGTGGGGCGAGGTCAAGGACCGCCTGCAATCGCCCGGCACCGGCCTGTCGGGCGGCCAGCAGCAGCGGCTTTGCATCGCCCGGGCCATCGCGACCAGCCCCGAGGTGCTGCTGATGGACGAACCCTGCTCGGCGCTCGACCCCATCGCCACGGCGCAGGTCGAGGAGCTGATCGACGAGCTGCGGTCGAACTTCAGCGTGGTGATCGTGACCCACTCGATGCAGCAGGCCGCGCGGGTCAGCCAGAAGACGGCGTTCTTCCACCTCGGC
>CAZCPY010000050.1:0-20533 GCA_964499865.1 uncultured Rhodobacterales bacterium | reverse complement strand
TCTTCACCGACCTCTACGACGCCTGCGAGGCGATGGACATCCCGGCCGACACCACGTCTTCGGAAACCGGGCTGGGCCAGTTCGAGGTCAACCTGATGCACGGCGACGACGCCCTGCGCGCGGCCGACGACGCCTGGCTGTTCAAGCTGCTGGTCAAGGGCCTGGCGCGGCGGCACGGCTTCGCGGCCAGCTTCATGGCCAAGCCCTACCCGGAATATTCGGGGTCGGGGCTGCACACGCATTTCTCGGTGCTGGACGGCGACGGCTGGAACGTCTTCGATTCGGGCGGTCCGAAGGGCACGGCGATGATGAAGCAGGCGGTGGCGGGCTGCCTGCGGGCGATGGGCGACAGCGGGCTGGTGTTCGCGCCGCATGCCAACAGCTACGAGCGCCTGGTGCCCGACAGCCATGCGCCGACCGCGATCTGCTGGGGCTACGAGAACCGCACCGGCGCCATCCGCATCCCCGGCGGCAACCCCGAGGCGCGGCGGATCGAGCACCGCGTGGCGGGCGGCGACGTGAACCCCTACCTGATGCTGGCCGTCATCCTGGGCGCCGCCCTGACCGGGATCGAGGACGGGCTGGAGCCGCCGCCGCCGATCACCGGCAACGCCTATGCCCTGCCCGGCCTGCGCCAGATCCCCGGCAGCTGGGAAGCCGCCATCGACGCCTTCGAGACAAGCGAGATCATGCCCCGCATCCTGCCGCAGGAGATGATCCGCAACCTGGTGATGACCAAGCGGCAGGAGCTGCACTACGTGGCCGAGCTGACGGCCGAGGAGAAGGTGGAGCTTTACCTCGACACGGTGTGACCGCGGGCCGGGGCCCCGGGGGGGGTCGGGTGGGTCAGCCCCCTGGCCCCGCGGCCTTGCGCTTCTGCGCCGCGACATAGGCCTTCAGCACGTTCTGCATCCGCGTGATATGCCCCTTGCCGCCGGTTTCCTCGAGGAAATGCCGGAACACCTCGGCGTCGATCTTCAGGTGGACCGACCGGGTCTTTGGCGGCTCGACAAGCACGGCATTCGCCCAGAAGTCGTCGCCGAGGTCGGGGCCTTCGGGGGCATCGGGGTCAGGGGCCGGAATCTCCCCCCGTGCCGCCATCGCCTCGATCTCTTCCAGCGAGATGCGCGTGATACGTTCGCCGGTCTTTATACGTTCGCCGGTCTTTTCGTCCTGCGTGGTGAACCGAGATAAGTCGGGTCCGCCCCTGCCGCTGGGTATGGACGACCACGAGGCAGGTTCCTCCTGCAATTCCGATGGATTGAAACCGCGCTTCGCCAAAGTCCTTCCTGTCGTCCTTTCGCGTCAGCACCGGCCCAAGGAAGATGCGGGCGCCGGTGGTGAAATCGACCTGGTGCTTCTGCAGGTTCTGACGCCGCTTCTCGTCGTCCCATTCGAATTCCGCAACACGACATCCTGCCGTGCGAGTCGCGCCGCGACGGCTGCTGCGTTGTGGTCCTCGGTCGTCTCACGAGAAGCATAGCCGAATTCGGTGTACACGTCGAGTGGACACTTTTCGGCCCCCTACAGCAGATCCTCCTCCTCGCCCGCCACATCCACCCCCATCGCATCCAGCCCCGCCTCCAGGTTCTCGGCCAGGTGCGGCATGCCCATGAGGTAATCGGCGGTGGGCACCGTTGCCTCGGACTGCGCGTTGGCGACGGCGGCGGGGTAGTCCTCGGGGTCGAAGGCGCCGCGGCCGACCCAGGCGAGCGCGGTCAGGTGCGCCTTCTCGTCGTCGTTCAGGTTGCCGATGAAGTCCCGCAGTTCCCGGGCCCCGCCATGGCCCTCGCGGGCCAGGAACACCACCTGCACCACCTTGTCGGCACTGATTTCCAGCATTCTGGCCCCCCCTGCCCGCGGAAGTGTCCGCCCAGGCCACCCGAATCGCCAAGGAAAATCGGCGCGTCGCCTGCCCCCCCTTGCCCGCCCCCCGCCTGCGCGCCTATCTTGGGGGAACGGAACCCTGGACCCATCCATGCTGATCGGCATCCTGCAGACGGGCCAGGCGCCCGACGCCCTGAAACCCGAGGCCGGCGACTATCCCGACATGTTCCGCCGCCTGCTGGACGGCCACGGCTTCACCTTCCGCACCTGGCATGTCGAGGCGATGGATTTCCCCGACGCACCCTCGGCGGCGGACGGCTGGCTGATCACCGGGTCGCGCCACGGCGCCTACGAAGACCACCCCTTCATCCGCCCGCTGGAGGATTTCATCCGCGCGGTGCAGGCGGCAGGCGTGCCGCTGGTGGGCATCTGCTTTGGCCACCAGATCATCGCCCAGGCGCTTGGCGGCAAGGTGGAGCGCCATCCGGGCGGCTGGGCGGTCGGACCCACGGACTACGACTTCGGCGGCGAGAGGGTGACGCTGAACGCCTGGCACCGCGACCAGGTGACGGTCGCCCCGCCGGCCGCGCAGGTGGTGGGGACGAACGCCTTCTGCACCCATGCCGCGCTGGCCTACGGCGACGGCATCTTCACCGTGCAGGCGCATCCCGAATTCGCCACCGCCTTCGTCGAGGGCCTGATGCGCACCCGCGGCCCCGGCCTCGTGCCCGAAGAGCGGATGGCCGCGGCCCGCGCGCGGGCGGGCGACCGCATCGACGCCGCCGACCTCGCCGCCCGCATCGCGGCCGTCTTCAAGGCGCCCCGCGCCGCCCGGCGGCCTGCGGCCTGACAGGCCGCCCAAGGCTGCCCGCGGCCCCGGGGCCGTGTCCTTCCCCCCAGACCAGCCCGCGGGAACCGGTCCCGCCGGCCAAAGCGAGACAAGCATGTCCAAATGGACCGACCGACTGCCCGAGGCCGCGCGCGACTACATCGGCGGGCGCCGCGTGGACGAGGTGGAGTGCATCATCCCCGACATCGCGGGCGTGGCCCGCGGCAAGGCGATGCCGGCCTCCAAGTTCGCCAAGCAGACCAGCTATTTCCTGCCCAACTCGATCTTCCTGCAGACGATCACCGGCAACTGGGCGGAAAACCCCTTCGGCGAGTTCACCGAACCCGACATGATCCTGGTGCCCGACTGGGATACCGCCGTCGCCGCCCCCTGGGCCACCGACGTGACACTTCAGGTCATCCATGACGCGCAGGACCGCGAGGGCAATCCGATGCCGACCGCGCCGCGCAACGTGCTGAAACGCATCGTCGACCTCTACCGGGAAAACGGCTGGCAGCCCATCGTCGCGCCCGAGATGGAATTCTTCCTGGTCGCCCGCAACATCGACCCCAACATGCCGATCATCCCGCCGATGGGCCGGTCCGGTCGGCGGGCGGCGGCCAAGCAGGCCTATTCGGTCAGCGCCATCGACGAATACGGCAAGGTGATCGACGACATCTACGACTTTGCCGAGGCGCAGGGCTTCGAGATCGACGGCATCCTGCAGGAGGACGGCGCGGGCCAGCTGGAAATCAACCTGGCGCATGGCGACCCGGTCAAGCTGGCCGACGAGATCTTCTTCTTCAAGCGGCTGATCCGCGAGGCGGCGCTGCGGCACGACTGCTTTGCCACCTTCATGGCCAAGCCGATCGAGGGGGAACCCGGCAGCGCCATGCACATCCACCATTCGGTGGTGGACATGAAGACCGGCAAGAACCTGTTCTCCGACCGCAAGGGCGCCGAGACGCCGGCCTTCCACCACTTCATCGGCGGCATGCAGCGCCACCTGCCCGGCGCCATCGCGCTGCTGGCGCCCTACGTCAACAGCTATCGCCGCTATGTCCCGGGCCATTCCGCCCCTATCAACCTGCGCTGGGGCCGCGACAACCGCACCACCGGCCTGCGCGTGCCCGTGTCCGGCCCCGAGTCGCGGCGGGTCGAGAACCGGCTGGCGGGGATGGACTGCAACCCCTACCTCGGGATCGCGGCCTCGCTCGCCTGCGGCTACATCGGCCTGACGCAGGGGCTGGAGCCCGAGCCCGAATTCGCCGGCGACGCCTACAGCACCGACAGCGAACTGCCCTACAACCTGGGCGACGCGCTGGACCTGCTGGAGGCCGACGGCGCCCTGCGCGAGGTGCTGGGCGAGGGCTTCTGCGCCGTCTACGAGGCGGTCAAGCGCGACGAGCACAAGGAGTTCCTGGAGGTCATCAGCCCCTGGGAACGCGAGCACCTGCTTCTGAACGTATGAAGCTTCTGCACGCCAACGACCGGGCGGGGGAATATCCCCGCTCGTGGTATGCCGCGACGGCCACGCCGCTGGCGCCCTTTGCGCCGCTGAAGGGCGCGCAGACGGCGGATGTCTGCGTCGTCGGCGGCGGCTACATGGGCCTGTCGGCGGCGCTGCACCTGCGGGCGCGGGGCTATGACGTGGTGCTGCTGGAGGCACAGCGCCCGGGCTTCGGCGCCTCGGGGCGGAACGGCGGGCAGGTCGGCTCGGGCCAGCGGCGCGGGCAAGACGAGCTCGAGGCGAAGCACGGCACGGAGACCGCGCGCAAGCTGTGGGACTTCGCCGAAGAGGCCAAGGCGCTGGTGGCGTCGCTGATCGCCGACCATGGCATCGACGCGGACTATCGCCCGGGTGTGGCGCATGCCTGCCGCACGCCCGCCGAGGTGGACCACGCCCACCGCATGGCCGACCACATGGCGCAGGCCTACGGCTATGCGAAGATCGACCGGCTGGACCGCGACGCCACGCGCGCCCTGATCGGCTCGCCCCGCTTTGTCGGCGGGGTGGTGGACCGCGGCGCGGGGCACCTGCACCCGTTGCGACTTGCGCTGGGGCTTGCGGATGCGGCGGCGAAGGCGGGCGTGCGCCTGCACGACCGCAGCGAGGTGCACCGCATCGACCCCGGCGCGCGCCCCGTGGTGCGCACCGACGCGGGCCAGGTGACCTGCGGCCACGTCCTGCTGGCGGGCAACGGCTATCTCGCGGGGCTGGCACCCGACTACGAGGCGCGGGTGATGCCGATCAACAACTTCATCGTCGCGACCGAACCGCTGGGCGACCGCGCGGCGTCCGTGCTGGCCGAACCCGTGGCAGTCGCCGACTCGCGTTTCGTGGTGAACTACTGGCGCCTGTCGCCCGACAACCGCCTCTTGTTCGGCGGCGGCGAAAGTTACGGCTACCGGTTTCCCGACATCGAGGCCACGGTGCGCAAGCCGATGGCCGAGGTCTACCCGCAGCTGGCCGACGCGCGCATCGACCACGCCTGGGGCGGAACGCTCGCCATCACCATGTCGCGGATGCCCTGCTACCTGCGGCTTTCGCCCAACATCCTTGCCGCCTCCTCCTGCTCCGGCCAGGGCGTGGCGCTGGCCACGATGGCGGGCAAGGTCATGGCCGAGGCCGTCGCGGGCCAGGCCGAACGCTTCGACCTGATGGCGGGCCTGCCCACGCCGCGGTTCCCCGGCGGGGCGGCGCTGCGCTGGCCGGTCCTCGTGCTGGCGATGACCTGGTATGCGATGCGCGACCGGCTGGGGCTGTGACGCGGCGCGGCGGTTTGTGACAAAGGCGTTAATCCGCCACATCTTGTGCCTGCCGCGCGCCGCCCCGCTGGATTGTTTCGCGCGACCGTCCTAAGACAGGGCAAACCTGTGGGGAGAGCGGGACCATGTGGAACGACGGTTCGGGACAGGAGCCTGCGGCAAGACACGTCAACGTGCAGGAGGCCGACCCGATCCCCGCCGAGGCCCGCGCCGAGATCGAGCGCCTGCTGACCAGCGGAGACCTGTTCCGCTACACCACCCCCGACAAGGCGCCGGTGCCGCGGCTGGAGGCCGAGTTCGCCGCGCTGATGGGCGTCCGCTTCGCGCTGGCGGTGTCGTCCTGTTCGGCGGCACTGTTCCTGTCGCTCAAGGCGCTGGACCTGCCGCGCGGGGCGCGCGTGCTGATCCCGGCCTTCACCTTCGCCGCCGTGCCGTCGTCGGTCCTGCATGCGGAATGCGACCCCGTGCTGGTCGAGGTGGACACCTCGCTGCGCATCGACCTGGACGACTACCGCGCCAAGCTGCCGGGCGCGGCGGCGGTGATGATTTCCCACATGCGCGGCCATACCTCCGACATGGACGCGATCCTGGAAGGCGCGGCCGCGCACGGCATCCCGGTGGTCGAGGATGCGGCGCATTCGCTGGGGGCCTCGTGGCGCGGCAGGCCGCTGGGCACGCTGGGGGCCACGGGCTGCTTCAGCTTCCAGTCCTACAAGCTGGTGAACGCGGGCGAAGGCGGGATGCTGATCACCGACGACCCCGAGATCGCCGCCCGCGCCGCGATCATGTCGGGCGCCTACGAAAGCAACTGGAAGACCCATCCCGGCCTGAAGGACATCGCGGGCAAGTGGCAGAAGAAGCTGCCGCTCTACAACCTGCGGATGCAGAACCTGTCGGCCGCGGTGATCCGCCCGCAGCTTCCGCTGGTGGAGCTGCGCGCGCGCCGGGGCCTTGTGAACCACGACCGCGTGGCGGCGCAACTCGCGCCCGCCCCCTGGTTCCACGTTCCCCCCGCCCTGCCGCCCGAAACCCGCGCGCCCGACAGCTTCCAGTTCATGCTTGCGGGCGACTGGACCGACGAACAGGCTCTGGCCTTCCAGACCGAGGCGCGCGCGATGGGGGCGCCGGTGTCGGTCTTCGGCCTGTCCGAAGGCAACGCCCGCGCCTTCTGGAACTGGGAGTTCCTGGGCGCCCCGGCGCACCTGCCCAAGACCCGCGCCATGCTGATGCGCGCCTGCGACATCCGCCTGCCCGCCCGCCTGACGCCCGCCGATTGCGACCTGCTGGCCGCGGCGATCCTGACTGCGGGCGCGCGCGTGCGTCAGAACGCCGGTCAGCCCGCCCGCGGCGCGGCATAACGCCGGACCGGCGCGGCACCCTGCCGGGGCGGGCGCGGGCCGGGTGTTGTGGCGCCGGGGCCGCCCGGATACTCTTCGCCGACCAAAGGGGAGAGACCGCCATGCGTGACGACGCACCGAATTCCTGGGAATCGCGCGCCGATACCAATTCGCTCTACGGCTTCACCGACCTGCCGACGATCGGCGACCGCGGCAGCGTGATCCTGACCCACGGCCAGGGCCCCTACGTCTTCGATGTCCACGGCAAGCGCTATCTCGACGGCAACTCCGGGCTGTGGAACATGGTGGCGGGGTTCGATCACAAGGGCCTCGCCCAGGCTGCCAAGGACCAGTTCGACCGCTTTCCCGGCTACCACGCCTTCTTCGGCCGGATGGCCGACACCACCGTCGCGCTGTCGGAAAGGCTTGTCGAGGTCTCGCCCTTCGACCGCGGCCGGGTGTTCTACACGAACAGCGGGTCCGAGGCGAACGACACGATGTGCAAGCTTCTGTGGTTCATCGCCTGGGCGGAAGGCCAGCCGCAGCGGCGCAAGATCATCACCCGCGTCAACAGCTACCACGGCGTGACGACGGTCGCCGCCTCGATGACCGGCAAGACCTACAACCACGTCTTCGGCCTGCCGCTGCCCGGGTTCATCCACGTCGGCTGCCCGCACTACTGGCGCTACGGCCGGGCGGGCGAGTCCGAGGCCCAGTTCACCGCCCGCATGGCGCGCGAGCTGGAGGCCACGATCATCAAGGAAGGCCCCGACACCGTCGCGGGCTTCTTCGCCGAACCCGTGATGGGCGCGGGCGGGGTGATCCCGCCCTCGGCCGGCTATTTCCAGGCGATCGCCCCGGTGCTGAAGAAATACGGCATCCCGCTCATCGCCGACGAGGTGATCTGCGGCTTCGGCCGCACCGGCAACCTCTGGGGCTGCCAGACCTACGACTTCATGCCCGACGCGATCATCTCCTCCAAGGTGCTGACCGCGGGCTACTTCCCGATGGGCGCGGTGATCCTCGGGCCGGAATGGTCGGACCGGGCACAGGCCGCGAGCCACAAGTTCGACGAGTTCCCGCACGGCTTCACCGCCTCCGGCCACCCCGTCGGCTGCGCCATCGCGCTGAAGGCCATCGACGTGGTGATGAACGAGGGCCTGATCGACAACGTCCGCGCGCTGACGCCGCAGTTCGAGGCGGGGCTCGCGCGCCTGGCCGAACACCGCAACATCGGCGAGTGGCGCGGCAAGGGCCTGATGGGCGCCCTCGAGATGGTCAAGGACAAGGACACCAGGGAATCGTTCCCCGGCCCGATGTCCGTCTCGGAACGCGTGGCGAACGCCTGCACCGACGAAGGCCTGATCTGCCGCCCGCTGGGACAGGCCATCGTGCTTTGCCCGCCGTTCATCTGCACGCCCGACCATCTGGACGAGATCTTCGACAAGCTCGGCCGCGCCATCGACGGGGTGTTCAGGGACATCGGCTGACAAACGCCCCGGGGGTGTGCTACACTGTAGCACACCCCGCGGAGGACCCAATGGCCGACCGCAGCGGACTGGCAAGCGTCAACCTCGGCTCCACCAAGGCCATCGCCCAACGGCTGGTCGCCGAGGGACACTATGAGAACGTGTCAGAGGCGGTGCGGGCGGGCTTGCGCAATCTCGACCGGGAGGCAAAGGCCATGAATGCATTCCTGAAGATGATGGATGACGCCATGGCGAGCGGGATCGCCGAAGATTTCGACGTGGATGCCATTATCGCCGCCAGCCACCCTGACGAATGAAGGTCGTCTGGACAGGGGCCGCCAAGGCCGATCTCCGCGGGATCGCGCGGTATTCGGTCGACCGTTTCGGAACCCTGGTCGCGCAGGCCTGTGTGCGGGCGATCGTCGAGCATGTTGCGGAAGGCGCGCGCGACCCGCTTGGGTTGCGCGTGATCGTCGATCCCCACCGCATGATCCGCTCCGGCTCGCACCAGATGTTTCTGCGTGTGGACGCGCAGGCGCAGCGGGTGATCGTGATGCGCATCCTGCTCGACAGCATGGACGTCCTGCGCCATCTGCCGCACTCGGACCGACCGCCCCCTACAGCCGCGACAGCTTGGCCTGCAACTCGGCCAGCTGCCTCTTGATCTGGGCGATGTCGTCCTGGTCGGCGGGGTCGGCGTCCCTGGCGGGCGGGACGGGCCAGCCGGGAAGGCCCGACATCATCGACTTCATGATCGTCTCCTGGCTCTTGCGCATCGCCTCGAAGCCGGGCATCGCGGCCATCGGGTTGGGGATCGCGGCCAGGTTCTCCATCATCTTGGACTGTCCGTCGCGCAGCATCTCGAAGGAGGCCTGCAGGAAGGACGGCACCACCGACTGCATGCCCGTGGCGTAGCTGCGCACGAGGTCGGTCAGCACCTGGATCGGCAGGACCGATTCCCCCTTGGACTCGTGCTCGGCGATGATCTGCAGCAGGTACTGCCGCGTCAGGTCGTCGCCCGACTTCAGGTCGACGATCTGCACCTCGCGCCCCGCCCGGATGAAGCCCGCGATATCCTCGAGCGTCACGTAGTCCGAGGTTTCGGTGTTGTAGAGCCTGCGGCTGGCATAGCGCTTGATCAGGAGCGGCTTGTCGGTCTCGGCCATGGCACGGTCCTTTCGCGGTTGCGAAAGCCTAGGGCCGCAGGTGCGAAAAGGAAAGGGCGGGCACGAGGCCCGCCCCACGAAAGCGCGAAGGTCCGACAGGGAGGAAGGACGCCCCCGCGCGCGTTCCCTACTTGGTGGCGACGGCGGCGGCGGCCTTCTTGGCGGCGGTCTGCACGTCCGTGGTCGCCTTCTTGACCGCGGCGGTCGCGTCTTCCGACATGTCCTTGCCCGCGGCCAGCATCAGCTCGACGGTTTCCATCTGGACCTTCTTGGCCACTTCGGCGAAGGCCGCCATGTGTTCGGCCGCCATCTCGGCGGTGGCCGAGGCGAAGTCGGTCATCGACCGGGTGTAGTCGGTCGGCTCGGGCTTTGCCTTGGTCACGTCGCCCAGCCGGGCGAGCGTCGACTTCGTCCAGGCGGCCGAGATTTCCGTCGACTTTTCAACGGCTTCCAGCGCGACCTTGGCAAGCTTTTCGCCCATCGCGGCGTTCGTCTTGAAGGCGTTCTGGAACGCCGAGGCGTCGACCGGGAAGGCGGTCATCATGTCCTGCACGACCTTGGTGAAATCGGGGGTCTTGGTCATCTGTCTGTCTCCATCTGGCGCGGGGGCGGCCGGGGTTGTCCGATGGCAGAGAGATAAATGCTGCAGTGCAGAAAATCAAGATGGTTTCTGCACTGCAGCATGAGGCATGGACCGCATGGCTGACCTGCCGTCCGCGCATGGCTCGCGTCCGGGTTGTGCGGTCAGGCCGCCTCGGACGGGCGCACATAGCTGCCGGGCGCGGGCGCCAGAACCTGCTGCGGCACGCGCGCGGCGACCATCCTGCCCGACCGCGCCGCCAGCCAGTCGCGCCAGCGCGGCCACCAGGACCCGTCGTGGCGGACGGCGGCGGCCTTCCACTCGTCCGGCGTCGTCAGCGCCGCGTCGGAGGTGTAGTGCCCGTACTTGCCCCTGGACGGCGGGTTGACGATCCCGGCGATATGGCCCGATTCCGACAGGATGAAGGTCTTGTCCTTCGACCCCATCTGCCGGACCCCGGCGAAGGACCCCTTCCAGGCGGCGATATGGTCGGTCTCGCAGGCGATCGCGCAGAGCGGCAGCCTGACCTGTGCCAGGCTGACCGGATCGCCGAAGACACGGAAGCGGCCTTCGGCGAAGTCGTTCCGCTGGCACAGGCCGCGCAGGTAGTCCATCGCCATCCGCGCGGGCAGGTTCGTGCCGTCGCCGTTCCAGTAGAGCAAGTCAAAGGCCGGCGGCGCCTCGCCCAGCATGTAGCTGCGGATTGCGGGCTGCCAGAGCAGGTCGTTCGACCGCAGGAAGCTGAAGGTGCGCCCCATGAACAGCCGGTCCAGCATCCCGTCGCGCGCCACCTGCCGTTCGATCCCGTCGACGAAGTCGTCGGACAGGAAGGCCTCGAATTCGCCGCGGTCGGAAAAGTCGGTCAGCGTGGTGAAGAACGTGGCCGACTTCACGGACCTGTCGCCCGCCTTGTCCAGATGCGCCAGCGTCAGCGCCAGCGTCGTCCCCGCGATGCAGTAGCCGACCGCGTTGACCTGCCGCTCGCCGGTGATCCGCCGCACCTCGGCCAGCGTGCGCAGGTAGCCGTCGCGGATGTAGTCGTCGAGACCCACCTCGGCGTAGGAAGCATCGGGGTTCTTCCAGGACACCACGAACAGGGTGAAGCCCTGCTCCACGATCCATTTGACGAGCGAATTCTGCGGCTTGAGGTCCAGGATGTAGAACTTGTTGATCCAGGGCGGAAAGATCACCAGGGGCGTCGCCTGCACCCGGTCGGTGGCAGGCGCATACTGGATCAGCTCCAGCAGGTGGTTGCGGAAGACCACGGCGCCCGGGGTGGTGGCGAGGTTGCGGCCGACCTCGAAGGCGTCCTTGTCGGCCAGCGTGACCAGCAGGTCGCCGGAATTCGCCTCGATGTCGCGCACCAGGTTCTCCAGCCCCGCGACCAGGCTTTCGCCGTCGGTCGCCACCGCCTTTTCCAGCGCGTCGGGGTTGGTGCCGAGGAAATTCGTCGGCGCGAACATGTCGACGATCTGGCGGCTGAAATATTCGACCCGCTTCTTGTCGGCCGCGTCCAGATGCTCCAGCCCCGCCACCGCCCCGGTGACCGCCTCGGCGTTCAGAAGGTACTGCTGCTTGAGGTAGTTGAAGAACGGATGCGTGTCCCACAGCGGGTTGGCAAAGCGGCGGTCCTTCGGCCCCGGATCGTCGGGCGCGCGCAATTCGCCCTTGAGCAGCACCTGCTGCGCTTCGGCATAGTGCCTGAGCGTCTTGCCCCAGTAGCTGACCTGCGCCTCGATCATCTTGCCGGGGTTCTGCATCATCTCGGCCATCATCGCGGCGGCGGCCTTCACGTAGACGTCGGCGCCGGGCCCGCTCAGCGCCGGGTCGGCCACCCGCCGGCGGGTCAGCGCCGCGGTCAGGCGTTGCGACAGGTCCTCCATCTTCGCGAGGTTGCCGTTCAGACGGGCCAGACGCTCGGCGGGGTCCGCGTCGTCAGTTGTCATGAAACCGAATCCCCCCTAGTCTTGCCGCAACGCAGCGCCCGTCTGCCGCGGGGCCTGCGCCTTCGTCGCCAGGGGTCCGGGGGGGCAAGGGCGCAACTGGCCTGTGTCCCTGCGGGGTCTGGAGACGCGCATGAAGTATATGACCACCTACGACGCGATGGAAAGCGCCCGCACCACGATGGAGTGGATGGGCGCCTCGGCCCGCGCCTTCGCCTCGTATCCGGCCTTCGCCATGTCGATGAACCCGATGCTGCCGCTGCTGCGGGCCTGGGGCGACGTGACCGTGCGGTCGTTCGGCCGCATGGTCGTGAAACCCGACTGGGGCATCCGCGCCATCGTCGGGCCCGACGGGCAGGACCATCTGGTCGATGCGGTGCCGCTGGTCGAGAAGGCCTTCGGCACGCTGATCCAGTTCCGCGTGCGCCGCCGCGGGCCGATGGCCCGCAAGGTCATGCTGGTCGCGCCCATGTCGGGCCATTACGCCACGCTCCTGCGGTCCACCGTGCAAAGCCTGCTGCCCGATGCCGACGTCTACGTGACCGACTGGCACAACGCGCGCGACATTCCGGTCAGCGCGGGCAAGTTCGATGTCGAGGACTACACGCTCTACCTGGTGGAGTTCATGCGCGCGCTCGGCCCCGAGGTGAACGTGATCGCCGTCTGCCAGCCGGTGCCGCTGACGCTTGCCGCGACCGCCTACCTCGCCGCCGAGGACCCCGCCGCGCAGCCGCGCACGCTGACCCTGATCGGCGGCCCGGTGGACCCCGACGCCGGGCCCACCGAGGTGACAGACTTCGGCCGCCGCGTGACCATGGGGCAGCTTGAACAGTTCGCCATCCAGCGCGTGGGCTTCGCCCACAAGGGCGCCGGGCGGCTGGTCTATCCGGGGCTCTTGCAGCTCAACGGCTTCATCTCGATGAACGCGGATCGGCATTCCAAGGCCTTCACCGACCAGATCATGCGCGCCGCCCGCGGCGAGGCGTCCGACCATGACGCGCACAACCGCTTCTACGACGAATACCTCGCGGTGATGGACATGACGGCCGAGTTCTACCTCTCGACCGTCGAGCGCATCTTCAAGGAGCGCGAGATCGCGCGCAACGTCTTCACCGTCGCGGGCACGCGCGTCGATTTCGGCGCCATCACCCAGGTCGCGGTCAAGGTGGTCGAGGGGGCGAACGACGACATCTCGGCCCCCGGCCAGTGCCTGGCGGCGCTGGACCTGCTGACCGGCCTGCCCGACAGCCGCAAGGCGCAGCACCTGGAACCCGGCGCCGGGCATTACGGCATCTTCGCGGGCAAGTCCTGGCGGCTGAACATCCGCCCGCTGGTGCTCGACTTCATCGACGCGCATTCCGGTGCACCCCGGGGCGGCAGGATGCGGGTCGTCTCGCAGGGCTGAGGCGCCTACAGCCCCTGCGCCCAGTCGAGGATCGCGCCCGTCACCGTGCCGGTCAGCGACGGCGACAGGATCCGCCCGGCGATCACATGGGCATAGGGGTCGTCCCCCGGCCCCGGCGTCACCTCCACAACCCTGGCAGGTCCGCCCCAGGCCCCGGCGACCCGTGCCGCCCAGGCGGGGTCGATCACCTTGTCCTGCGGCGACCAGACAAACAGCGCCGGGACCCTGACCGCCGTCCAGTCCTGCGCCCGGGCCGCCCGCATCAGCACCGCCATCGGGAACAGCGCCGCGGTGGGGTAGCGCGTCGTCCAGTTGTCGCCATGCGCCGCGTTGACCGGCTCGAACGAACGCTCGGGCCCCGCGACCCAGGGGCCCCAGACCGGCGCGAAGGGCAGGTCCAGGATCGCCGCCGCAGGCGAATTCAGCGCAAAGTTGGGCGAGACCAGCACCACCCCCGCCAGCCCCTCGGACAGCGTCGCCTCCGTCGCCCCCAGGGCCGCCAGCGTGGCCCCGGTCGAGGTGCCGATGACGATCACCCGCTCCCCCAGCCGCCGCCCGATCTCCATCGCCTCGGCATAGTCGTAAAGCCAGTCCTCGGCGGTGGCCGTGGCCATCGCCTCGCCCGTCCGCCCATGCCCGGCCAGCCGCGCGAAGTAGAGGTTCGCCCCCAGCGCCGCCGCCACGTCGTCGGGAACCGGGCGGATTTCCGCCTTGGTGGCGGAAAAGCCGTGCAGGTAGACGATGGCCAGGGGCGTCTTCGCCCCGACCTCGCCCGCCCAGACGATCTCCTTGGCCGCCGCCGGGCGCAGGTCGGCGAAGGTCGCCTCGCGCCGCGCCAGCCAGGCGTCCAGATCGGCGGGAATGCCGGCCGGATCGAAGGCCACCGCCCGGTCGAGCCCCTGCCGCGGCCCGAAGGCCCAGAGCGCCGCCCCCGCCAGGACCAGCAGCAAAAGCCCCCGCCCGACCCACCGCCCGATGCTACGCACGGCCCGCCACCTCCTCCACCGCCTGCGCGATCAGCTCCAGACAGGCGGGCGCGGAAAAGCGGTGGTCCGCCCCCTTCACCAGCACCAGCCGCAGGTCTGGCGCCTGCGCATGTGACACGATCGCCAGCGCGGTTTCCAGCGGAACCTCGGCATCCGCCGTGCCCTGCAACAGGCGCACCGGCATCGGCAGCGCCAGGGGCGCCGTCAGCACCGCCTGGCGGCGCCCGTCCTCGATCAGGCGGCGGGTGAAGGCGTAACCGCCCGGATCATCGGCCGAAGGCCGCAGGAGCCGCCCCTCCGCCGCCAGCGCCCGCGCCTCGGCCGGCGTCATCCCCGCCTCCAGCGCCAGCGTGAAGTCCGGCGCCGCGGCAATCCCCACCAGCCCCGCCACGCGCCCGGGCACCGCACGCGCCAGCAGCAGCGCGATCCAGCCGCCCATCGAGGACCCCACCAGCACCTGCGGCCCCCCGGTCAGCTCCAGCACCGCCGCCGCATCCGCCGCCCAGTCGCCGATGCAGCCGTCCTCGAACGCCCCGCCCGAGGCCCCGTGCCCGCTGTAGTCGAAACGCAGGAAGGCCCGCCCCCCCGCCCGCGCCCGGGCCTCCAGGAACAGCGCCTTGGTCCCCTCCATGTCCGACCGGAACCCGCCCAGGAAGACGACCCCCGGCCCTCGGCCCGGCGACAGATGATAGGCGATCCGCCGCCCCTGCGGCGTTACCAGCACCTGCGGCGCATCCCGTCCCATCCCCGTCCCTCCCTGCTTCATCTTGGCTCAGATACTCCGGGGGGGTGCGGGGGGCAAAGCCCCCCGCCGGGGCGCCCCGGCGAAAGCCGGGGCGCAACCGCTCTCCCCTTGACGCCGCCGCGGTTTCCCGGGACAGAAGGCCCACCCGCAACCGGGCGCATCCGTAGGCGCCGAACCGACGAGGAGGCCCGATGGCCACGATCTCGCTGACCTTCCCCGATGGCGCCGTCCGCCAGGTCGCAAAGGGAACCACGCCGGCGCAGGTCGCCGCCGCGATCGCGCCGGGCCTGGCGAAAAGGGCGATCAGCGCCACCGTCAACGGCACCCACTGGGATCTTGCCTGGCCGATCGAGCAGGACGCCGGCATCGTCCTGCACACCATGGCCGACGCGCCGCAGGCGCTCGAACTGATCCGCCACGACCTCGCCCACATCATGGCCCGCGCGGTGCAGGAGATCTGGCCCGAGACCAAGGTGACCATCGGCCCGGTGACCGAATACGGCTGGTTCTACGACTTCGACCGGGCCGAGCCCTTCACGCCCGAAGACCTCGGCGCGATCGAGGCGCGCATGCGCGCGATCATCGCCGCCCGCGATCCCGTGCGCACCGAGGTCTGGGACCGCGCCCGCGCCATCGCGCATTACGAGGCGGCGGGCGAGCCCTTCAAGGTCGAGCTCGTCCACCGCATTCCCGACGGCGTGCCGATCCGCATCTACTGGCACGGGCCCTGGGCCGACCTCTGCCGCGGCCCCCACCTGCAGCACACCGGCCAGGTCCCGGCCGACGCCTTCCGCCTGATGGGCGTCTCGGGCGCCTACTGGTTTGGCGACACCGCGCGCCCGCAGTTGCAGCGCATCTCGGCCGTGGCCTTCCGCAGCCGCGACGAGCTCAAGGCGCATCTGACGATGCTGGAGGAGGCCGCCAGGCGCGACCACCGCAAGCTGGGGCGCGAGATGGACCTCTTCCACATGCAGGAGGAAGCGCCGGGCCAGGTGTTCTGGCACCCCAACGGCTGGATGATCTACACCACGCTGCAGGACTACATGCGCCGCCGCCAGCGCGCGGATGGCTATGTCGAGGTCAACACGCCGCAGGTGGTGAACCGGGTGCTGTGGGAGAAATCCGGCCACTGGGCGAACTATCAGGAGCACATGTTCATCGTCGAGGTCGAGGAGGAGCACGCCAGGGCCAAGACGGTCAACGCGCTCAAGCCGATGAACTGCCCCTGCCACGTGCAGATCTACAACGTGGGCCTCAAGTCCTACCGCGACCTGCCGCTGCGCATGGCCGAATTCGGCTCCTGCAACCGGTATGAACCCTCGGGCGCCCTGCACGGCATCATGCGCGTGCGCGGCTTCACCCAGGACGATGCCCACATCTTCGCCCGCGAGGATCAGATCGAGGGGGAAGCGAAACGCTTCATCGCCTTCCTGTCGCGGGTCTATGCCGACCTCGGCTTCGACGCCTGGCGCATCAAGCTTTCCACCCGGCCGGAAAAGCGCATCGGCACCGAGGAAAGCTGGGACTTCGCCGAGGCCGCGCTGGCCAATGCGGTAACGGCGGCAGGGCACGCCTGCGAGCTTTTCCCCGGCGAGGGCGCCTTTTACGGACCGAAGCTCGAGTTCGTGCTGACCGACGCCATCGGCCGCGACTGGCAGTGCGGCACCTTCCAGGTCGACCCCAACCTGCCCGAACGGCTGGATGCGACCTACGTCGGCGAAGACGGGATGAAGCACCGCCCGGTCATGCTGCACCGGGCATGCCTGGGGTCCTTCGAGCGGTTCATCGGCATCCTGATCGAGAACCACGCAGGCAAGCTGCCCTTCTGGCTGGCGCCGCGGCAGGTCGTCGTGGCCTCCATCGTCTCGGACGCCGATGCCCATGTGCGCGCGGTGACCGCGGCGCTGGTGGCGGCAGGCGTGCGGGCCGAGGCGGACACGCGCAACGAGAAGATCAACTACAAGGTGCGCGAACATTCGCTCGGCAAGGTGCCGGTGATCCTGGCCATCGGCCAGCAGGAGGTCGCGGCCGGCACGGTGGCGCTGCGCCGCCTGGGCGAGACGCGGGTGGAGACCCTGCCCCTCGACACCGCCGTGGCCGCGCTCGCGGCCGAGGCTTTGCCGCCCGACCTGCGCTGAAACGGGCGGGTATCCCCTCCCCTACCCCGCCGTCAGCGCGGCCATCCGGGCATGCGCCGAAAGGCCGCGCGCCGCGAGCCTCTCGCTGCGCAGGAAGACCCCTTCGGCCAGATTCGCCCGGTGCAGCGCCGCCTCGGTGAAGGCGCCTGCGAACAGGGTCGCCACCGTGGCCTCTTCGGCTTCGGTCAGCGCCAGCACGCGCGGGCCCTCGGTCGCCGTCGCCTCGGCCTGCACCGACACCCAGGTCAGCGGCGCCACGCGGGCGAGGTCGGACTGTTCGGCGACCAGCCACAGCGCCCCGTCGGTCATCCGCCGCCCGGCGGCGATGCGCGCAAGGATGGCGCGGGCCCGGGCGCGGAAGGCGTCCTGCGCGCGCTCGATCTCTGCCGGTGTGGCGAAAGCCGCGCGCCTGTCGCGCGGCACGCGCAGGAACCGCGTCTCGACCAGGTAGACGACCGCGAACATCGGCAGCGGCGCCTGGGCGATGGCGATGGCCTGGCCGGGCCAGATCACCGCGGCCAGAACGAAGGGCAAGAGCGAGGCCGCATAGCGCAGCCATTCGCGTTCGAACCACAGCCGCGCCCTGAGCCGCCAGGTCGCCCCCCGCCGCGGCCAGAGCGACACCAGCCCCATGAACGGCCGCGGCACCTCGCGGGTTTCCAGCACGACCGGATTCCAGACGGTATCGGGCGTCACCAGGAACATGCGGGCGGGCCCCTTCGGCGCCGGGACGGGCGCCGGCCGCATGGGCGCCTCCCTCCCCCCTCGCGGGGGAGGGATGGGGCGGGGGGGCGCCCGGCGGAAGGGGCCGCCGCCGTCACCCGACCAGCACCGCCAGCCAGGCGACACCGGCCGCGATGGCGGTGACAGCCACTGCGGCCGACCCGCAGTCCTTGGCCCGGCGGGCGCGGTCGCGGATGGCTTCGGACACGTCGTCCACCACCTCCTCGATGGCGGTGTTGATGAGCTCCGCCGCCAGGATCAGCAGGCCAAGGCCGAGGATCAGCGCCCGTTCCGCCCCGTCCAGGTCCACCACCAGCGCCAGCGCGGCCGAGATCGCGTTGGCCAGCGTCCACTGCCTCAGCGACTTTTCCCGGGCCCAGGCCGCGCTCCAGCCCGCCCAGGACCATTTCGCCGTGTTGCCGAAGCGGATCAGCTCTGCCCGGATGTCCATCCCGTCCCCCGTTTCGGCCAAGGCTAGGGGCAACGACGGTCAGTTTCCAGTCAGCCGCGCCACCGTCCGGCGCACCACGGCCAGCCGTTCGGCATTGGGCGGATGGGTGCCCAGGAACTGGTCGCCCGGGTCGGGCAGGCGCGCGAAGAAGTCGGCCCCCCGCAGGGGATCGAAGCCTGCGGCCAGCGCGATTTCCGCGCCCAGCGCATCGGCCTCGAGCTCGAAGTCCTTGGAAAACCGCCGCGCCCCCAGCGTCGCGCCGATTTCCTGCGCGCGGCGCACCGCGGCCTCGTCCGCCCCGCCCACGGCCGCCATCACGCCGGCCACCAGCGCCCCCGTGGCGGCGCTTTCCTGCGCCGCCGGGATGTGGCCCAGGATGTGGTGCGCGGTCTCGTGCCCGATGACGAAGGCGATCTCGTCCACGTTGCGCGCCCGCGCGATCAGCGCCAGCGTGAAGCCCACGACCGGGCGGCCCGAACGGTCCAGCGTCTGGAAGGCATTGGGGGGCGCGCCGGGGCGGTCGTCCACGACGATGCGAAAGCCGCAGGGCAGGCCGCGGGTGCGGGCGCGGCACAGCGCCTCGGCCACCGGGGTCACTGCATCGACCGCGGTCAGGAAGTTCGCCGCCGCCGCGCGCGGGGGCAGCGCGTCCTGCGGCGCGGCCACGGCCTGCGGCGGCGGCGGCAGGGGCGCGGCCACCGGCATGCAGCCCGCCAGCAGGGCCAGAGCGACCAGCGCCGCCCGCATCCTGCCGCCCGCGGGCCCTTGCCCGCGCCGCCCCGGCCACCCTAGTCTGGTCCGCATGTTCACCATCGAGCACGACTTCGACGCCACCGTCATCACCCTGATCGACGAGGGCGCATCACATCTGCAAGAGGATGTGGTGATTTCCGCCTTTGAAGATTGCGTCACCGTCACGCAAGAGGCGCCCGGCGGCCGGGGGCCGGTCACCGTCACCCTGTCGGTGCGCCAATTGCGCGAACTGGCGGCAGCGCTGGACCTGCCGGAAGGCAGCTATCGCCTGGACCGCCCGACCTGAGGCCGGGCCTCGACCGCCGGGCGCAAAGGCGCTACCCTCGGGCGGCTTCCGGGGGTGCAGCCATGCCCTACCGCTACCTGCTGTTCCTGACGCTGCCCCTGCTGGCCGCCTGCGGCACGCCGCAGGAACGCTGCGTCGCACGCGAGACCCGCGCGCTGCGCGACATCGACGGCGCCATCGCCGAGGCCGAGGGCAACCTCGCCCGCGGCTTTGCGCTGATCGAGGTGCGCGTGCCCGTGGACTACATCGGCACCTGCATCGTGGTGCCCGACGGCCCGCCCGAGGCGGGCGCCCCCCGGCCGCGCCCGCAGGTCGCGGCTTGCACGCGGGAACGCTGGGTCACCGAGACGCGCCGCAGGTCGATCGACCCGGCCGCCGAGCGCGCCCGGCTGGCCGGTCTTCAGGCCGAGCGCCGCGTGCTGGCGCCGCGGGTGGACGAGGCGGTCGGCCGCTGCGTTGCCCTGCCCGACGCCTAGGGTCCGTCCGCATGGCGCGCCTCGTGCTCGGCATGAACGTCTCGCTCGACGGCTATGTCGACCACGACCGCTTTTCCCCGGAGCCCGCGCTGTTCCGACACTTCACAGGCATCGTCGCGGGCCTGACCGGCAGCCTCTATGGCCGGGGGCTGTATCAGCTGATGCAATACTGGGACGCGGACCAGCCCGGCTGGGGCGAGGATGAACATGCCTTCGCGCGGGCGTATCGCGCGATGCCCAAGTGGGTGGCCTCGCGCAGCCTGCGCGGGGTCGGGCCGCACGCCACGCTGCTGACGGGCGATCTTGCGGCCGCCGTGGCCCGCCTCAAGGCCGACCACGCGGGCGAGATCGCCATGGGCGGACCGGTGCTGGCGCAAGGCCTTGCCGGGACAGGGCTGATCGACGCCTATCGCCTGTATGTGCACCCCGTTGTTCTGGGGCACGGCCGTCCGCTGTTCCGCGGCCCGGCGCCGCCGCTGCGGCTGTTGTCCCACGACCGGGTGGGCGGCGATGTGGTCTGCCTGACCTACGCGCCGGGCTGACGCGCGCGGCGCACCCGGGCTCGACCTGCCCGACGGCAGCGCCTCCCCTCCCCCCCCGTGGGGAGGGGATGGGGGAGGGGGGGCCCTGCGCTCGGGCCGGGTGCCCCC
>CAZCPY010000049.1:0-20988 GCA_964499865.1 uncultured Rhodobacterales bacterium | reverse complement strand
GCCCGCAGGCCGCGCCCGCGGGCGGGGCGACGGCGGCGGGCCGCCGCTGGCCACGTCGTCCCGGTTGGCCTCGGTCTCCAGCACCTCGCCCGCCGCCTCGGGCGCGGCGGCGGTCTCGGGCTCCGGCACCACGGGCACCTCGGGCGCGGGGTCGGGGGTCGCCTCCGGCACCACGTCGGGCGCCTCGGGCAGGTCCTCGGGCGGTTTCTCCACCGGCACCGGCGCCACGCGCGGCGCCGGGCGCGGCCGCGGGCGGGGCGAGGTGACGGGGGCGACCGAGGCGATGGCCTGGGGCGCGGGCGGGGCCTGGGCCTCTTCCACCGGCACGTCGGGCAGGAGAAGCGGCACCGGTTCCGCCGCCGCCGGTTCGGGGTCCGGTCCCGGGGCGGGTTCGGGTCGCGGCGCCGGTTCGGGCGCCGGTTCGGGCGGCGGTTCGGGCGGCGGTTCGGGCGGCGGGGGGGGGTCCGCTGCGGCAGTCTCGGGTGCCGGCTGCGGTTCCGCCGCCGGGGCGGGCGCGGGCTGCGGTTCCGCCGCCGGGGCGGGCGCCTGGGCCATCAGCGCGGCGAACTCCTCGCCCGACATCAGCGACACCTCGGTCACCGCGACGGCGGGTGCGTCCCGCGGCGAGAACAGCAGCCCCCCCAGCAGCACGTAGAGGATCACCCCCCCGTGCCCTGCCCCCGAGATGACCGTGCCCTTGTCCATCCGCCCCGGCCGCCCGCCCTCAGCCGCCGTCCGCGCCCAGCGTCGGCCCGTCGGTGTCGGTCACGAGGCCGATGTTGCGGAAGCCGCCCGCGTTCAGCGCCCCCATCACCTGCGCCACCCGCTCGTAGGGGATCGCCCCGTCGGCGCGCAGGAAGACCTTGTCAGAGGTCCGTTCCGCCGCGATCGCCCGCAGCCGCGGGATCAGCTCGGCCGCGTCCACCTCGGTCGTCTGGATCAGCGTGCGCCCGTCCGAGGTGAGCGTGATCGTCAGCGGTTCCTCCTGCTCTGTCGGCAGCGCCGATGCCGCGGTGCGCGGCAGCTCTACCGGCACGCCGACGGTCAGCAGGGGGGCCGCCACCATGAAGATGACCAGCAGCACCAGCATCACGTCCACGAAGGGCGTGACGTTGATCTCGGACATCGCCGCGGCCTTGCCGCGGCGCCGCCCCCGGCGCTTGCCCCCGCCCCCCTTCTGGACGACCGAGGCCCCCATCAGGCGGCCGCGTCCAGCTGGCGCGACAGGATGGTGGCGAATTCGTCGGCAAAGGCCTCGTAGCCGCCGATGATGCGTTCGCTGTCGCTGTTCAGCTTGTTGTAGAACACCACCGCCGGGATCGCCGCGATCAGCCCGACGCCGGTGGCCAGCAGCGCCTCGGCGATGCCCGGGGCCACCACGGCCAGGTTGGTGTTCTGGCTGATGGCGATCTGCTCGAAACTGTACTTGATGCCCCAGACGGTGCCGAACAGCCCGATGAAGGGCGCGGTGGCGCCCGTGGTGGCGAGGAACGACAGGCCCGCGTTCAGCGTCTCGCTCTCGCGCGAGATGGCCACGTCCATCGCCCGGTCGATGCGCGCCTGGGCGCCCGCGATCAGCGCGCCGTCCTGCTTGTGGCTGCGCCGCCATTCCAGCATGCCCGCGGCAAAGACCTTGCCGGAAGCGCCCCTGGGCTCGGCCCCGATCTTGTCATAAAGTTCGTCCAGCGGCTCGCCCGACCAGAAGGCGCGGTCGAAGACCGCCGCCTCGGACCGCGCGGCGCGGAACTGCAGGTGCTTGCGGATGATGATGGCCCATGACCAGAAGGACATGGCCAGAAGCATCAGCATCACCACCTTGACGGTCAGGGTGGCGCGCGCGAACAGCGCAAGCAAGGAGAAGTCGATCTCCTGCGCGGCGGCAAGGGTCGTTTCCATCGGGGTCCCGGGTCTGCGTTCTGACTGCTCGGCGCCGTTTTCCGGCCCTTCTTGTAGGCGGGAACCTACACGGGATTGCAGGGGAATGCCAACACAACTCGGTCAGCGGGGCGAAACATCACCCCGCATCGGGGCCCGCGTCCGCCCCCAGCCGCGCCCGCAGATCGGCGGGAAGCCGCCGGGCGGCGCCATCCGCCCCCAGCGCCACCAGCGTCACCTCGGCGGCAAACAGCCGCCGGGCGCCGCGCAGCACGTCCTGCGCCAGCACCAGCCGCGCCCCGCCCGCGGACAGGGCCCGCGTCTCCACCGTCAGCACATCGTCGAACCTTGCGGGCGCGAGGTAGTCCGCCACCACGCGGCGGACGGCAAGGACGATCCCCGCCTCGGCCCGCAGCCGCGTCTGGTCCACCCCCAGCGTCCGCGCCCACTCCGTCCGCGCCCGTTCGATGAAGCGCAGGTAGTTGGCATAGTAGACGATCCCGGCCAGGTCGGTATCCTCGTAGTAGACGCGCAGGGGCAAGCGGTGCATGGCCGCACCCTGCCCCGCCCGCGGACGCCGGGCAAGGCGCGCCGCCGGCGTCAGGACCCGTCAGGACCCGCCAGGCCCCCCGGGCAGCCCGCTGACCGCCATCTCCGCCAGTTCCCGCAGCAGCTTGCGCTCCATCGCGCGGGCGAAGCCGGGGTAGCCGTCGGCCACCTCGACGAAGGCGCCGGGCCCGCGGATCGCCCGTTCCTCCAGATAGCGCGGCAGCCAGCCGCCGTCGTCGCCGATCAGCACCTCGCCGGTCACCGCCAGCGCGTTGACCGTGACGCCCGCCAGCGCCGGGCTGGCGCGCACCGTCTCGGGCGCCACGTCGGCGTTGTTCTCGCCGTCGGCGGCGATGTCGATGACGCGGCGGCGGCAGTCGGGCCCGCGGTCCAGCAGGCGCGCGCCATGGCGCAGGGCCGCCCCGATGGCGGTGCGCCCGTCAAACGCCTTGCGGCGCGGATAGGCCGCGACGGTGGCGGCCAGCCGCTGCAATGCGGCGCGGTCCTCGACCAGCGTCCAGTCGGCCACCAGCGCCTGGTCCGACGGCCCCGACCACTGGAACACCGCGACCGCGACCGGCGCCCCGGCGGCGAGGAAGGCCGCCTCCACCTCGGGTGTCGTCAGGGCGTTGGCCATCCCCAGCGCCTGCAGGTCGAACTCGGCCGCAGAGACCGAGGCCGACACGTCCAGCGCCAGCACCAGCGCCAGCCGGCAGGCCGCCTCTGCCGGGGCGGCGGTCAGAAGTGCGGCGGCAAGGGCAAGGCGGCGCATGGGGCAGAGGGTGGCCGTGCGGACCGCCGCGTCAAGGGCGCGGCCGGGGGGCCGGGTGCCGTCCCCGCCCGGACCCGCCCGGACCCGCGCGGATCGGGACGGCGCGGACCGGCAGGACTTCGGCCCTCTGCCCCGGGCACCTCCCTCGCGCCGCGTGGCGGAGGCAGAGGGGGTGCCCGGCGGTAGGGAGGTACCCCCCCTGCCCCATCCTCTCAGCAGAAGGGGGGGCCGCCATTCGCGTCGGGCGGAGGCGCCTGCAACCGCGGGGCCTCCGGGATTGCGCGGCGGGCGCGGAAGACCGGGCCGCGGCGGCACGCCGCCGGGCGGGCGGGCGACGGACGCGCCGGCTGTCCGGCGGGCAAGGGCGCCGCCGGGGCACCTCGGCGGCGGCGTCCGCGCTCTCCCCGGCCGAACGGGCGGGCGGGCGGTCCGGCATGCCGCGGGTTCCCTCGCTGCCCCGGCAGGACTGTCCCCGGGGTGCCCCCCGGGTTGACCGCGCGCCCGATCCGCGGGACAGGAAGGCCCGGAGGTCCGCCATGCCCGATGCCACCGCCTTCCTCGCCACCCGCCGGTCGCACCCGGCCCGCACGCTCGCCGCGCCCGCGCCCGGCCGCGCGGCGCTGGAGCCGATCCTCGCCGCCGCCCTGCGCGTGCCCGACCACGGCAAGCTGGAACCCTGGCGGCTGGTGGTGCTGGCCCCCCCGGCGCTGGCGCGCCTGGCGGCGCTGATCCGCGACCGGGGCGCGGCGCTGGGCAAGGACGCCGCCGACATCGACAAGGCGGCGGCGACCTGGGCGGCCTCGCCGCTGGCGGTCGTGGTGGTGGCCAGCCCCAAGCCCTCGCCCAGGATCCCCGGGATCGAACAGACGCTCAGCGCGGGCGCCCTGTGCCTGGGCCTGGTCAACGCCGCCGAGGCGGCCGGCTGGGGCGCCAACTGGCTGACCGGCTGGCCGGTCTACGACCGCGGCTTTGTCGAGGCCGGGCTTGGCCTTGCGGCGCAGGAATCGGTGGCGGGCGTGGTCCATGTCGGCACCGTCTCCGCCGAAAGCCCCGACCGCCCCCGCCCGGACCTTGCCCGCGTCGTCACCTGGACCGCGGCATGAGCACGGCGTCATGCGGCGACGGGGCGCGCCGGCCGGCGGCCCGCCCGCCGCTATTCCCGCGGGCCCATGCGGCCCATGAAGTCGAAATCGCGCACCTCGATCCAGCCCGACAGGATGATGCCCGTCAGCACCACCCAGACGACCAGGGTGATCCAGGTCGTCAGCCGCGCCTTGCGCCAGACGATTTCCTGCGCCGGGGCGCCCGGCGGCGTGCCCGGAACCACCTCGCCCGCATCCCCCTGGGTCGTCAGCCGCAGGGGCAGCACGATGAAGAACACCAGGAACCAGCAGACCGCGAACAGGACCAGGGCGGCGGTGATGCTCATGCCTGTTCAAGCTCCAGAAGGCAGCCGGTGAAGTCCTTCGGGTGCAGGAACAGCACGGGCTTGCCATGCGCGCCGATCCTCGGATCGCCCGACCCCAGCACGCGGGCGCCCTGCGCGCGCAGGCGGTCGCGGGCGGCCAGGATGTCGTCGACCTCGTAGCAGATGTGGTGGATGCCGCCGGCGGGGTTCTTCTCGAGGAACCCCGCGATGGGAGAGCCCGCGCCCAGGGGGTGCAGCAGTTCGATCTTGGTGTTCGGCAGGGTGATGAAGACGACCGTCACGCCATGCGCGGGTTCGTCCTGCGCCGGGCCGACCTCTGCCCCCAGCGTGTCGCGGTACTGCGCCGCAGCCGCGCCCAGGTCCGGCACCGCGATGGCCACGTGGTTGAGCCGCCCGATCATCCCCGCCCTCCTGCCCGCCTGCAGCGCCTTTGCCACGGCGGCGGGCATGCGGGCAAGGCCCCCCTCTCGGGCACCGGGCATCTGTCCGCGAGACCGCGCGCCCCGGCCCCGCGCCGGGGCCTCCTGCGCCACCGGTGCGGCGGCGAACGCAGGGGCCCCGGGTCAGGCCCGGGACGGGGTTTGCAGGTCGGGCGGTCGCGGCCATCCCTTCGCGCAACGGGCGGCGGCGTGCGTTAACCGGATGTCCACCAATCCGCGCTGCACTGGGACCCTGCGAGCGGAGAGCGATTCCATGCCCATGCCCCCCTGGTCCGACCAGCCGCCCCCGCCCCGCCCGGGGCCTGCCGCGCCGGTCTCGCCCGCCGCCCCGCTCGCCGGGCTGACGGTCCTGCTGGTCGAGGACAGCCGCCTTGCCTCCGACGCCCTGCGGCTGGTCATGCAGCGCTGCGGCGGGCGGCTGCGGCGGGCCGAGACGCTGGCGATGGCCCGGCGCCACCTGCACGTCTACCGCCCCGACGTGGTGATCGTCGACCTCGGCCTGCCCGACGGCCGGGGCGAGGACCTGATCGCCGACATCGCCCGCACCGGCGGCCCCCCGGTGCTGGGCATGTCGGGCGACGACCTGGGCCTTGTGCGCGCGCGCCGCGCCGGGGCGGCGGGGTTTCTGCCCAAACCCGCCCGCAGCCTGGCCGAGGTCTGCGCCGCGATCCTCGCGCTCTTGCCCGACCGCGCCTGGCTGACCCGCCGCCTGCCCGGCGCCACCCTGTCCGGCGCCACCCTGTCCGGGGCCGACCTGCCCGTCCACGACCCGCTGGCGCTGCGCGACGACCTTCGCCATGCCGCCGCCGTGCTGGGCCGGGCCGACGGCCTGCGCTATGCCGCGGGGCTGGTCGAGGGCGTGGCCGGTGCCGTGGGCGATGACGGCCTCGCCCGCGCGGCCCGCGATGCAAGGGCGCAGCCGCAGGCGATCGGCGATCTGGCCCGATCGCTGGCCCTGCGGCTCGCCAAACCGGCGACGATGGCACCCGCGCCGATGGCACCGATAGGGTGAGGGCACAGCGCCGCGCGTCTGCCGACCGGCCCAGGGCAGTCCTGCGGCGGCCCGGTCCGGATCGCCGCGCCGCGCCGCCAACGGCGCGTCCGGACGGCTGCGCGTCCGCGCCGTTCAGCGCAGGCCACGCCCTACGGTCCAATCGGACCGTCATCCCCATGCCTGCCCCGGGCCCGGACCGTCAGCCCGGCCCACCCTCCAGCGCCGGGTCCGGCTGTGCAACCAGCGGCCGCGTCAGCGCCGACAGAGCCCGCCGCTGCCCGCCCGCGCCGCCCAGGTTCGCCGGGTCCAGCCAGGCCGCAAAGGCCGCGCGCAACGCCGGCCATTCGCGGTCGAGGATCGAGAACCAGGCCGTATCCCGGTTGCGGCCCTTGACCACCGCGGCCTGACGGAACACCCCTTCGAAGGAAAACCCCAGCCGCTGCGCCGCCCGGCGCGAGCGCAGGTTCAGCGCGTTGCACTTCCACTCATACCGCCGGTAGCCGGCGGCGAAGGCCCAGGCCATCATCAGCGCCATCGCCTCGGTCGCCGCCGGGGTGCGCTGCAAGGCAGGCGACAGGTTGATGTGCCCCACCTCGATCACGCCGTTCCCCGGGTCGATGCGCAGGAAGGACGCAACCCCCGCCGCCCGCCCCGTGGCCAGGTCGCGCAGCGCCAGGAAGTACGGGTCCGCCTGCCCTGCCATCCGCGCCACCCAGTCGCGATAGGTGCCCGGGTCGGCAAAGGGGCCGTAGGGCAGGTAGTCCCAGACCCTGTCCGCGCCGTCGAAGGCGGCGAAGAGTTCCCCGGCATGCGCCGCGGCCGACAGTGGCTCCAGCCGCACGAGGCGCCCCTCCAGCACCTCTGCCGCCGGCCGCGGCGGCGGGGTCCAGTCGGGCACCGTCTCTCCGAGCGCATCCATGGGTCTGTCCTCCCCGGCACCCTCTGTGGACCAGGGCGGGCCCGGGCGAAAGGGTCAGCGCAGCAGGCGCGGGTCGGCGCCCATCTCCAGCCCCGGGAAGACCGCGCGTTCCAGCACGCCGCGGTCCAGCCCGTAAAGCCCCGCCATCGCCCATGCCGCCCAGGCGCGCACGTCCGACGTGGGCAACAGGTCGCGCCGGTCGTAGAGGTCCGCCTCGGCCAGCCCCGGCCAGCGGCCGAAGACCTGACCGCCGCGCAGGGCGCCCCCCGCCGTCAGCATCACGCCCCCGGTGCCGTGGTCGGTCCCGCGCGAGCCGTTTTCGGCCACCGTGCGGCCGAACTCGGTCATCGCCAGCAGGGCGGTGCGGCCCCAGATGCCGGGGCCCAGGCGGTCCTTCAGCCGCAGCGCGATGCGCTCCAGCCGCAGAAGCGGCGCGCGGATCGCGCCGTCCTGCGCCCGGTGCGTGTCCCAGCCCGCCAGCGAAAAGGCGGCGATCCGGGTGTCCTGCTCCAGCTTGCCCGCGGCAAAGTCGACCAGCGCGTCGACGTCGGCCAGCCCGCGGGGGGCGGGAGCGGCCATGTCCCCGGCCTCGATCCGCTCGGGCGCCGTCTCGGCGGCCAGGTCCATCGCCTCGAGCGCGGTGTCGCGGAACAGCGGGTCGTCGTGGTAGACAAGCTCCAGCAGCGCCCGCGTCGCGGATGTCAGGTCCAGCCGCACCTCGGGCGACCAGCTCAGCGCGGGCGCCGCCCCGGCCAGCAGCGGCAAGGCCTCGCGCCCCACGGCGAAGGCGGTTTCCGCCACCACGCCCGGCACCGCCGCCAGCATGCGGTTCAGCCAGCCCTGCCGCCGGGCGGCGGGCGGGGCGTCCATGCCGGTGCCGGCCTCCAGCAGATCCTGCCCGTCGAAATGGCTGCGCTTGTCGCGGTAGGGGGTCGAGACGGCATGCACGAACCCGGCCTCGCCCGCCTGCCACAGCCCGTGCAGGCCGGTCAGCGCCGGGTGCAGGACGAACCGGCCGTCGAGCGGAAGGCCGTCGCCCCTGTCGAGCGTGGGGCGCAGGCGCGCGTAGGCGGGGTCGAAGGCGGGGCGCACGACATCCAGCCCGTCCATCGCGCCGCGCAGGATGACGACGACCAGCCGCGCCTCGCCCAGAGGCGCCCCGCCGCCCGAGCCTGCGAAGGTGACCGAGGTCAGCCAGGGATGCGCCGCGGCCGAACAGGCCCCGGTCGACAGCGCCCTCAGGAACACCCTCCGGTCCATGCCCGCCCTCCTGTTGCCATCCGTCATGCGCAGCCCTCCGGGCGCGCGGTGCCTCCCTCCCCCCTCGTGGGGGAGGGATGGGGTGGGGGGGCGCCCACGGGATGTGCCGGGCCCGCCATCGCCTATCGCCGGTTGAAGGCGGGCGAGGACAGCACCAGCCCGACCCCCTGGTCGCGCGTCTCGGCCCGCGCCGCGGCCCAGAGCAGGCGCTCGTCCGCCGCCTCGCCCAGGCCGCGGCGGGCCAGCGCCACCGGGTCGGGCAGGTCGCGCAGCAGCCGCGCGGGCTGCACCATCGCCCAGCCGATGCGCGCGGCCAGCGCCTGCGGCGTGATCCAGGCCTCGGCCGCCTCGGGCCAGCCGTCGGGGCCGCGCGGCCTGCCCAGGGGCTGGCCCATCGCCTGCATCGGCAGCAGAAGCCGCTTGCGGAACACCCCGTCGCCCAGGGCGAGGACGGCCGCGCCGTCGAAGCCCAGCGCCTTGAGCGCGGCCGCGATGACGTCGAAGGGCTGGCGCGCCTTGGACAAGGCGCCATCCCAGGCCGCCGGATGGTCCAGCATCGCGGCATAGACCTGCGGCAGGTCGCCGCCCGAGCCGGCAAAGGCCGCCTCCATCGCCGCCACCAGCGACGGGTCGGGGTCGTCGGCGACGAAATGCACCGCCAGCTTGCGGGCGATGTGGGCTGCGGTTTCGGGCCGCGCGGCCAGGTCGTCCAGCACCGCCAGCACCGGCGCCAGGCCGCGGCCGTCATAGGTCCGGCCCAGCACCGTCTCGGCCCCCGGTTCCGCCCGTCCGGGCAGGAAGACGAAGCCGCCGTCATCGACCGACAGCCCGGTCAGCAGTTCGGCCAGTTCGCGCACGTCCGCCTGGCTGTAGGCCGCCGCCACGCCAAGGGTGTGCAGCTCGATCAGTTCGCGCGCGAGGTTCTCGTTCAGCCCTGCCCCGCGCCTTTGCCCGGCCCGCGAGCCGGGACCGACCGAACTGGTCTGGTCGAGCGAGACCAGCATCGCGGGGTGCAGCGTGGCGGCGCGCAGAAGGTCGGCAAAGCGCCCCGCGACATGGGGGCGGATCGCGTCCTCGGCAAAGGCGGGGACCAGCGGCCCGTCATAGGCGCGGCGGGCCAGCACGGTGAAATGATCGGCCCAGAAGCGCACCAGGCGTTCGCGGAACGGGTCGGGGGCATCGACGGCGCGCGCCAGCATGGCTCTGGCAGCACCGAGTTCCGCCGCGCGCAGGGCATCGCGGGCGGCCTTGAGTGCCTGGTCGTCGGCGGTGTCGTTGCCGGCCTTGTCCTTGCGGACGGTGCGGCGGGCGGCATAGGCCCTTGCCAGCAGGGGTGCCACCGCCGCCGCCCCGGGGATGGGGTAGCGTGCGGCCCCGGCGTCGGGCCCCGCCAGCGCCGCCACCAGCCCCTCGGGCGCAGGCGCGCCCGCGGGCTGCGGCAGCCCGGTGCCGAAGCGCAGCGCGGCGAGGGTTTCCCGGGGGATCATGCGGTCGGCTCCGTTGTCGGCCCAAGATAGGCACGCGGGCCGCGCCCCGCATCCCCCGCGGCAGGGGCCCGGCGGTTCCCCGCCGCCTCAGGCGCCCTCGTCGGCGGGGGCGGGGTAGACGTGCTGGCCGTCGAAATCCGCCTTGCCCAGGCGCACGCCTGCCAGGCGCAGCGCCGCATAGCCCATGGTCAGGTGGAAGAAGAAGTTCGGCAGCCCGAAACGGTAGAGGAACTCGCCCGCCTTCTGGGTCAGCACGACCTCGCCCGCCCGGTGGGTGATGACGCGCGCCTCGGCGCCCTCGAAGTCGGCGGGCCGCATCGCCCCCAGCACCGCGCGCGCCACCGCCAGCCGCGGCCCTACCGAAGCGGGCAGGTTCGGCACCTCGCGCCCCGCCAGCGGGCAGGCCACGCGCAGGGCAAAGCCCGCGGCGGTGGCGAACTGCTGTCCGGTGGGCAGGGCGTCGGCGATCGCCAGCGCCAGATGCGCAGGCTCCAGCCGGTCCACGATCGCCGTGACCTGGCCCAGGTAGTGGCGGAACACCGGCACCGAGGCCTGGTAAAGGGGCGGGGCGTCGTTCATCTGACCTTGGCGGACCCCTGGCAGCACCGCCCCAGTCTTCGCCGTGATTGCCGCAAAGGGCAATCGCCGCATCTGGGGCCCGGGGCGCCTGCGACCGCAGCATCTGGGCCAGGCGCGAAAGCCTGCCGCCGGGCGGGGCGCGAGTCGGGGTCGGCGGGGCCGGCTAGGTCGAGGGGGGGGAGGGTCGGGCAGGTCGGATGACCGGGGCGACGGCCGTGCGGCCTTGCCCCGCATTGAAACCGCGGTGCCGCCGGGCTATACCCTTGCCGATGACCGAGGACAGCCACCCCGTGACCGCAGACGTCCCGCAGACCGAAACCTGCCGCAGCGAGGCTTGGCTGAGGCGCGGCGCGCTGCGTCCGACGCGGCAGCGGCTGGCGCTGGCCGGGCTGCTGGTCGGCGACGGCGAGGATCGGCATGTGACCGCCGAAAGCCTCTACGCCGCCGCGGTGCAGTCGGGCGAGGCGGTGTCGCTGGCCACGGTCTACAACACGCTGCGCGCCTTCTGCGACGCGGGGCTGATGCAGGAGGTCGTGGTCGATGGATCGAAAAGCTATTTCGACACCCGCATGGACGACCATCCGCATTTCTTCTGGGAAGACCGCGCCGCACTGACCGACGCGCCGGCCGACCAGCTGGAAATCGCCCGCCTGCCGCAGCCGCCGGAAGGCACCGAGATCGCCCGCGTCGACGTGGTGATCCGCCTGCGCCGCCGCTGACGGCCCTGCCCCAGCCGCCCGCCGTCCGCGACGGGCTTTCCCCTTCCGGCCCCGGAGCCCGCTCCGGCGCGCCCCGTTCCAGGCTTCGCCCGATGTTCCGCTTCTTCGAGGGTCTGGTCGATCCCTACATGCCCTATCCGGTCACCGACACGCCACCGCGGCGGCTGTGGCCGTTCCTGTCCGAATACATGCGCCCCTTCCGCGGTGTCTTTGCCGTCACCGCGGTCCTGTCCTTTGCCGTGGCCGCGGCGGATGTGGCGCTGATCTGGTATGTCGGCCGCGTGGTGGACCTGCTGGCGACCGGCGTGCCCGCGCAGGTCTGGGCCGACAACGGCACCGAACTCTTGACCGTCGCCCTGCTGATCCTGCTCGTCCGCCCGGTGGTGGCGGGGATCGACGTGGCGCTGTTGCATTCCACGATCCTGCCGAACTTCGGCACGATGATCCGCTGGCGCGCGCACAACCACGTCCTGCGCCAGCCGGTCGGCTGGTTCGAGGGCGATTTCGCCGGCCGCATCGCCAACCGCATCATGCAGACGCCCCCCGCGGCGGGCGAGGCGGTGTTCCAGACCTTCGACGCCATCGCCTTCGCCTCGGTCACCGTGATCGGTGCCGCGGTCATGCTGCTGGATGCCGACCCGCGGCTGCTGGTGCCGCTGGCGGTTTGGTTCGCCTGCTATGCCGCGCTCGTGCGCTGGACCCTGCGCCGCGCGGGGCCCGCCGCGACGGCGTCCTCCGACGCGCGTTCGGCGATCACGGGCCGCGTGGTGGACAGCTACACCAACATCCACGCGGTGAAGCTGTTTGCCCACCACGACCGCGAGCGCGCCTATGCCCGCGAGGCGATCGAGCATGCGCGCACGATGTTCAGGCGCGAGATGCGGATCATCGTGAAGATGGACGTGGCGCTGACCGCGCTGAACGGCGCGCTGATCGTGGCGGTCACGGGGCTGGCGCTCTGGCTGTGGTTCCGGGGCGAGGCGACCGTCGGCACGGTGGCGGCGGCGACCGCGCTGGTGCTGCGGCTGAACAACCTCACCTACTGGATCATGTGGGCCACGACCTCGCTGGTGCAGAACCTGGGCGTGGTGCAGGAGGGGATGGAGACGATCACCCAGCCCGTTGCGCTGGTGGACGGCCCCGGGGCGCAGCCCCTGCGGCTGACCGAAGGGCGGATCGAGATCCGGGACCTGGCGCACCACTACGGCCGCGGATCGGGCGGCCTGCGCGGGGTGAAGCTGGCGGTCCGTCCGGGCGAGCGCATCGGGCTTGTGGGCCGGTCGGGGGCGGGCAAGTCGACGCTGGTCAAGCTGATCCTGCGGCTGACCGACCCCGAGGGCGGGCGCGTGCTGATCGACGGGCAGGACGTGACCGCGGTCACGCAGGACAGCCTGCGGCAGGCCATCGGCGTGGTGCAGCAGGACAGCGCGCTCCTGCACCGGTCGGTGCGCGACAACATCCTCTACGGCCGCCCGGATGCGACCGAAGCCGAGGTCCGCCGGGCCGCGCAAAGGGCCGAGGCCGAGGACTTCATCCTGACCCTGCGCGACCCCGAGGGCCGCACCGGATACGACGCCCATGTCGGCGAGCGCGGGGTCAAGCTGTCGGGAGGCCAGCGCCAGCGCATCGGGCTTGCCCGCGTCATCCTCAAGGACGCGCCGATCCTGATCCTGGACGAGGCGACCTCGGCGCTGGATTCAGAGGTCGAGGCGGCGATCCAGCAGACGCTCTACGGCGTGATGGAGGGCAAGACGGTGATCGCCATCGCGCACCGGCTGTCGACCATCGCGCGGATGGACCGGATCGTGGTGCTGGAGGACGGCGCCGTGGCCGAAGACGGCACGCATGCCGACCTGCTGGCGCGCGCGGGCTTGTATGCGCGGTTCTGGGCGCGGCAGTCGGGCGGCTTCATCGGGCTGGAGGATGCGGCGGAATAGGCCGCGCCTTCACGCCGCGGCGGGGGCGGGGCGCGCCTTGCGCGGCGGAGGGTGCACGAGGACCGGGCAGGCAGCGACGCCGGCGCCGATCCACCGCACGAGACCGTCGCCCGAGGCCGTAGCCGCCGGGCCGCGCGATGCGCCGCGCCGCCCGGCCAGACGCCCGGGAAACCGGCGATCCGGTGGCCGGGAAAGACCGCGCCAGGCGGCCTGCCCATGCGGCGCGGCCCCGGACATGCGCGACAAGGCCGGCCGTCAGCGGCGCCATCGCCAGCCACGGGGCGCCGATGACGCCGGCGCCGACCAGCACCGGCACCGGCGTGACGGGCAGCCGGGCGAACACCGCCGCGGCGCGAGCGGCGCACCGGGGATCGGCGCGGCGAAGCGCGGGAAAACCTTCGGCCAGACGGCGACCTGCAACAGCGCCTCGACGAAGGGCGGACCGATGACCTGCCCGGCCGGGTGCCTGCGCGATGGGGATCTGGAACGGCCCGCAGGACGCGCGGATGGCAGCGCCCGGCACCGGCACGGCGGTGACGGGCGGCGCCACGTTGCCGCGCGGCGATGGCTCAGGGCGCGACCGGTTCCCACAGCACGCCCGCGGCGGGCAGGTGGCGGCCGTCCCGGTGCACCGGCTCGGCACCGTAGTTGAACCAGAACCGCGTGCCCCCCGCCTCGCGGCAGCGCAGGGCGTCGGGCAGGTCCATCACCGGCAGGCCCAGTTCGGCGCAAGCCCCGCCCAGGATGCGGTGCAGCGCCTCGGCATCGGGCCAGCCCGCGAGGTAGCGCAGGCGGTCGCCCAGCAGCGCGGGCCAGCCGTCGGCGGTCATCTCGCGCACCGGCCCGCCCTCGACCTTTTCCCGCCAGTGCAGGAAGGCCCCGCCCGCGACCAGCGGCACGGGGGCGTCCGGCGGCAGGCTTTCCACCCGGGCCACCGTCGCCTCCAGCCCCGGCAGGTTGGGCGGCAGGGGCACGGGTGTCGCCATCTCGGCCGTCTTGGCATTGGTCCGCGGGCCCGCGATGACGATCCCTTCGTGCCCTGCCATGGCGGCCTTCAGGGGCTCGGACAGGGTCGCGAGTCCGGGGGCGAGGACCAGCTTCCACGGCGACAGGTCCGCCGTGTCGGGCGGCAGGATGTCGACCGACAGGCCGAGGCGCCGCAGGCCCTTGTAGACGGCGAACACCAGCCGAAAATAGTCGAAGTCGCGCCCCTGCGGCTGGATCGCCCAGGCCCAGGCGGACGCATAGTCGAAGACCAGCGCCACCGGCGCCGCCGTCGCCGCCACCTCCGGCATCGCCGCCAGTTCGCGCGCGACGGCTTCCGCCTCGTGATGGGCGGGTGCGGCCACGCTGTCGGGGCGCAGCAGCCCCGCGTGCTGCTGTTCCTGCGCGAAGGGCGCCTGCCGCCAGCGGAAATAGCACACCGCCTCTGCCCCGTGGGCGAATGCCTCCCAGGCCCAGAGCCGCGCCATCCCCGGCAGCGGGTCGGGGTTGTAGGGCGCCCAGTTCACCGGCCCGGGCTGCTGTTCCATCACCCACCACCGCCCCGGCGCGCCTGACCGGCGCGCCCCCACGGCGCGGTAGAGGTCATGGTGGAACGCCTGGAAATCCGGGTGCCCCTGCCGCAGGAAGGCGCGCTTGAAGGCGGGCGCCTCCTCCATCCGGTCGGACAGGAAGCCGAGCGGATAGCTGTCCCAGGCCGCGATCTCCAGATCGTCGCCGGTGGCGAAATGGTCGAAATCGGTGATCCGGCCCATGTAGTTGTGGGAAATCGGATAGTCCGAATGGCGGCGGATGATGTCGGTCTGCACCCGGTTGAAGGACACCACCTCGTCCGAGGCAAAGCGGCGCCAGGCCAGCCAGTGCGACGGATTGGCCTCGGTCACCGTCAGGTTGGGCAGGCCGATGTCGTCAAAGCTGGCATAGTCCATCGACCAGAAGACATTCCCCCAGGCGCGGTTCAAGGCCTGCGGGCTCTGGTAGCGCTGCGCGCACCAGTCGCGGAACGCCGCCAGGGCGGCGGGCGAATAGGACAGCACGGTGTCGTGGCAGGCGTATTCGTTGTCGGTCTGCCAGGCGCCGACATGCGGGTTGCGCCCGTAGCGTTCGGCGAGGAGCGTCACGATCCGCGCGCAATCCGCGCGATAGCCGCGGTGGCTGAAGTCGTAGTGCCGCCGCGACCCGAAGCCCCGCGGCCTGCCCTGCACATCCACCGCCAGCATGTCGGGATGGCGGTCCAGTATCCAGCGCGGCGGCGTCGCGGTCGGCGTGCCCAGCACCACCTTCAGCCCCGCCGCCCCCAGGGTGTCGACGGCGCGGTCCAGCCAGCCCCAGTCCATCCGCCCCGGCTCGGGTTCCATCCGCGACCAGGCAAACTCGCCGATGCGCACCCAGGTCAGCCCGATGGCGGCCATCCGGCGGGCATCCTCGGCCCACCAGGCCTCGGGCCAGTGTTCGGGATAGTAGCAGACGCCAAGCGTGCGCTTCACAGGATCACCTTGTGTTCGGGGGTGCCCTTGGCCACGCCCGCCGCGGCAAGGGTCATGCCGGCCTGCGGATGCCGCGCCCGGGCGGCGGCGTCCATGTCCTGCAGCGCGGTGGTGCAGTACAGCGTGCCGTCCGCCCCGAAGGCCGGGCAGGAGGTATGCGGCGCGTCAAAAGGCACCGTCACCACCCGGCTGCCATCCGGCGCATAGGCCGCGACCCGCGCCGCCCCCCATTCCGCCAGCCAGAACCGCCCGTCCGCGCCGAACACCGCGCCGTCGGGGTTCAGCCCCTCGGCCCTCAGGTCCAGGAAGACCTCCGGCGCGCCGCGCGGCCAGCCCTCGGCGTCCAGGCTGACGCGCATCACCCGCCCCGTGGCAGTGTCGCAGAACGTGGCCCAGTCGCCCGAAGGCGCGAAGGCGATGGCGTTCGGGATGGTGATGCCGGGGTAGAGCCTGCGCAGCTCGCCCCGGCAGTAGCGCCAGATCGACCCCAGCCCCGGCTCGGCCCGCTTGCCCATGGTGCCGATCCAGAACCCGCCCGCCGGATCGGCCCGCCCGTCGTTCGACCGCGTGCGCGGCTCTTCCGCTTCCAGCGCCACCACCGTTTCCCGTGCGCCGGTGGACAGATCGAACCGGAACAGACGCGTCTCCGAGGCGACCAGAAGGCCGTCGCCCCCCGTCCAGCCCGCGGCCGAGACCATCTCCGCAAAGCGCCATTCCTGCGCGCCCTCCGGCCCCCTGGTCAGCAGGCGGCGGCCCAGGATGTCGAACCAGAAAAGCTGCGCCTTCCCGGGGTGCCACAGCGGCCCCTCGCCCAGTTCGCAGGGGCGGTGATCGAAGACGGTCACGCAAAGGCCTCGTCGCAGGCGGCGACCAGACGGGCGGCCCGGGCGGCAACCTCGGCCACCGTCAGGCCCGGCGTGTACAGCGCGGTGCCGATCCCGAAGCCGTCGGCGCCCGCGCGGCGCCAGGCCGCGAAGGTCTCCGCCCCCGCCCCGCCCACGGCATAGACCTGCGTGCCCCGAGGCAGCACCGCGCGGATCGCCTTGAGGCCTTCGGGGCCTACTAGCCCCGCGGGAAAGATCTTCAGCCCCGTCGCCCCCGCCGCCAGCGCGGCGAAGCATTCGGTCGGCGTCATCACCCCGGGCCAGCTGTCCATCCCCGCCGCCCGCGTGGCGGCGATCACCGCCGGGTCGCAGTTGGGCGACACCACCAGCGTGCCCCCTGCAGCCTTCACCTGCGCCACCTCGGCCACCGTCAGCACCGTGCCGGCGCCGACCTGCGCGGGCAGGTCCGCCATCGCGGCGATCGAGGCAAAGGGCCCGGGCGAATTCAGCGGCACCTCGATCCGGGTGATCCCTGCGGCGACCAGCGCCCCGGCCACGGGCCGCGCCTCGGCGGGCGTGATCCCGCGCAGGATGGCGATCAGCGGGCGATGGGTCACCGCGTCCTCCGCAACCGGGCGAGGCCCCGCAGCGTCGCCTCGCGCGCCGGCACCTGCGCCACCGCCAGCCCCTGCGCGGCCAGCGCACGGGCATAAAGCGCCGACAGCCCCGCAGCCCCCACCAGGGTGACAGCCTGCCCCAGCCAGTAGGGCCGCGCGCCGGCCAGTTCCATCCCGATCAGGAACCCCGACAGCCGCGCCCGCGCCGTCACCGGCGACAGGCCCGACAGCAGCCCCTCGGCGCGCAGCCCGAACAGCCGCGCCGCCACCGCCTCGGGCCGCGACAGCGCGTCCGACACCGCCTGGTCAAAGGCAGCACCATCCTCGCCCTCCTCCGCCACCCCGTGCCGCAGCACCGACTGGCGCGACAGCAGCGCGAACATCTCGCCGGTCATGAAGGTGCGGAAACTGACCACCTCGCCCGCGCTGACCTCGGCCCATTTGGAATGCGTGCCGGGCAGGCAGACCACGCCCTCCCGCCCCGCGCCCGCGATCTGCGTCTCCTCGCCCCGCATCACGTCGGCCGGTGCGTCCTGCCGCAGTCCCGGCACCAGCCGCAGCCGCAGCCGGGCATCGCGCACCGGCACCGCCACCAGCGACCCCGCATCCACCGGCAGGCAGGGCACGGCGCGATAGGGCGCCTCGTGCCAGCCCTGGCGCGACCCCACCATGCCGCAGGCCAGCACCTCGACAGGCCCCGCCAGCCAGCCGCCCACCAGGTCGAGGAGCGCCCCCTCGAAGGCCTCGCGCGCCAGCACACCCATGCCGCGGTCCGACGCCGCCTCGGCCAGCACGCCCCCCGGCCCCATCGCATAGGCCCTGAGCGACGTCGTGCCCCAGTCCACCGCGATCCAGTCCGCCGCGATCCAGTCCGGGGCGATCACGTCGGACACCGCACTCACCGCATGCCTCCGCACCCACGGCTTCGCCTTGGCGCAAATACCCCGGGGGGCGGCGAAGCCGGGGGGCAGCGCCCCCCTGCGACGCCCGGGCCGGGCGCGCCGCCCGAAGGCCGGGTGCGCGAAAATTCTTCCTTCAAGAATTTTCCCCCGGGCATCATCCCGTCACCACCACGCCGCCGTCGATCACCAGGTTCTGCCCCGTCATCATCCGCGAGGCGCCAGACGCCAGGAACAGGCATCCCCCCGCGATGTCCGCGGGCACCAGGCTGTCGGGCAGGCTCTGCCGCGGCAGGAAGGCGGCCAGGGCCTCGGGGCTGGCCCAGAGCGCCTTCTGCTTGTCGGTCAGCACCCAGCCCGGGCTCAGCGCGTTCACCCGCACCCGCGACGGCCCGAATTCGCGCGCCAGCGACCGCGTCATCCCCACGATCCCGGCATTGGCGGCGATGTAGGGCAGATACCCCTTGTCCGCCATCATGTAGCTGATCGACGAGAAGTTCACGATCGCCCCGCCGCCCGCTGCCGCCATCCCCGGCAAGACCGCCTGGCAGGCGAAGAAATAGGCCTTGAGGTTGATCGCCTGGCTTGCGTCCCAGTCCTCGGGCGTCAGCGTCAGGGTCGGCATGCGCAGGTCGTCGGCGGCGTTGTTGACCAGCACTGTCACCGGCCCGTGCGCCTCTGCCGCCCGCGCCAGCGTGGCGCGCAGGGCGCCCGTGTCGGTGATGTCGCAGGCCAGACCCAGCGGGCGGTTGCCGGTCGCGGCCTCCATCGCCGCCACGAAAGGCGCGGGATCGCGGCGCTGGCAGAAGGCCACCCGCGCCCCCTGCCGCAGGAAGCCCTCGGTCAGCGCCGCCCCGATGCCCGAACCGCCCCCGGTGACGAAGACCGAGGCGCCGGCGAGGTCGGGGAAGACCGGCAGCGCCGTCATGCCGCCTTCCGCCCGGACAGCCAGCGCGGCAGCCAGTCGCCATGCGCGGCGATCAGGTCGTCGACCAGCGCCCGGATCTGCCGCAGGTCCAGTTCCGCCGCCGTGTGGGGGTCCAGCATCGCGGCATGGTAGACGTGGTCGCGGTCCTCCTCCAGCAGCGCCGCGACCGTCAGCTCCTGCACGTTCACGTTGGTCCGCATCAGCGCCACAAGCTGGCGCGGGATGTCGTTGACGGTCGTGGGTTGAAGGCCGTTCGCGTCCACCAGCGTCGGCACCTCGACCGCCGCGCCCTCGGGCAGTTGCGGGATGAAGCCGCGGTTGGGGACGTTGCCGTAGATCACCGAAGGCGTGCCGGTGACGACCGAATTCATGATCGTCGCCGCATATTCGTGGCTGGGCGTGAAAGTGATCCGGTCGGCCTTCGCATACTCGGCGGCCTGCTTGTCCCAGGCCGCGATCTGCTCCTCGCAGCGGGTGGGGTATTCGTCCAGCGGGATGCCGAAGGCCTCGATCAGGTCGGGGCGGCCCTCCTTGATGAACCAGGGGACATATTCGGCGAAGTGCTCGCTGCTTTCGGTGACGAAAAAGCCCAGGTGCATCATCGCCTCGTAGCGCACCTTGTTGGGGCAGCGTTCGTTCCAGTGGCTGGGTTTCGGGATGCGCCCCCGGCGGTAGCCGTCGCGCAGCGCGGGGTAGAGGTCGCGATACGACCCGTCCGCCTGCCGCGCCTCGATATTGAGGTAGAAGGCCATGTGGTTGATGCCCGCCGCGCGGTAGCGCAGGCTTTCGACCGGGATGTCCAGGTCGCGCGCCAGTTCCGCGGCCGTGCCCTGCACCGAGTGGCACAGGCCCACCTGCCTGACATGCGGATACTTCGCCCCCAGCGCCCAGGTGTTGATCGCCATCGGGTTGACGTATTGCAGCATGATCGCATCGGGGCAGACCGCCGCCATGTCCTCGGCCAGCGCCCAGAGGTGCGGCACGGTCCTGAGGCCGCGCATGATGCCGCCGACGCCCAGGGTGTCGGCGATCGTCTGGCGCAGTCCGTACCGTTTCGGCACGTCGAAGTCGGTCACCGTGCAGGGCCTGTAGCCGCCGATCTGGAAGGCGACGATGACGAAATCGGCCCCCTCGATGGCGCGGCGGCGGTCGGTGTGGGTCTCGACCCGCGCGGGCACACCCAGCGAGGCCACCATCTTGCGCGCCACCAGCGCGCTTTCGGCCAGGCGCTTCTCGTCGATGTCCATCAGGCTGACGGTGGCACCCGACAGCGCCTCCTTCTGCAAGGCATCGCCGATCAGGTTCTTCATGAAGACGGTCGACCCCGCCCCGATGAAGGCAATCTTGGTCACGGGGCAAGCTCCTACTTGACGGCGCCGAGCGTCAGGCCGGCGATGAAATGGCGCTGCATCAGGAAGAACATCGCGACCGGCGGCAGCGCGGCCAGGATCGAGCCCGCCGAGACGAGGTGCCATGCCGCGACCCACTGGCCGTTGAGCGACGACAGGCCCGCCGTGATCGGCTGCGCGTCGGGGCTGGTGGTCAGGACCGTGGCCCAGAAGAAATCGTTCCAGATGAAGGTGAAGATCAGCACCGACAGCGCCGCGATGGCGGGGCGCATCAGCGGCAGGACGATGAACCAGAAGATGCGCCATTCCGCGACGCCTTCCACGCGGGCGGCCTCGATCAGCTCGAACGGCAGCGCCTTGATGAAGTTCCGCATGAAGAGGGTGCAGAACCCGGTCTGGAACGCGATGTGGAAAAGCGCAAGCCCCGCATAGGTGTTGTAGAGGCCAAGGTTCAGCGTCATGTCGCGGACCGGAACCATCAGGATCTGGAAGGGGACGAAGTTGCCTGCGACGAACATGAAGAAGATCAGCAGGTTCGCCTTGAACCTGTAGACCGCAAGGGCAAAGCCGGTCATCAGCGACAGGGCGACCGCGCCGATCACCGTCGGGATCGTCACGATGAACGAGTTTCGGATGTATTGCAGCATCGGCGTGTTGCGGAACACGTCGGCGTAGTTTTCGAAGGCAAGATAGGACGGGATGCCGAAATAATTCCCCTGCGCAAGGTCCGAAGCGGGCCGGACCGAGGTGACCGCGACGCCAAGCAGCGGGAACAGCCACAGGATCAGTGCCAGCGGCAGCGCGATGGAATAGATCCACTGGGCGGCCGGGCTGCGTTGCTGGATCGGTCTGGGAAACATCGCCTATCGCTCCGTCTCGTCGCGCCACATCTTCCAGATGAAGCCCGAGATGAAGACCATCA
>CAZCPY010000048.1:3577-21115 GCA_964499865.1 uncultured Rhodobacterales bacterium | reverse complement strand
GGCGTGCTGACCGACATCCGCGAGGGCGATGTGGGCGCGATCCTGGGCTGGGGCTTCGCGCCCTGGTCGGGCGGGCCCTTCGGCTGGCTGGACATCATCGGCGCGGGCAAGGCGGTGGCGATCTGCCGCGAGTTGTCGGCGCAGTTCGGCCCGCGCTTTCACGCGCCGAAGATGCTGCTCGACATGGCGGCCACGGGTGCGACCTTCTACCCGGGCGCGGCGGCCAGGGCCGCCGCCTGACCCGCCGCCCGACCCGCCGCCCGACCCGCCGCCCGACCCGCCGCCCGACCCGCCACCCGACAAGGGGCGCCGGTCCGCTCAACCTCTGGTGGCGGCTTGACAGGCCGGGCGGCGGTCAGCCACGCTTTTGCCCGTTCGCATCCGCCTTCCGCCACCGCAGTTCGCCGCCGTCCACCGGGAGGGTCCGCCCGTGAAAAGCAGCACCCGGATCGTCCTTGCCCGCGCCTGGTGGAAGAAGGAGGCGCCGCAGGGCCTGAAGAAATCCGGGCCCCTGTTCGAACGCGCGCTCGACGACTACGCGCGCGCCGAGGCGGGCCTTGGCAAGGGCAATGCCGCGGCCTTCAAGGCGATGGAAAAGGCCGTCGCCGATCTGGACCGGGCGGGCAAGGAGGTCGCGAAAGAGGCGCGCGAGCTATGCCGCGCGGCCTGCGACAGGACCGCGCAGACCGACCTCGACAACACCGTGCTGGTGATGTCCAAGCCGTTCGCGCGCGCGATCGAGGACCTGCGGGCGGCCATGGCGGCGGCGGCGCCGGACGGTCTGCCCTGGCTGCAATGCCTGCTGCAGATCACCCGGCCGGACTACAGGCTGAAGCTGTCCTTCGACTACGAGAACCCCGACCGCTGGTCTGCACAGGAAACCTCGGCCGACATGTCCGCCTTCGCCGACGCGCTGCGGCCCGCCTGACGGGCCTCAGCCCGCCCAGACCGCCGGGATCAGGCCGCGCAGGGCGTTGCCGACCCAAAGGCGGACGCGGGGCAGGTCTTCCGCCGTCAGCACCTCCTCCGGCACCGCCATCGCGGCGCGCAACACGCCGGGCAGAAGGCCGCAGGACAGGGGCGGCGTGCGCAGGCCCGCGCCGCGGTCGAAGAAGACGGTGGTGATCGTGCCGTCGCAGACCTCGCCGCGGTCGTTCAGGAACAGGGCCTCGTCGAGGCCGGGGGCCAGCGCGGCGCGGGCCGCGTCATAGGCGGCGCGGCGGGTGGACTTGACGGTCAGCCAGGGGTCGGCGCGGTCCAGCCGTTCGACCGCAAGGCCCAGGCGCCAGACCGAAGCCGGGGGCGGCAGGGGGGCGGCTTCCACCGCCGGCGCGCCGTCCGGGGCCAGCGTCAGCCGCACGCGGCAAGGTTCATGCACGGTTTCAAGGATGCGCCGCAGGGCATTGGCATCGCAGGGAAATCCAAGCCTGCGCGCGCCACGTTCCAGCCGCGCCATGTGCAGCGCCAGAAACGGATAGCCGGTGCCGTCGCGCCGCAGGGTCTCGATCAGCCTGGTGTCGGGCGCCTCTAGAAGCCCTTGGCGAAACGCGCCTTCCACAGCGCCTCCTCCCACTCTCCCTGCGCCGTGGAATCCGCCACCACGCCGCCGCCCACGTTCAGCACGACCGCGCCGTCCGCAAACACCGACAGCGTGCGGATGGTGACCGCAAAGGCCGCCCGCCCGTCCGGCGCCATCCACCCCATCGCCCCGCAATAGGCGCCGCGGGGAAACGGTTCCACCTCGCGGATGATTTCCATCGCGCGGATCTTGGGCGCGCCGGTCACGCTGCCGCAGGGGAACAGCGCCGCCATCAGCCCCGCCATGCCCGGCGCGCCCGCAAGCCGGCCGGTGACGGTCGAGCTCATCTGGTGGACGGTGGCGAAGCTTTCGACGGCATAAAGCTCGGGCACCAGCACCGTCCCCACCCGCGCGATGCGGCCGATGTCGTTGCGCAGAAGGTCCACGATCATCAGGTTCTCGGCCCGCGCCTTGGGGCTGTCGTGGAGTTCGGCCGCCAGGCGGCGGTCCTCCGCCGGGTCGGGGTGGCGCGGCGCGGTGCCCTTCATCGGCCGCGCGCGGATGGCGCCCGCGGCATCGACGGCGAAGAACAGCTCGGGGCTGCGCGACACCACTGCGGGGCCTGCGCCGAGGTCGACAAACCCGCCGTGCCGCACCGCGCCGCGCGCCTGAAGCCGGGCGTAGAGCGCCAGCGCGTCGCCCCCGGTCAGCCGTGCATCCATCGGAAACGTCAGGTTGACCTGATAGCAGTCGCCCGCCGCGATGTAGCCCGCCACCCGGTCGAAGGCCGCGCCGTAGGCGGCCCGCGTCACCCGCGGCTCTGCCTCGGTCAGGGACAGGCCCTGCGTCCCCGGCAATGCCCCCGGCAGCTCCGGCCCGTCGAAGACCCCGAAGGCCAGCAGCGGCGCCGGCGCGCGCCGGGGCGCAAGCGCCAGCAGCCGCGGCTCCAGCGCCAGGCCCGCCTCGTAGGCGATCACGCCGGCGACCCAGGCCCCCGCCGCCCGCGCCGCATCCAGCCGCGCCAGCGCCGGGGCCACGTCGCCGGGCGTCCAGGCGGCCACCACCTCGGCCGGGCGGCCGAAGCCCACCGCCTGGCCCCGAGGCCCGTTTTCGAGGATCACCGTCATGGAAAAGGGCCTAGCACGCCCCCGGACCCCCTGCGAGGTGCGTCCGCGACAGGGCCTAGAACGGTCGCGCCACGCTGCCGGAGTAGAAGAACATCCCCAGCCCCAGGGCAAACACGATCACCCCCGCCACCGCGTGCAGCGCCACCGCCAGCGGGAACGACCCCCGCCGCACATAGGCCCAGGCGAAGGCCAGCCCGCCGGCAAAGGTCATCGCGGCGACGATCCAGCTCCAGTACATCAGGTGCGCGAACGAAAACACGGCAGCGTTCAGCACGATCCCCGGCCAGCCGCCGGGCAGCAGCGCGTCATAGCGGCGGAACCACAGCGCGCGGAAGACCACTTCCTGCGGCAGGGCGCTGAGCCAGGGGTAGAAGACCGCGATGGCCAGCATCAGGCCCGGGTTGGCGGCGGCGAAGGCAAGCGGCCGTCCCCCCGTCGTCCACCACGACACCGCCAGCGCGCCGGCAAGGGTGACCGCGGCAAAGGCGGCAAGCAGGCGCGGGTCGACCCCGCCCCGGACCAGGTCCCCCCAGCGGAAGCCCGGGGTCAGGTGCAGCAGCCCCGCCCCCGCCGCGGTCAGCGCGAACAGCGCGGGGAACATGGTCGAGGCGGGCAGGAAGACGGCAATCGCCAGCGGCACCAGGCCGTAGAACAGCCCCAGTTCGGCCCGGAGCCGCGCCTTCGAGACCCGCCGCATCGCCAACGCCATGTGCCGACAGATAGGCGGTGGCCGCCGCCGCGCCAGGGGGGGGGGGGGGGGGGGGGGGGCGGGGGGGGGGCGGCGGGGGGCGGCGGCGGGCGCCGCGGCCGGGGGCGGGCTCCGGCCCCTTGCGCCCCCCAAGCCCGTCTCTATAAGCCCGGACGATTTGCGCCGCAGGGGGCCAACCGCATGCCGAAACGCACCGACATCCGCTCGATCATGATCATCGGCGCGGGGCCCATCGTCATCGGCCAGGCCTGCGAGTTCGACTATTCCGGCGCGCAGGCCTGCAAGGCGCTGCGGGAAGAGGGCTACCGCGTCGTCCTCGTCAACTCCAACCCCGCCACGATCATGACCGACCCCGGCATGGCGGACGCAACCTACATCGAGCCGATCACGCCCGAGGTCGTCGCCCGCATCATCGAAAGGGAACGCCCCGACGCGCTTCTGCCCACCATGGGCGGGCAGACCGCGCTCAACACCGCGCTGGCGCTCGACGACATGGGGGTGCTGGCGAAGTTCGGCGTCGAGATGATCGGCGCCAAGCGGCATGCCATCGAGATGGCCGAGGACCGCAAGCTGTTCCGCGAGGCGATGGACCGCATCGGCCTGGAAAACCCCAGGGCCGCCATCATCGCCGCGCCCAGGCGCCCGGACGGCCGTTTCGACATCGCCGCCGGCGTCCGCCAGGCGATGGAGGCGCTGGAGACCACCGGCCTGCCCGCGATCATCCGCCCCGCCTTCACGCTCGGCGGAACCGGGGGCGGCGTGGCCTACAACCGCGACGATTTCGAAGCCATCGTGAAGGGCGGGCTCGAGGCGTCCCCCGTCGCGCAGGTCCTGATCGACGAAAGCCTGCTCGGCTGGAAGGAGTTCGAGATGGAGGTGGTGCGCGACACCGCCGACAACGCCATCATCGTCTGTTCCATCGAGAACGTGGACCCGATGGGCGTGCACACCGGCGATTCGATCACCGTCGCCCCCGCCCTGACGCTGACGGACAAGGAATACCAGATCATGCGCAACGGCTCGATTGCCGTGCTGCGCGAGATCGGGGTGGAAACCGGCGGGTCCAACGTGCAATGGGCGATCAACCCGAAGGACGGCCGGATGGTCGTCATCGAGATGAACCCGCGCGTCTCGCGGTCTTCTGCCCTGGCCTCGAAGGCCACCGGCTTCCCGATTGCAAAGATCGCCGCCAAGCTTGCCGTCGGCTACACGCTGGACGAGCTCGACAACGACATCACCCGCGTCACCCCGGCGTCCTTCGAGCCCTCCATCGACTACGTGGTGACGAAGATCCCGCGCTTCGCCTTCGAGAAGTTCCCGGGGTCGGAGCCGCTGCTGACCACCGCGATGAAGTCCGTCGGCGAGGCCATGGCCATCGGCCGCACCTTCCACGAGTCGGTGCAGAAGGCGCTGGCGAGCATGGAAACCGGCCTCACCGGCCTTGACGAGATCGCCATCCCCGGCCTGGCGCCGCCCGCTTCCCCCGTGGGGGCGGGACGGGGAGGGGGGGCGCTGCCGCCGGACGCCCGCGCGGCACTCCTCAAGGCCCTCGGCCGCGCCACCCCCGACCGCCTGCGCGTGGTCGCCCAGGCCATGCGCCACGGCCTGACCGACGACGACATCCACGCCGCCACCGCCTTCGACCCCTGGTTCCTCGCCCGCATCCGCGAGATCGTCGACACCGAGGCCCGCGTGCGGCGCGACGGCCTCGGCGACGCTGACGCCCTGCGCGGGCTGAAGATGATGGGCTTCACCGACGCCCGCCTGGCGCACCTGACCGGCACCGACGAAAGGACCGTCCGCCAGACCCGCGCCCGCGCCGGCATCCGGGCCGTCTTCAAGCGCATCGACACCTGCGCCGCCGAGTTCGAGGCGCAGACGCCCTACATGTATTCGACCTACGAAAACCCGGTGATGGGCGAGGTGGAATGCGAGGCCCGGCCCACCGCGGCGAAGAAGGTCGTCATCCTCGGCGGCGGCCCGAACCGCATCGGCCAGGGGATCGAGTTCGACTACTGCTGCTGCCACGCCTGCTATGCGCTGACCGCGGCGGGCTACGAGACGATCATGGTCAACTGCAACCCCGAGACGGTCTCGACCGACTACGACACCTCGGACCGGCTCTATTTCGAGCCGCTGACGCTGGAACACGTCCTCGAAATCCTGCGGGTGGAGCGGGACAACGGCACCCTGCACGGCGTCATCGTCCAGTTCGGCGGCCAGACGCCGCTGAAGCTTGCCCAGTCCCTGGCCGCCGAAGGCATCCCCATCCTCGGCACCACGCCCGACGCCATCGACCTTGCCGAGGACCGCGAGCGGTTCCAGAAGCTGCTTGTCGCCCTCGGCCTGAAACAGCCCGAGAACGGCCTCGCCACCACCCGCGACGAGGCCTTCGCCGTCGCCGCCCGCATCGGCTATCCGCTGGTGATCCGCCCGAGCTACGTCCTTGGCGGCCGCGCCATGGAGATCGTGCGCGACGACGCGCAGCTTGACCGCTACATCGCCACCGCGGTCCAGGTCTCGGGGCGCAACCCCGTGCTGCTGGACAGCTACCTGTCCGGCGCGGTGGAGGTCGACGTCGACGCGCTCTGCGACGGCACGGCCGTCCATGTCGCCGGCATCATGGAGCACATCGAGGAAGCCGGCGTCCACTCCGGCGACAGCGCCTGCTGCCTGCCCCCCCACCAGCTTTCCGACGCCACCGTGGCCGAACTGACCGCCCAGACCGAGGTGCTCGCCCGGGCGCTGAAGGTCGTGGGCCTGATGAACATCCAGTTCGCCATCAAGGACGGCACGATCCACGTCCTCGAGGTCAACCCCCGCGCCTCCCGCACCGTTCCCTTCGTGGCGAAGGCCACCGACTCCGCCATCGCGAGCATCGCCGCCCGCCTGATGGCCGGCGAGCCGCTGTCGAACTTCCCCCTCCGCCCCCCCTACCCCACCGGCGTCGGCCCCGACACCGACCTGCCCTACGCCGACCCCCTGACGCTGGCGAACCCCAAGACGCCGTGGTTCTCCGTCAAGGAGGCAGTGCTTCCCTTCGCCCGCTTCCCCGGCGTCGACCCCCTGCTGGGGCCGGAGATGCGCTCGACCGGCGAGGTCATGGGCTGGGACCGCACCTTCCCGCTGGCCTTCCTCAAGGCGCAGATGGGGGCGGGGACGCACCTGCCCGAAGGCGGCGCCGTCTTCCTGTCGATCAAGGACATGGACAAGACCGAGGCGATGGCAGGCGCCGCCCGCGGCCTCATCAGCCTCGGCTTCACGATCACCGCCACCCGCGGCACGGCGGCGTGGCTCGCCGCGCAAGGCGTGGCGAGCGAGCCCGTCAACAAGGTCTACGAAGGCCGCCCCAACGTCGTCGACCTGCTGAAGTCCGATCGCATCGCGCTGGTGATGAATACCACCGAAGGCACCCAATCCATCAGCGATTCCCGCGACATCCGCCGCGTCGCCCTGATGGACCGAATCCCCTACTTCACCACCGCCGCCGCGTCAGTGGCCGCCGTGGCGGCGATGCAGGCGCGGGCGGAGGGGTATGGGGTGCGGACGTTGCAGGGGTGAGGGGGGAACTCGTTTGGTGTCAAGTATGGACCATTGGGGCTTGCCGCGACGGTCGTGGATATCGCCTTCATTGAGATGGAAAAAAGGCCGCGGCTAACTGCGAAAACGAACCGGTTGAAAAAAATTCCGTTGGTAATGTGCGGCAGAGAGATTCTGTGTGCGACCTGCTCAACCGAGAGTGAATAAAGCGTATCGCAAGCAAGCTCTGGTCGCATTTGCACTTCTCGCATCGCTCCCCTGATGCGCCGTTGCTTCAATATCTCTCAACATGCTGACGAAAATGGTAATCTCTGAAAACATCATGACCCAGGCGGAAGAAATTCCGCGCATGAATTGCACCCAACTGCGCACCAGATGGAAACAACTCCAGAATCCCTTGGTTGCGGCAAATCCTACAAGGATGGCTTCGGCTGAAAAGTCTCTGGTTCGCCACTACGCCGGTCAGCGTGGCTGCAGGCAGTAACGAACAGCAAAGCTGCGTAGGGTGCGTGCTCGCACGCACCACTCCCAACCGCTCCGCAACGGTGCGTGCAAGCACGCACCCTACGCGCGGCGCACCGTAGAATAGGGCCAGTCCTCCGCCCGCTCCACCAGCCCGTGCTTCACCGGGTTCGAATGGCAATATGCGACACAGGCCGCAAACCCCGCCTCGTCCCGAACGTGATGTTCCCAGAACCGCCGTTGCCAGACCCCACGCTCTTGCCGAACCAAATGGCTCCGGCGCAGGAACCCGGCCGGCAGACCCATCGAGAACCGCGACTTGATCAACCTCCACCGCGTCGAGAAATCCCGGTCCCCCTCCGGCAGCACCCAGACCGCGTGCAGGTGATCCGGCAGCACCACCCAGGCCGCGATCCCGAACGGCCGCTCGGCGCGCGTCATGGCCACCACCTCGCGCAGCCTTGCGACTTCGCGCACCAGAAGGTCGCTCCCGCGCTCGGCAAGCGCCACCGTGAAGAACACGGTAGCACCGGGGACCCTGGGGCGGATGTAGTTCGGCATGCTCCCATCCTTGCGCCTCAAGGTTAACAACACCCTACCGCCCCCCCATTGACTTCCCCCCCATTCCCGCCCATTTCCGCCCCATGCCCGAAACCCCGTGCCGCGTGAGGCACCAAGGGGTCAGGGCGTGGGTTCCCGTCATCACGCGAGGGTTCCGCGGCCGGTTCGGGTTCCGCCACGAGGCGGGGCCGAGCGCCGGGCGCTTTCCTCAAGGGATATCCCCATGACCTCCTTCGCCGACCTCGGCCTCTCGCCCTCGCTCCTCAAGGCCCTGCCCGCCGCGGGCCTTACCACCCCCACGCCGATCCAGGCGCAGTCCATCCCGCACATCATGGCCGGCCGCGACCTGATGGGGCTGGCGCAGACCGGCACCGGCAAGACCGCGGCCTTCGGGCTGCCGCTGCTGCACCGCATCCTCGACCTCGGCCACCCGCCGCAGCCGCGGCATGTGCGGGCGCTGATCCTCGTGCCCACCCGCGAACTTGCCAACCAGATCCGCGAGAACCTCGAACGCTTCACCAAGGGCACCGCGGTCAAGGTCGTGCTGACCGTCGGCGGCGCCTCGATCAACAAGCAGGCGGCCTCGCTCGCCCGCGGCGCCGATGTGCTGGTGGCCACCCCGGGCCGGTTGCAGGACCTGATCGACCGCGGCGACGTGAACCTGAACCTGACCGGCTACCTCGTGCTGGACGAGGCCGACCACATGCTCGACATGGGCTTCATCCATGCGCTGCGGCGGATCGCCAGGCACATCCCGCTCAAGCGCCAGACGCTGATGTTCTCGGCCACCATGCCGCGCGACATCGAGGAGATTGCGGACACCTACCTGCGCGATCCCGTCCGCGTGCAGGTCGCGCCCCCGGGCAAGCCGGTCGAGAAGATCGACCAGGGCGTGCACTTCATCCCCATGGGCGACAAGGCCAAGCTGCTGGAGACCTACCTGCTGAAGCACCCCGGCGAGCAGGCGCTGGTCTTCGGGCGCACCAAGCACGGCTCGGAAAAGCTGTCCAAGCTTCTGGAAAGCTGGGGTTTCAAGGTCGGCGCGATCCACGGCAACAAGAGCCAGAACCACCGCGACCGCACGTTGGGCGCGTTCCGCGAGGGCGCGCTGGACGTGCTGGTGGCGACCGACGTGGCGGCAAGGGGCATCGACATCCCGACGGTGCGGCACGTCTACAACTACGACCTGCCGAACGTGCCGGAAAACTACGTCCACCGCATCGGCCGCACGGCCCGGGCGGGGATGACGGGGACCTCGGTCAGCTTCTGCGCGCCGGCCGAGATGGGGGAACTTCAGGCCATCGAGAAGCTGCTGAAAAAGCCGATTCCCGTGCTTGGCGGCGCGCCCTGGGCGGCCGACGTCGTGGCGGCGGCAGGCAAGCCCGGCGGGCGGCAGGGACAGCGGCCGCAGGGCGGGCGCGGGCCGAAACCGCAGGGTGCAAGGTCGCAAGGGCAAAGGCCGCAGGGGGCAAAACCGCAGGGCCAGCCGGGTCAGGCCCCGCGCCCGCAGGGCGCCAAGCCGCAGGGCGGCCAGCCTGCGCGCGGTGGCGGCGGCGGCAACGCACCGCGCCGGCCGCACCGGTCCGGGCGGGGCTGAAGGGCAACGCCCTCTCGACAAACCGCCGGGACAGGCGCAGCCTTGGCTCCTGTCCCTGCGAAAGCCTCGGCCATGCGCGCCCTGATGATTGCCCTCGCCCTGTTCGCCCAGCCCGCCCTTGCGCAGGGCTACGACCCCGGCGCCCCCTGCGGGCGGGACGAGAACGGCATCCCCTACCCCTGCGCCAGCGTCGCCGCCAACATGCTAGAGGCGACCTGCCAGACCACCGCCAACCCCTACTACTGCCTGCCCTACCACCAGCGCGCCTGCGAGGTGTCGGGCTTTGCCGTGGCCTGCCAGGTCTATGCCTATGGCCGGAACTGCAACGGCGGCGATCCGCAGATCTGCGCCTATTACGTCAGCCTCCTGCAGGCCAATACCGCCTGTTCCCTGCAGGGCGATCCCAACGCCTGCGGCTGGCTGCGGTCGCAGGGGTTCTGAGCTACCCCTCGAACAGGTCGGCCTGACCGGGGGCCTTCGGCGCCTCCAGCCCCAGGTGGCGCCAGGCACGCGCCCCCAGCATCCGGCCGCGCGGGGTGCGCAGCAGAAGGCCCTGCTGGAGCAGATAGGGCTCGATCACGTCCTCGATCGCGTCGCGGCTTTCCGACAGCGCCGCGGCGATGGTCTCGATGCCCACGGGGCCGCCGCCATAATGCTCGGCCAGCAGCGTCAGATACCGCCGGTCGCCCGAATCCAGCCCCACCACGTCGACCCCCATCCGCGTCAGCGCCCGGTCGGCCAGCGCGCGCGTCAGCCGCCCGCCGCCCTCGACCACCGCGAAATCGACCACCCGGCGCAGCAGCCGCCCGGCAATCCGCGGCGTGCCGCGCGCACGCCGCGCGATCTCGCGCGTGCCCGCGGCTTCCGCCTCGACCCCCATCAGGCGGGCGCCGCGGGTGACGATCAGGTCCAGCTCGTCCTCGGTGTAGAAGTTCAGCCGCGTGGGAATGCCGAACCGGTCGCGCAGCGGCGTCGTCAGCAGCCCCAGCCGCGTCGTGGCGCCGACCAGCGTGAAGGGTTGCAGGTCGATGCGGACGGTGCGCGCCGCGGGCCCCTCGCCGATCACGAGGTCGAGCGCGAAGTCCTCCATCGCCGGGTACAGCACCTCCTCCACCACCGGCGACAGGCGGTGGATCTCGTCGATGAACAGCACGTCGCGGGGTTCGAGGTTGGTCAGGATCGCGGCCAGGTCGCCGGGCCGGGCCAGCACCGGGCCCGAGGTCTGGCGGAAGCCCACCCCCAGTTCCCGCGCCATGATCTGCGCCAGCGTCGTCTTGCCCAGGCCCGGCGGCCCGTGGAACAGCGCATGGTCCATCGCCTCGCCCCGCATCCGGGCACTTTCGATGAACACCGCGAGGTTCGCCCGCGCCTCCTGCTGGCCCACGAAGTCGGCCAGCGCCTGCGGCCGCAGCGCACGGTCGGCGTCCTCGGGCAGCGGGGCGGGGCGCAGCAGGGGGTCGCTCATCGGCGGTTCCCGCAGGCCATGCGCGGGACGCGGGGCGCCTCCCTCCCCCCTCGTGGGGGAGGGATGGGGAGGGGGGGCGCCCCGGCCGGAATGCGGTCGGCGGCCATCGTCATCCCCGCGGCGCCAGGCGCCGGAGCGCGGCGCGGATCAGGTCGGGCGTCGCGGCCTCGGGCGCCTCTCCCGCGGCACGGGCGACGGCCTCGGCGGCATCCGACTGGCCGTAGCCCAGGTTCAGCAATGCCGAGAGCGCATCCGCCGCGGCAGAGGCGCGGGCCCCGGCGGCGGGGTCGGTGCGGGGGGCAACGCTGCGGCGGGGGGCCTCGACCTCCAGCACCTCGCCCGCCTGCGCGGGGGCCGCCAGCCCCGCGCCCGCCGCCATCAGGCCGGGCGCCTTGGCCTTCAGTTCAAGCACCACGCGGGCCGCAAGCTTGGGCCCCACGCCGGGTGCGGCCTGGATCGCGCGGGCGTCCCCCAGCGTGACCGCACGGCCGACGCCGTCCGCCCCCAGCGACGACAGGATCGCCATCGACGCCTTGGCCCCCACCCCCTGTACCGTCATCAGCAGGCGGTGCCACTCCTTTTCGATCAGCGTGGGAAAGCCGAACAGCTGCAACAGGTCCTCGCGCACCAGAAGGTCGGTCCACAAGGCGGCCACCTCGCCCGTGCCCGGCAGGGCCGCCAGGGTGCGGTCGCTGACGTGGATCAGGTAGCCCACGCCGCGGGCGTCGATCACCACGTGACCCTCGCCCCGGTGGACGATCACCCCCGCCACGCGGCCGATCATCCCGCGGCCCTCAAGGCCGCCTGCAGGCGGCCTGCGGATTGCAGGTGGTGCGCATGGCAGATCGCCACGGCCAGCGCATCCGCCGCGTCGGCGCCGGCGATGTGCACGCCGGGCAGGTAGAACCGCACCATGTGGTCGATCTGCGCCTTGGCCGCATGGCCCACGCCCACGACCGCCTTCTTGACCGCGTTCGGCGCGTATTCCCCCACCGCCAGCCCCGCCTGTGCGGGCACCAGAAGCGCCACGCCGCGGGCCTGGCCCAGCTTCAGCGTCGCCACCGCGTCCTTGTTGACGAAGGTCAGCTCCACCGCGGCGGCGGTCGGCTTCAGGCGCGCGACGACCGCCGAAAGCTGGCCGTGCAGCGACAGCAGGCGCAGCGACAGGTCCGCCTCGCTGCTGGGCGTATGGCAGATGCCGTTTTCGACATGCGCGATGCGCGCGCCCGCCACGTCGATCACCCCCCAGCCGAGGTTGCGAAGCCCCGGGTCGATGCCGATCACGCGCATGTGCCTGCCTCTTTTCCCGGAAGGTCGCACAAAAGGGGAACGGATTCCAGCACCCTTCTGAAGGGCGCGCGATGCTGCGGCGGCGAAAGGCGACGCTTGCCCCGCCGTTCCCGACACCGACGGACCACGCCCATGGAATCATGTCATTTTCGCGACGGACAGTCATGCGCGGGATGCAAGGCGGCCATGCCCGGGCCCGGCTTGCTTCGCACCTGCAGCACGCCTAAATGCCTCCCATCGGACAGGAAAGCTGACCGATTGTGCAGTGTGTGAACGAAACCGAACCCTGAAGGATACAGATCATGGCCGCCATAGAGACGACCCGCCGGGCGCCGTTCGGCGCCATCACCACCTACCGCTTCGTCCAGGTCCTCGACCGGGCGATTGCCGCCGTCGCCGGCTGGAACGACGCGCGCATGACCCGCAAGGCGCTGGAGCTGCTTTCCGACCGCGAGCTTGACGACATCGGGCTTTGCCGCGGCGACATCGACCGGATTGCGCAGGGCCAGCAGGCCTGACGCGGGTGGGGCGCCGACCGGGGCGCCTGCCGAACCGACGCACGAAACAAGGGCCGCGATCCCGCACCGGGACGCGGCCTTTTCGTCTGGTGCCGCGACGGCAAGGGGGCCGCGCCCCGGGGGTGCGGCGGGGGTGCGGCCCGGTCACGGCGACGGCGGCGGCGGTTCAGAACCGCGGGCCGACCCAGGCTGTCAGCTTGTCCGACAGCCACAGCGTCGCGGGGTCGGAGGCCATCAGGTAGCCGCCCAGACGGTCAAAGCCCTCGCCCGCCAGCAGCGTCTGCACCCGCGCCTCGTAGAGGTCGGCGCCGATGTAGTAGTGGATCGTGGCCTTGAGCCCGATCACGCAGATCGCCACCACCACCAGCGCCTTGATGACCGGAAAGCCGCGGCGCGACGGCCGGGCGTAATGCGACCGGCCGATGGTGCCATCGGCCTCGAACCCGTAGCCGCGCGAATGCGCCGACTGGACGCGGGCGATGCGGCGGTAGAAGTCTTCCAGATTGGGGTCCATGACAGCGTTCATCCCAGGATGGTCGCCCCCGACCTGGTGCGTTTCTGCGCCCGGATTCGGGCAGAACTAAGGCATTTCAGACGATTGCGGCGCGAACTTGGCAAAAGTCCGCAGCAGTCGTCGCCGCCGCCGCATCAATGCCCCAGTGTCACTTCCGCAGTGTCACTTCCGCAGGGTCAGCACCGCCCATTCGCCCAGATCGTCGCGCATCTCCGGCCGCAGGCCCGCGGCGACATAGGCGGCGGTCACGTCCCCGGCCTGGGTGCCCAGAAGGCCCGACAGGATCACCGCCCCGCCGGGCGCCACCCGCGCCGCCACGTCGGGGGCCAGCGCGATCAGCGGGCCCTTCAGGATGTTGGCCAGGATCAGGTCGAACGGCCCGTCCAGCCGCGGATCGGCAAAACCCGCCGCCGTCAGGCACTCCACCCGGCCCGCAAGGGCGTTGGCCTGCGCATTGACCTCGGCCACCGCCACCGCCACCGGGTCGATGTCGGAGGCCAGCACCCGCGCCCCCGGCAGCGTCGCCGCCGCCGCCAGCGCCAGCACGCCGGTGCCGCAGCCGATGTCGGCCACGCGCGCAGGCGCCTCGCCCGCCGCCAGCAGCCGGTCCAGCGCCAGCAGGCAGCCCTTGGTGGTGCCGTGGTGGCCGGTGCCGAAGGCCACCGTCGCCTCGATCAGCAGGGCCACCGCGCCTTCGGGCACCCGGTGCGCGTCGTGGCTGCCGTAGAGGTGGAAGCGCCCCGCCTCGACGGGCGACAGTTCGCGCCGCACCCGGGCCACCCAGTCGGTGTCGGGCACCTGCGACACGGCGAAGTCGGCCGCCCCGAAGGCCGCGGCGAACAGCGCCAGCACCACCCCGTCGGGCGGCGCCTCGAAATAGCCGCCCACCTCCCAGACGCCCGACCCGTCCTCGACCTCGAAGACGCCGACGCCCACCGGCGCAGGCTCCAGCCGGTCGAGCGCATCGGCCAGCGCGCGGGCGGGCGCCTCGCCTTGCAGGGTGGTCAGGGCGGTGAAGACGGGCATCGGCGGCTCTCCGGGGCTGCGGCTCGGGCGCATGTCGCCCGGCTGTCCCGGCAGGTCAAGCGGATGCGGGCAGGGCGGAGCCCCGCCGCCCCTGCCCCCTGGTCGAGAGGCGGGGGGGCTCTGCCTTGCCGCGGGCGCGCCCCCCCACCCTCTCCCTCCCCCACGAGGGGGGAGGGAAGCGCATCTTCCGGTCAGGGACCGCCCGGCCGGCAGCCGCGCAGCCGCCCGCCGCGCCGGCAAGATCGCACGGCCCCGTCCCGGAAAGCCGCCCCCGACGGCCCTTACAGAAAGCTCTGCGGGTCGATGTCCACCGCCAGCCGCAGGCCCGCGGGCAGCTTGACCTGCGCTAGCCAGGCGGCGATGGCGGGTTGCAGCGCCACCGACTTCGAGGCCTTGACCAACAGCCGCACCCGGTGCCGCCCGCGCACCCGCGCAATCGGCGCTGGGGCGGGGCCGAAGACCTGCGCGCCCGCCGCCCGGAGCGGCCCGTCGCGGCGCGCAAGGTCGCCCGCCACGTCGAAGACCTGGCCGAGGTCTTCCGACGACAGGATCACCCCCGCCAGCCGGCCGAAGGGCGGCATGCCCGCGACCCGCCGCTCGGCGGCCTCGGCGCGCCAGAAGCCTTCCTCGTCGCCCGCCAGGATCGCGCGGATCACCGGGTGGTCGGGCTGGTGCGTCTGCAGCCAGGCCTCGCCGGGGCGTTCCGCCGTGCGCCCCGCCCGGCCCGCGACCTGCCGCATCAGCTGGAACGTGCGCTCCGCCGCCCGCAGGTCGGCGCCGAACAGCGACAGGTCGGCGTCGATCACGCCCACAAGCGTCAGCAGCGGGAAGTTGTGCCCCTTGGCCACGATCTGCGTGCCGATGACGATATCCGCCCCGCCCGCGGCGATGTCGGCCACCGCCTCCTTGAGCGCGCGCGCGGTGCCGAACAGGTCGGAGGACAGCACCGCCACCCGCGCCTGCGGGAACCGCGCGGCGACCTCCTCCTGCAACCGTTCCACGCCGGGGCCCACGGCGGCCATCGTGCCGTCCTTGCCGCAGGCCGGGCATGACGCGGGAACCGGTTTGGTCGCGCCGCACTGGTGGCAGACCAGGCGCTTCTGGAACCGGTGCTCGACCATCCGCGCGTCGCACTGGTCGCAGCCGACCTGCGCCCCGCAGGCGCGGCACAGCGTCACCGGCGCATAGCCGCGGCGGTTGAGGAACAGGAGCGCCTGCTCCCCCCGCTCCAGCCGCCCCGCCACCAGCGCCGCGAGCGTCGGCGACATCCAGCGCCCGGGGTCCATCCGTTCGGCCCGCATGTCGATCGCGTTCATCGCGGGCATCACCGCGGCGCCGAACCGCGCCGACAGGTCGAGGCGCGCATACTTGCCCGCCTCCACATTGGCCCAGGTTTCCAGCGCGGGCGTGGCCGAGGCCAGCACCACCGGGCAGGCGGTGATCGCGGCGCGCAGCACCGCCATGTCGCGGGCGTGGTAGAGAACGCCGTCCTCCTGTTTGTAGGACGTGTCGTGTTCCTCATCCACGACGATCAGGCCAAGGTCGCGGAACGGCAGGAACAGCGCCGACCGCGCACCGACGACCAGAGAGGCGCCGCCTTCGCCCACCATGCGCCAGAGCCTGCGGCGTTCGGTCTGGGTGATCCCCGAATGCCACTCTGCCGCCCGCCCGCCGAACCGCGCCTCGACGCGGGCCAGGAACTCGGCCGTCAGCGCGATTTCCGGGCACAGGACCAGCGCCTGGCGGCCCGCGCGCAAGGCTTCGGCCACCGCCTCCAGATAGACCTCGGTCTTGCCCGATCCGGTGACGCCCTTCAAGAGCGTGCAGGCATAGCCCCCCGCCGCCACGGTCGCGGCCAGCGCGTCGCCCGCGCCCACCTGGTCGCCTTCCAGCCGGGCTGCCATCAGGGGGGTCAGGCGCGGATAGGGCAGGTCCCTGGGCGCCTCGGCCTCGGCCACGACGCCTAGGCCCACCAGCCCCTTGACCACCGCAGACCCCACGCCCGCGGCGTCCGTCACTTCGCGAAGGGTCAGCGCCTCGGGGGCGGCGCGCAAGGCCTCCACCACGCGGAACCGCGCCTCGGTCATCCGGTTGGGCACCGGCCCCGCCAGCCGGTAGACGCGCCGCATCGAGGGCGGATCGCCAAGCCCCGGCGCACGCGTGGCCAGCCGCAGCATCGCCGGCAGCGGCGTCAGCGTGTACTCCGCCGCGCGGGCGAGGAAGGCCCGCATCCCCGCAGCCATCGGCACCGCGTCAAGCACGCGGGTCACGGGCCGCACCCTGGCGGGGTCCCACCTGCCCGACCCCGGTCCCCAGACCACGCCCAGCACCCGCCGCGGCCCGAGCGGCACCTCCACGAAATCCCCGTCGCCGCAGCCGCCTTCGGGCGCGGTATAGTCCAAGGGCGGCAGGGGTTCGACCGTCACCACGGTGACGCCCTGCCCCACCTCATAGACCCTGTCGGCCATTCCCGCCTTCCCCACCGGAACCCGTTGGGGTAAACCCCCGGGCCATAGAGGACAACCCGCCAAGGAGCGCGCGCCCCATGAAGTTCTTTGTCGACACTGCCGATGTCCCGGCCATCGCCGAACTTCACGCCCTTGGCATGGTCGACGGGGTGACCACCAACCCCTCGCTGATCCTGAAGTCGGGCCGCGACATCATCGAGGTGACGCGCGAGATCTGCGCGCTGGTGCCGGGCCCGGTGTCGGCCGAGGTGGTGGCGCTGGACGCCGGGGCGATGATCGCCGAGGGGCTCAAGCTGGCGGACATCGCGCCCAACATCACGATCAAGCTGCCGCTGACCTGGGACGGGCTCAAGGCCTGCAAGCACCTCACGGGCCTTGGTCACATGGTCAACGTGACGCTGTGCTTCAGCGTCAACCAGGCGCTTCTGGCAGCGAAGGCGGGGGCCACGTTCATCAGCCCCTTCGTGGGCCGCCTCGATGACATCAACCTCGACGGGATGGAGCTGATCGGCGACATCCGCACCGTGTATGACAACTACGGCTTCAAGACGCAGATCCTCGCCGCCTCGATCCGCACGCCCAACCACGTCACGCAATGCGCGCTGGTCGGCGCCGACGTGATCACCGCGCCCCCCGCCGTCATCAAGGCCCTGGCCGCCCACCCGCTGACCGACAAGGGTCTGGACCAGTTCATGAAGGACTGGGCGAAAACCGGGCAGAAAATCCTGTGAAACCCGGGTAA
>CAZCPY010000048.1:0-3567 GCA_964499865.1 uncultured Rhodobacterales bacterium | reverse complement strand
TAACGTGCCCGTGACAAGGGGCAGGACGGCATGATCGAACAGGACCTGCGCGACCGCATCATCGCGGCGCCGGAGGCGATCCTCGAGGACCGCGACGTGATGGCCGCGCTGATCGCGGCGAACGAACGGGCCATGGGGTCGAACATCGTCGACCTGCGCGGCATCGCGATGGAACGGCTGGAGGCGCGGCTCGACCGGCTGGAGGACACCCACCGCGGCGTGATCGCGGCAGCCTACGAGAACCTTGCCGGCACCAACCAGGTGCACCGGGCGATCCTGCAACTGCTCGACCCGCTGAGCTTTGCCGATTTCCTGGGCGCGCTGGCCGGCGACGTGGCGCAGGCGCTGCGGGTGGACAGCATCCGGCTGGTGCTGGAAAGCGTGCAGTCGGCGGATGACCCGGCGCTGCGGTCCCTGGGCGACGTGCTGTTCGTGGCCGAGCCCGGGTTCGTGGCCGACTACGTCGCCGCCGGCCGCAACGTGCCCCTGCGGCCGGTGACGCTGCGCCAGGTCGTGCCCGCCTCGGCCCAGCTCTACGGCGACCGCGCCGCCTGGGTGCGGTCCGAGGCGCTGCTGCGGCTGGACTTCGGGCGCGGGCGGTTGCCGGGGATGCTGGCAATGGGGGCGGAAGACCCCCACATGTTCCGCCCCACGCAGGGCACCGACCTGCTGGCCTTCTTCGCCGCCGTGTTCGAGCGCACGATGCGGCGGTGGCTGTCGTGACGCTGGCCCTGTCGCCCGCCGCGCGGGACGCGCTTGACGACTGGCGGCGGCATCTGGCGGCCGGTGGCGCGGCGGCGCTGACCCTGTCCGCCTACACGGCGGACGTGACCCGCTGGCTCGCGTTCCTCGCCGACCACCACGGCACGGGCGAGGGGCCGCACGCGCTGGCCGCGGCGTCGTCCGCCGACCTGCGCGCTTTCATGGCGCACGAGCGCGGCCGCGGCGTCGTCGCAAGGTCGCTGGCGCGCAGCCTGTCGGCGGTCAAGAACTTCACCGGCTGGCTGGCTGACCGCGAGGGCGAGGACGCCACCGCCACCCTGTCGGCGCGCGCGCCGCGGGTGAAGAAGAAGCTGCCCCGCCCGCTGGACGAAGACGCCGCCGCGGCGGTGCTGGACGACATCGGCACCGACGCGCGCGAGCCCTGGATCGCGGCGCGCGACACCGCCGTGGTGACGCTGCTCTACGGCCTCGGCCTGCGCATCTCCGAGGCCCTGTCGCTGACCGGTGCCGACCATCCGCTGGCCGAGGTGCTGCGCATCCGCGGCAAGGGCGGCAAGCTGCGGCTGGTCCCCGCCCTGCCCGCGGCACGGGCGGCGGTGGCGGACTACGTGCGCCTCTGCCCCGTGCCGGTCGCGCCCGACGCCCCCCTGTTCCGCGGCGCCCGCGGCGGGCCCCTGTCGCCGCGCCTTGTGCAGCTGGCGATGGAACGCGCCCGCCTGCGCCTGGGCCTGCCCGCCTCCGCCACGCCGCACGCGCTGCGCCACAGCTTCGCCACCCACCTGCTGGCCGCGGGCGGCGACCTGCGGGCGATCCAGGAACTGCTGGGCCATGCCTCGCTGTCGACCACGCAGGGCTACACCGCCGTGGACACCGCCCGCCTGATGGAGGTCTATGCCATGGCCCACCCGAGAGCCTGACGCCCCATGCAGCCCCGCCTCAAGGCCCTGTCCGTCCACCTCTTGACCGCCACCGGCGCGGTGCTGTCGATGTTCGCGATGCTGGCGGCGGTCGAGGAGAAATGGTCGCTGATGTTCCTGTGGCTGGTGGTGGCGCTGGTCGTGGACGGCATCGACGGCCCGCTCGCGCGCCGGTTCGACGTCAGGGCCAACTGGCCCACCTACGACGGCGTCCTGATGGACCTGATCGTGGATTACCTGACCTATGTCTTCATCCCCGCCTATGCGCTGTTCAAGTCGGGCCTTCTGACCGGCTGGACCGGCTGGCTTGCGATCATCGCCATCGTCTACGGGTCGGTGATCTACTTCGCCGACACGCGGATGAAGACGCGGGACTATTCGTTCGCGGGCTTTCCCGCGTGCTGGAACATGGTCGTGCTGGTGCTGTTCGCGCTCAAGCCCGCGGAGTGGCTGGCGCTGGTGATCGTGATCCTGCTGACCTGGGCCATGTTCACCAACCTCAAGTTCATCCACCCCGTGCGCACCGACCGCTGGCGCCCGCTGTCGCTCGGCATGGCGCTGGCCTGGGTGCTGTTCGCGGGCCGGGCCGCCTGGGTGGAGTTTCACCCGGGGTCCTGGGCACTCTGGGGGCTGATCGTGACCTCGGTCTACCTGACCTTCGCCGGGATCGTGCAGCAGGTCCTGCCGGAACGGCCCGGGCGGGCGGGCTAGAGCCGCGTCAGCGCCAGCCCGGCCAGGACAAGCGCCAGCGCGGCGGCCTTGCCGGGCGTGATCGGCTCGCCGAACAGAACCCGGCCGATCAGCACGGCGAACAGGATCGAGGTTTCGCGCAGCGCCGCCACCAGCGGGATCGGGGCCACCGTCATCGCCCAGACGGCGATGGCATAGGCGCCCCAGGACGCAGCCCCGCCGAGCGCGCCCCAGGCCCAGTCCGCCCCCACCGGCGGCAGCGCCCGTCGCCCGCGCAGGGCGGCCATCAGCGCAAGGTAGGACGCCCCGTCCAGCACGAACAGCCAGGCGACATAGGCGCCGGGCGCCCCCGACACCCGCGCGCCCAGCCCGTCGACCAGCGTGTAGCCCGCCGTCCCGACGGCGGCGAGCAGCGCGAAGGGCACGAGGCCCCGGTTCTCGCCGCGCAGAGCCCCCGCCGCCAGCGTCAGGATCCCCGCGCCCAGCACCAGGATGCCTGCGGCCTCAAGCGCCCCCACCCCTTCGCCCAGCACCAGCACGCCGATGACCAGCACCGCCAGCGGCGCCGTCCCGCGCGCAAGCGGGTAGACGCGGCTGAGATCGCCGCGGTCATAGGCGAAGGTCAGGCCGGTCTTGTAGATCAGGTGGAACAGCGCCGAGGCCGCCAGCCAGGGCAGGACCGGCGCACCCGGCAGGCCCTGCGGCAGGGCCAGGCCCGCGCCGACGACGATCTCCCACACCGACAGGATCGCCATCGCACCGGCGCGGCTGGTGCCCGACTTGATGATGGCATTCCACGCCGCATGCAGGGCCGCGGCACCGAGGACGGCAAGGAAGACGCCCGCTGTCATGATTCCGTTACATGGCCCCGGCGCCTTGTGGCACCGGCAGGCGGCGGGCGGAAGGGGGGAGAAGGGGGCGGGCAGACGGCGGGAAGACGGCGGGGAGACGGCGGGAAGACGGCGGGGAGACCCTCCGAAGCCCGGGCGCTTCCCTCCCCCCTCGTGGGGGAGGGAGAGGGTGGGGGGGCGCCCGGCCCATCGGTGGCGCCCGGCCCATCGGTGGCGCCCCCCCCCGCAAGGGGGTGGGGAAGGCACCCGGATCGGGCCGGGGTCCGCGTCAGGCCCCCGGCGGAAGCCGCAGACGGATCGGCCCGCGCGCCCGCCGCGGGTTGACGTCCGCGCGCTTCCGGGTCGCGGCCGGCGGGCCCTCGTCCGCCATCCGCCACGCCTCGGCC
>CAZCPY010000047.1:2208-21580 GCA_964499865.1 uncultured Rhodobacterales bacterium | reverse complement strand
GAGCCCGCCCCGCCCGCCGACCGCGTCGCGGAGGACCCGCTGCACGCGATCCGTGCCCTGATGCGCAGCTCGCCGCCGGCCGCCCCGGCCGCCCCGGCCGCCCTGCCCCCTGCGGCCACCGCGCCTTCGCCGCCAGCGCCCGAGCCGACCGGCGCCGCGATCCTGCCCGAACTCGCCCCGCCCGAACCGCCCGTGGCGGGCCCCCGCCTGCGGCTCGCGGGGCGCATCGCGGGGCTCGCGCTTTTGGGCGCCGCCCTGCCGGTAGGTGCGGTCAAGGCGGGGCTGGCGCATCTGCGGGGCGAAGACCTGCGTCTGCGCGAGACCTGAGGCCGGCAAGGGCCAACCCGTCAGGCGAAGGCCACCGCTTCCCCCCCGCCCAGGCCCGCGGCGCGCCCCGCGCGGGCGTCAGCACCAGCGCGCCGCCGTCCACCGTCACCGCCAGCGCCCCGGTCTGCGCCAGAAGCCCCGCATCGATCACCGCACAGCCCCCGGGCACCTGCGGGACCACCGCCGCCACGATCACCAGCCGCACCGTCCCGCAGGCCCCCGCCACCGCCTCGGCCGCCCCCTTGCCCGTCAGCACCACGCCCGGCACGCCGTCCAGCGTGAAACGCCGCGCCTCGCGCGGCCCGGCAAAGCCGGGCCGCGCCGCGGCCTCGGCCTGCGAGGCGCCGTCGCCGTCGCGGGCGAGCCAGGTCTGGGCGGCAAAGCCCGCACCCCGCGGCGCGCTGAGCGCGCGGCCCTCTGGCCCGATCAGCCCGGCGAGCCGCCCGTCGTCCGAGATCAGCAGCGCCGGCCGGTCGACCGCCACCCAGCCCGCCAGCGCCGCCGCCATCGGCGCCGCACCGGCCCAGCGCGCCCGCCCCGGCCAGACCGCCAGCCACACCGCCCCCAGGGTCATCACCGGGATGACCCACAACGGCGGCGCGGGGATCATCGTCACCGCGCCCTCCAGCCCTGCCACGCGGTTGGCCACGGCCAGGATCCAGCCCGACGACCAGCCCATCACCGCAAACGGCAGCGCCGACAGGCCAAGGGGCCACAGAAGCAGCGCCATCACGCCCGCACCCATCACCCCCGCCCCCATCACCGGCACCGTCAGGAGGTTCGCGATCAGCCCGTAGTCGGCAAAGCGGTTGAAGGTCGCCGCCGCATAGGGCGCCGTCGCCACGCCGCCGATCACCGAGGACAGCACCAGCGTATAGACCCAGACCGCCGCCCCCGGCATCCGCCCGCGTTCCACCCGCGCCTGCAGCACGCCAAAGCCCAGGATCAGCGCCACCGTGGCGGCATAGGACATCTGGAATCCGGGCTCGGTCAGGCTTTCGGGCTTCGAGGCCAGCAGCAGCACGGCCGACAGCGCCACCGACCTCAGGGTAAAGGCCTTGCGGTCCAGAAGCACGGCGCCCAGCATCACCGCGGCCATCACGAAGGCGCGTTCCGTCGCGACGTTCGACCCCGACAAGAGCAGGTAGAAGAACGCCACCCCCAGCGCCGCCACCGCCGCGACCTTCTTGGCATTCACCCGCAGCGCCAGCGGCGGCACCAGCGCCAGGCCGTAGCGGATCAGCGCGAAGACGAAGCCGGTCAGGAAGGCGAGGTTCATCCCCGAGATCGCGAGGAGGTGCGCGAGGTTCGAATCGCGCAGGTCCCGCACCGCATCGAGGCTCAGCCCCGACCGGTCGCCGGTCATCACGCCCGCCGCGAAGGCCCCCGCATCACCCGGGATCGCCGCCGTGATCGCCCCCGACAGCACCTGCCGCAGCCGGTCGACGGCCAGCGCCTGCCCTTCGGGCGGCGCCCAGGTCAGCACCGGGGTCGCGGCGTAGCCCACCGCCCCCAGGCGATCGAACCAGGCCATGCGGCGGAAGTCGAAGCCTGCGGGTTCCGCGGGCGCGTTGGGGGGCAGAAGTTGCGCGGTCAGGATCACCACGGTGCCCGGCACGGGTGCGAGGTCCGGGCCCTTGATCGACACCCGCACCCGCTGCGGCGTGGCCTCGGGGTCCATGTCTTCCAGCACCACGCGGTCGAGCGTCAGGCGCAGGTCGTCGGACTGGCTGCGGTCGATGCCGGTGACGCGGCCCTGCACGGCCCCGTAGTAGCGCCCTTCCAGCACCGGGGCGCGCACGGTTTCGGCGCGCAGGCTGACGGCGAGGAAGCCTGCGGCCGCGGCGGCCAGCACCACGGCCGGGGGCCCCAGCGCCTCGGGACCCCGCAGCGCGACCCACGCCGCGCCGGCCAGCAGGGCAAGGGCCAGCGCCCAGGACCGCGGACCCGGATCGAAGGGCAGCGCGAACCACAGCCCGATGCCAAGCGCCATCGCCACCGGCACGAAGGGGAACAGCCGCCCGCGCGCCACCGCGAAGGCCAGCGCCAGACGTTCCCCGAGCGTGCGGACGCCGCCCACCTTGCCCCCCCGCGTGCGGATGCCGTAAGGGGTTTGTCGCATCTCATGGTTGCCAAAAGGTTAACGCGCGCCCCATGTCCCCGGACCAATCCCGGCCGCAAGCCGCCGTCGTGACGCGCTTTGCCCCTTCGCCCACCGGATTCCTGCACATCGGGGGGGCACGGACGGCGCTGTTCAACTGGCTTTTCGCCCGCGGCCGCGGCGGCAGGTTCCTGCTGCGGATCGAGGACACCGACCGCGAACGCTCCACCCCCGAGGCGACGGCGGCGATCCTGGCGGGCCTGCGCTGGCTGGGGCTGGACTGGGACGGCGAGGCGGTCAGCCAGTTCGACCGCCGCGACCGCCATGCCGAGGTCGCGCGCGAGATGCTGGCCCGCGGCGCGGCCTACCGCTGCTTTGCCACGGCCGAAGAAATCGCGGCGTTCCGGGCGGCGGAGGAAGCCGCAGGCCGCTATCCCGTCTTCCGCAGCCCCTGGCGCGACGCCGACCCCGCGACCTGGCCCGATGCGCCCTTCGCCATCCGCCTCAGGGCGCCGCGGACCGGCGAGACGGTGATCGAGGATGCCGTGCAGGGCCGCGTGGTGGTCAGGAACGACCAGCTCGACGACATGATCGTGCTTAGGTCGGACGGCACGCCGGTCTACATGCTGGCGGTGGTGGTCGACGACCACGACATGGGCGTCACCCACGTGATCCGCGGCGACGACCACCTGGTCAACGCGGCGCGCCAGCAGCTCGTCTGGCAGGCGATGGGCTGGGCGGTGCCGGTCTGGGCGCATGTCCCGCTGATCCACGGGCCGGACGGCAAGAAGCTGTCGAAGCGGCACGGGGCGACGGCGGTGGGCGACTACCAGCTGCAGGGCTATCCGGCGGCGGGGATGCGGAACTACCTCGCGCGCCTGGGCTGGGCGCATGGCGACATGGAGGTCTTCTCCAGCGACCAGGCAATGGCGGTCTTTTCGCTGGAGGGGATAGGCCGGGCGCCGGCGCGACTCGACTTCGCCAAGCTCGACTTCGTCTGCGGCAGGCAGATGGCGATGGCGGATGATGCTGCACTGCTGCATGAACTGCGGGCCTACCTGGCCGCCACCGGGGCCCCGGCGCTGACTCCCGATCAGCAGGGGGCCATGGCGCAGGCCCTTCCGTTCCTCAAGCAATCTGCGAAGACATTCCCCGAACTTCTTGATAAAGCTCGGTTCCTCATGATCGCTCGGCCCGTCGGCAGGGATCCGGCGGCCGAACGGGCGCTGGACGATGCATCCCGTGGCATACTGAAGAACTTGACGCCGCGACTGCAAAATGCAGGCTGGACGCGCAGCGATCTGGAGTCCATCCTGCCGGTGTTTGCCGCCGACCATGGACTGGGCTTCGGCAAGCTCGCCGGCCCGCTGCGCGCCGCGCTGGCGGGTCGGACGGTCAGTCCGAGCGTCTATGACATGATGCTCGTCCTCGGCCGGGAGGAGACCATCGCGCGTCTGGAGGCGGCGGCCGGCTGAATCCGGGCGCAGGGCCCCCCGGGACGCAAACCGGACGCCAATTCGACGGGGGACCGACATGGCTGCAGGCAAGACCGCGAAACTGACGATCGGCGACAAGGTCATCGACCTGCCGATGCGGTCGCCCACGCTGGGGCCCGATGTGGTGGACATCGGCAAGCTTTACGCCCAGGGCGACGTCTTCACCTATGACCCGGGCTTCACCTCGACGGCGGCCTGCGAGTCGACCATCACCTACATCGACGGCGACAAGGGCGAACTGCTCTATCGCGGCTATCCGATCGAGCAGTTGGCCGAGAAGTCGACCTTCCTCGAGGTCTGCTACCTGCTTCTGTACGGCGAACTGCCGGCCGCCGACCAGCTTGCCGATTTCCAGGGCCGGGTGACCAGGCACACGATGGTGCATGAACAGATGCACTACTTCTTCCGCGGGTTCCGGCGGGACAGCCACCCGATGGCGACGATGGTGGGGGTCGTGGGCGCGATGAGCGCCTTCTACCATGACTCGACCGACATCAACGACCCCTGGCAGCGCGAGGTCGCGGCGATCCGGCTGATCGCCAAGCTGCCCACGATCGCGGCGATGGCGTTCAAGTATTCGATCGGCCAGCCCTTCGTCTACCCCAGGAACAAGCTCGATTACGCCTCGAACTTCCTGCACATGTGCTTTTCGGTCCCGGCCGAGGACTACGAGCCCAACCCGGTCCTGTCCAAGGCGCTGGACCGGATCATGATGCTGCACGCCGACCACGAGCAGAATGCCTCGACATCGACCGTGCGGCTTGCGGGATCGTCCGGCGCCAACCCCTTTGCCTGCATCGCGGCCGGGATCGCCTGCCTCTGGGGGCCCGCGCATGGCGGGGCCAATCAGGCCTGTCTGGAAATGCTGCGCGAAATCGGCTCCAGGGACCGCATCCCGGAGTTCATCGCCAAGGCCAAGGACAAGTCCTCGGGCTTCCGCCTGATGGGCTTCGGCCACCGCGTCTACAAGAACTTCGACCCGCGTGCCAAGGTGATGAAGGAAAGCGCCGACGAGGTGCTGGAGTTGCTGGGCATCCACAACAATCCGCTGCTGCAGGTCGCCAAGGAACTGGAACGGATCGCGCTGGAGGACGACTACTTCATCTCGAAGAAGCTCTACCCCAACGTCGACTTCTATTCCGGCATCATCCTCGAGGCGATGGGCTTCCCCACGGCGATGTTCACGCCGATCTTCGCGCTGTCGCGCACGGTCGGCTGGATCAGCCAGTGGAAGGAGATGATCGCCGACCCGACGCAGAAGATCGGCCGCCCGCGGCAGCTGTACATCGGCGCGGCGCAGCGCGATTACGTGGAGATCGGCAGGCGCTGACGGCGGGGGTGCGGCAAAACTCTTGAAGAAAGAGTTTTGCAAATTCCTTTCTTCAAGGAATTTGCCGCCCCCCCCGCCCGGCGTCGCGAGCGCGCCGGAGAGATCGATCCGCCGGTCGCGGAACAGGCCCCAGGACCGGCGCAGGCCGGCGATGGCCTCAGGGTCGAAGGTCGCGGTCAGCACTTCTTCCCGGTCGCGCGAGGCCCCGGCCACCGCCTGTCCCGTCTGGTCGGCGATGACGCTTGATCCGCAGAAGGTGACCGCTGTCCCTTCGGGTGCCGTCTCGGTGCCGATGCGGTTGGCCGCGGCCAGCGGCATGATGTTGGCCGCGGCATGGCCGCGCATCACCGCTTCCCAGTGCGGCTGGCTGTCGTAGCCCGGTGCGGGAGGTTCGGAGCCGATGGCGGTGGGGCAGAGCAGGACCTCGGCCCCGGCCAGCGCCATCGCGCGCGCGGCCCCGGGGAACCACTGGTCCCAGCGGATGCCCACCCCCAGCCGCCCCGCCGCCGTGTCCCAGACACGGAAGCCGGTGTCGCCGGGCGAGAAGCAGTAAGTCTCCTCGTACCCCGGGCCCTGGGGGATGTGGTATTCCGGGCGTTCGGTGATGCAGAAACAGGGGGTGGCGAACAGTTCCTGGATCAGCACCACCTGCGCGCCCTGCCCGGCCGACCGGCGCACCAGCCGTTCCGCCGCGGCGAGGTTGGCGTCGAGGCCCCGGGTGCAGGCGAATTGCGGGACGGCGAGGGTCAACAGTCGCATGGCCGGTCCCTTGCGGAGACCCCGGGGGCGCTGCCCCCGGACCCCCGGGATATTTACGAAGAGATGAAAGTCCGAGGGGTCAGGAGAGGCCCGGGCGCAGCGGGGCGCCGGCCGGGGGGGCGGGGGCGATGGTCTCGTGCAGGCGTTCGGAGCGGTCGCGGCCGATGCGGCGGCGGCGGCGCAGGAGGAAGACGGCGCCCCAGCCGGACCAGGTGCCGGTCATCGGTGCGGTCGCGTCGCAGGGGTAGCGGGCGCGCCATCCTTCGGGCAGCGGCAGGCCCGCGCTTTCCGCGCGGTCGAGCATCCAGACGAGCGGGATGTTCGACAGCGGGCGGCTGGCCGGGTAGCCGCCGATCTGGCCGCCGACATCGCCATGGGCGCCGCGGAACCAGACCTGTTCGACGTTGCCCTTCCAGTCCGCCCCCGTGGTCCACAGGATCGGCGCGTAGACCGCACGCGTCTCGTCCCGCGCCAAGGCCTGGAAGCCGTGGCGGATCGCCGGGCCGAGGCGGGTGTCGTGGAAGGCCGTGCGCTTTTCGGCCAAGAGCCACAGGAGCGGCAGGCGCAGACCCAGGGCCTTGACCGTATCCCAGACGCAGACCGCCTCGACCGGTGCCTCGGCGTGACAGAAGCGGCCGCGGAAGGCGCGGGCGACCGGCGTGTCGGGGCCGTTGCGGTAGTGGCGCCAGGCCAGATGCACGGCGCGTTCGGTGGCCTGGTCGTGGCGCAGCAGGCCCACGCGGTCGATCACGCCGGCCAGCGAGCGGACGGCGAAGGCGCCGCGGGAGAAGCCGAACAGCCAGATGCGGTCGCCCGGGCGGTAGTGGCTGGCGAGGTGGCCGTAGGCGCGGCGGATCTGGCGGGACAGGCCGCGGCCCTGGGCCACGTCGGGCAAGCTGCGCCAGTCCTTCCACTGCAGCCCCGGTTCGTAGCAGACCGACAGCGACGCCCGCGGGCCGCCTTCGGTCAGCAGCTTCCAGGTCAGGCCGGCATTCGTCTCCTCGCCGTCGCGCAGGCTCGACATGGTGCCGTCGAGGATCACCACATGGTCCACCCGCCCGCGCACGGCCTTGGGCCGCGGCAGCACGGTTGTCGGCGGCTGCGGCTGCGGCCGACGGCGGAACAGACGGTCGAGCCAGCCCATGCGCGCGCTCCCGTCGCGGGGATCGCGCCAGCCTAAGCCCCCGGCGGGGCTTGCGTCCAGCCGGGGGCGGGGGGTGTCAGAGCTTCTGGCTGAGCACGGTCGCGATGCCCAGTTCGCCAAAGCCGTTGAAGCGGGTGTTGGTCACCGTCGAATAGGCGCCGGTGCCATGCACCACGACGAAGTCGCCCTCGGCGATGTCGGCGGCCAGCATCACGTCGCCGGGCAGCCGGTCCACCGAGTCGCAGGTGGGGCCGAAGACGATGCGGGGGGCTGGCGCTGCGTCGCGGACCCGGCCTTCGGGCGTGACCACCGCGATGCGGTCGATGACGCCGATCAGCGACAGTTCGGTCAGCGACCCGTAGACGCCGTCGTTCAGGAACACATGGCCGCCGTCGCGCACCGCCTTGACCCGCGCCGCCACCGTGAAGGCGTCGCCCACCAGGCCCCGGCCCGGTTCGCAGACCAGCATCGGGCGGTCCTCGCCAAAGGCTTCGGTCGTCACCCGGTCGATCAGCGCGAAGGTCGCGTCGAGGTCGGGCGTCACCGCGTTCAGCCGGTGCGAGGGGAAGCCGCCGCCCACGTTCAGGCGCGCCAGCGTCACGCCCGCGTCACGGGCGATCCGGGCGGCGGTGCGGATGTAGGTGTCCCACGCCGCGGGGTCGGTGCACTGGGTGCCGGGGTGGAAGGTGATCGAGGGGATGAAGCCCGCCTCGGCGACGCGCCGCAGCAGCACGACCGCAAGCTCCGCGGTCGCCCCGAACTTGGCGCCGAAGTTGTAGGCGGCACCCGCCACCGGCAGCTTAAAGCGGACGGAGATCTCGCAAGCCTCGGCCGGGACCTTCGCGATCAGCTTTTCCAGTTCCGACGCGCTGTCGACCGACCAGGCCCTGACCCCCGCCTCGACGGCAAACGCGATCTCGGCCGCCGACCGCACCGGGTTGTGGTAATGCAGCGCCGCATCGGGGGCGAGGCGGCGGATCAGGCCGATTTCGTGGGGCGAGGCCACGTCAAAGCCGCGGATGCCCGCCGCGATCAGGTTCACGATGACGGATTCGTCCGGGTTGGACTTGACCGCATAGGTCACAAGGCCCGGGAATCCGTCGATGAAGCGCCGCGCCATCGCCTGCAGGGCGGAGGGCGCGAAGAACAGCACGGGGTTTTCAGGCTGGACGGTGCGCAGGTATTCGGCCGGGTTGGCCCAGATCGTCTTGGAGAGTCCCATCGGCGTTGTCCTTCTTCTTGCCAACAGAACGCGAGGTCGCGAGCCCCCCCGGCTGCCCGCCCGGGAGTGCGCCTTGCGCGGTTTCTGGAACCAGGCAAGGTGCGTATGAGCCGCCCTTTTTCCTGAAGATCAGGGTGGCGCATATGCGTGACAACTTCACCGGACGAAACAGCAGAATCGCCGTCAGGTGTCGTCATTTTGCCGAAACGGCACTACAATCTGCGCAGTGTTGCACGGCAGGGCGCCGGAAGCGCATCGGAGGGCGGCGTCATGGACGATCTGGACCGCGGCATCGTGTCGATCCTGTCGGCGGATGCGCGGATGTCGGTGGCCACCATCGCGCGGCGGATGAAGGTGGCGCGGTCCACCATCCAGGCGCGGCTGGAGCGGCTGGAGGAAACCGGCGTCATCGCGGGCTATACCCTGCGGCTGGGCGAGGCGGCGCGCCAGGGGCGGCTGCGCACCACCGTCCTGCTGACCATCGAGCCGCGCCAGCAGCCCGCAATCCTGACCCGGCTGAAGGCGATCCCGGAGGTCGAGCGGTGTTACACCTCCTCGGGACGCTTCGACCTGATCCTGACGGTGGCGGCGACGAACACCCAGGTGCTGGACCAGGTGCTGGACCAGATCGGCGCGATGGCGGGGGTGAAGTCGTCCGAAAGCCTGATCCACCTGTCGACCAAGATCGACCGGGCGGTCTAGGGGCGCTGCGGCAAGGCGCGGGCCACCATCGCGGACAGCGTGGCATCGCGCTCGAGGTCCGGCAGGTCCCGCAGCGCGGCGAGGCGGCCCGACATCGCCAGATCGGCAAGCCCGTGCGCCATCGCCCAGACCGCGGCGAGGTCGCGCATGTCGCCGCCGACCGCCGCGACCTGCGCGGCCAGGTGGTCATAGGCCGCCTCGCCCGCCGCCAGCAGGTCGGCGCTGGCCTGGTCGGGCTTGGCCGAGCCGAACATCAGGCGGAACAGCGTGGGCCGGGCGAGCGCGAAGTCGATGTAGCCCAGGCCCGCCGCCACCAGCTGCGACCGCGGATCAGGCGGCGCCTGGGCCTCGCGCGCGGCCTGCGTGGCCAGGAAGCGGCGGAAGCCTTCCGCCGCAAGCGCCGACAGAAGGCCACGGCTGTCGCCGAAGTGATGCGCGGGGGCGGCATGGCTGACGCCCGCCCGGCGTGCCACGGCGCGCAGCGAAAAGCCTTCCGGGCCTGTGCTGGCAAGCTCCTCCTCCGCCGCGGCCAGCAGGGCGGCGCGCAGGTCGCCGTGGTGGTAGCGGCGGGCGGGGGCGGGGTCGGTCATGGATCGGTGACTTTCGGCGGACGAAACCGTCCCGGCCTTCGGTATCATGCAATCTGTCCAATGACAAGATTTCCCTTGGCCCGGAGGTGCGAATCGGGCGACGACGCCAATCATGACAGTAGAAAGATCAGCGCCGTGACAGACCCTGTGACCCCCGAGACCCTGTTCCGGATCGCCAATGCCACCGCCCTCGCAGGCTGGCTGGCGCTGGCGCTGTTCCCGCTGGCACCGCGGCTGTCCACAGTTGTCGCCTTCGCCATCCCGGCGGCGCTGTCGCTGCTCTACACCGCGCTGGTCCTGACCTTCCGGGCCGGGGCCGAGGGCGGCTTCGGCGCCCTTCCCGACGTGATGCGCCTGTTCGACGACCCCGGCATCGCGCTGGCGGGCTGGGTTCACTACCTGGCCTTCGACATGCTCGTGGGCCTCTGGATCGCCCGCAGCGCCCGGGCCCGCGGCATTCCGCACCTCGCGGTCCTGCCCTGCCTCGCGCTGACCTTCCTGTTTGGCCCGGCGGGGGTCCTGGCCTTCCTGATCCTCGGCCTGTCCCTGCGCAGGGGACTGCCCGCATGACCCTGTCGCTGACCCGCCCGATGCCCCTTCGCCCGTGGCAGGACGCCCCCCTGCTGACCGGCCTGACTGTCCTGATGGCGCTGGCCGCCCTGCCCCTGCTGGTCGCAGCAGGGCTCGACCCGCGGCAGGTGCAGGGCGAAGGCGTCTGGATCAAGCCGCTGAAATTCCACGCGGCACTGGTGATCTACACCGCCACGCTGGCCTGCTGCGCCCGGTGGCCGCCGGCGCGCGTCTGGCACTGACGGGCTGGAGCCGCGAGGTCGGCGACCTGCGCGCCGCGCATTTCTTCGCGACCCATGCGCTGCATGGGCTTCCGCTTGCGGGCGTTGGCGCGCTGGCCCTGCCCCGCGGCTGGCAGCGTCCCGCGGTCTGGACCGCCGGCGGCTATGGCGCGCTGGCGCTTGCGCTCTTCGCCCAGGCGCTTGCCGGGCGCCCCTTCCTCTGACGGTAAGCCCGCGCTAGAACCCCCGCCGATTGCGGGGGTTCTGCCATGCCGATGGAAAAGACGTTCGACGCCGGGGCCGCCGAGCCGCGCCTGACGCGGCTGTGGCAGCAGGCGGGCGCCTTCCGCGCAGGCGCCAATGCGCGGCCGGGGGCCGAGGCGTTCTGCGTGATGATCCCGCCGCCGAACGTCACCGGGTCGCTCCACATGGGGCACGCCTTCAACAACACGCTGCAGGACATCCTGACCCGCTGGCACCGGATGCGGGGCCATGACACGCTGTGGCAGCCGGGCACCGACCACGCCGGGATCGCCACGCAGATGGTGGTGGAGCGCGAGCTGGCCAAGGCGGGCAAGCGTCGCACCGACTTCACCCGCGAGGACTTCACCGCGCTGGTCTGGGAGCAGAAGCGCCGTTCCCGCGGGAACATCCGCGCGCAGCTGGAACGCCTGGGCGCCTCCTGCGACTGGGACCGCGAGGCCTTCACCATGTCGGGCGCGCCGGGTGCGCCGGAGGGTGAGGAGGGCAATTTCCACGATGCCGTCATCAAGGTCTTCGTGGAGATGTACCACAAGGGCCTGATCACCCGCGGCAAGCGGCTGGTCAACTGGGACCCCCATTTCGAGACCGCGATCAGCGACCTGGAGGTCGAACAGACCGAGGTCGCGGGCCACATGTGGCACTTCAAGTATCCGCTGGCGGGGGGCGAAACCTATGTCTACCGCGAGAAGGATGCGGACGGGAACGTGACCTTCGAGGAGCTGCGCGACTACATCTCCATCGCCACCACGCGGCCCGAGACGATGCTGGGCGACGGCGCCGTCGCGGTTCATCCATCAGATGAACGCTACGCCCCAATCGTCGGGAAACTCTGCGAGATTCCGGTGGGGCCACGCGAACACCGCCGCCTGATCCCGATCATCACCGACGAATACCCCGACCCTTCGTTCGGCTCAGGTGCCGTCAAGATCACCGGCGCGCATGACTTCAACGACTATGCGGTGGCCAGGCGGAACGGCATCCCCTGCTACCGCCTGATGGACACCCGCGCGCAGATGCGCGCGGACGGCGCGCCCTATGCCGAGGCCGCGGCTCTGGCGATGGCCGTGGCGCGGGGCGAGCGCGTGCTGTCCGAGGCCGAGGCGGATGCGGTCAACCTCGTGCCCGACGACCTGCGGGGCCTCGACCGCTACAAGGCGCGCGAGGCGGTGGTGGCGCAGATCACGGCCGAGGGGCTGGCGGTGATGACGCGGGCGGATGACCCGCGTCTGGGCAAGGCGGCGTTGAAGCCCGAGGCGGATGGCGCCGGTTCCATGGTCCCGCTGGTCGAGGCCAAGGCGATCATGCAGCCCTTCGGCGACCGGTCGAAGGTCGTCATCGAGCCGATGCTGACCGACCAGTGGTTCGTCGATACCGCCAAGATCGTGGACCCGGCGCTACAGGCGGTGCGGTCGGGCGCCACGAAAATCATTCCCGAGGCGGGGGAAAAGACCTATTTCCACTGGCTGGAGAACATCGAGCCCTGGTGCATTTCACGGCAGCTTTGGTGGGGGCATCAGATTCCGGTTTGGTATGGGCCGACAAAGGCCGCGCTGGACTCGTTGCCCGAGAACACCGGTCGGTCGAACATCAACTGGCGCAGTCCGATGATGTTCTGCGCGTCTACTGAAGAAGAAATCCTGAGTCAGGCCGAAGAATATTACGGTGAGGGCGTTCGGCTTACCTTTGCTGAGGATGACTTGCCATCCTACCGCTATGGGAAGCAGGGCGGCTCACTCTATGTCCAGCTTCACCGCGACCCCGACGTCCTTGACACCTGGTTCTCCTCCGGCCTCTGGCCCATCGGCACGCTGGGGTGGCCCGACAACACCCCGGAACTGCGGCGCTATTTCCCGACCTCGGTCCTTATCACCGGCTTCGACATCATCTTCTTCTGGGTCGCCCGGATGATGATGATGCAGCTGGCCGTGGTGGATCAGGTGCCTTTCCGCACCGTCTACCTGCATGGCCTGGTGCGCGATGCCAGGGGCAAGAAGATGTCCAAGTCCTTGGGCAACGTCGTCGATCCGCTGGACGCCATCGACGAATACGGCGCCGATGCGCTGCGCTTTGCCAATGCGGCGATGGCGTCTTTGGGCGGCGTTCTCAAGTGCGACCCGCAACGCATTGCCGGATATCGCAATTTCGGCACCAAGCTGTGGAACGCCTGCCGGTTCGCGGAACTCAACGGCGTCTGGGACGGCCACGCCTTCAACGCCATGCCGCCCAAGGCCACCGCCACCGCCAACCGCTGGATCATCGGCGAGACCGGTCGCGTGCGGACGGACGTGGATGCGGCGCTGGAGGCCTACCGCTTCGACCAGGCGGCCAATGCGCTCTATGCCTTCGTCTGGGGCCGCGTCTGCGACTGGTATGTGGAGTTTGCCAAGCCCCTGTTCGACGGCCCGCAGGCCGGGGAAACCCGCGCCACCATGGCCTGGGTGCTGGACCAGTGCCTGATCCTGCTGCACCCCTTCATGCCCTTCGTCACCGAGGAGCTCTGGCAGACGACCCGCGCCAACCCCGGCCTTCTGTGCCACGCCCCCTGGCCCACCCATGGCGAGGACCTGGTGGAGCCCGAGGCGCTGCGCGAGATGCGCTGGACCACCGGCCTGATCGACGCGATCCGCTCGGCCCGGGCCGAGGTGCACGTGCCGGTCGGGCTGAAGCTCGACCTCGTGGCGGTGGACTGGGACGCGTCCGCGCGGGCGGCCTGGGACCGCAATCAGGCGCTGATCCGCCGGCTTGCGCGCATCGAGGCGCTGACCGAAGGTGCCGCGCCCAAGGGGTCTGTCGCCGTGCCGGTGGAAGGCGCCACCTTCGCCATCCCGCTGGCCGGCGTGATCGACCTCGGTGCCGAGACGGCGCGGCTGGGGAAGGCGCTGGAGAAGGTGGATAAGGACCTGACCGGCATCCGCACCCGCCTCGCCAACCCGCAGTTCCTGGCCTCTGCCAGGGAGGAGGTGGTGGACGAGGCGAAGGCCCGGGCCGAAACGCTGGAGGCCGAGGCCGCCCAGATCGCCGCGGCACTGCGGCGGCTGAGCGCGATGGGGTAGGAGCGGCGGGCCGAAGCCCGCCCTGCGCCGGGCCTACGCCAGCGGGACAGCTTCGGCCTGGGCGGCGGCCGCAAGCTGGCGGTCGTGGGTCGCAAGCGTCGCACCCGCGCGCAGGTCCAGGTACAGCGCGTCGCAGACCGTCAGGCGATGGCGGCGGGCAAGGGCCATCACCTGCAGGCAGTCGGGATCGGTGTCCAGACGGATGCCCAGACTATCGGCATCGGCAAGGATGTCGTCGGTGTCCGATGGCGGATGCCGACCCTTGCGCTCGGCCACCAGCAGCAGGTTGCGCAGTTCGGACCACAGCAGGAACGGCGCGCACAGGTCGTTCTACGTCGACATCAGGGGGCCCCAAGGTCGACGTTGCGCTCATCGGGAAGAAGCCCGGCGGCCAGCGCACTGGCGTCGATCACCAGAGCGGTCAACGCCGCCCTTCTTCCCGCCGGGCGATGATCTCGTCCACCGTCACGGGCGGCCCGGGATCAGCCGCCTTGCGCCGCGCGATGCTCTCCAGCGCCGCGCGGCGGCGGTCCAGGTCCAGCCCGACGGGCCGCAGCTCCGCCACGGGCTTGCCGCGTCGGGTGATGGTGAGGGCCTCGCCCTTCTCCACCGCCGCCAGAAGCTCGGAGAGGTGGGCCTTGGCCTCGAAGGCGCCGATGGTCCGCATGGGGCCTCGCAGGGGACCCGACTAGTCGGTTCCAGGGGGTCGCGCAATGGAGAAGGGCGCGTGGAGTGCACGCGCCCTTGGCCAGACCCGGCATGCAAGTTGGGCAAGATGCCCACCCCAAGGTGTCAAGAACAGCCGGTCGTCGACCCGCAGGAATTGCACTTCAAGCAGGTCCCATTCCGCACCAGCGTGTAGTTGCCGCACTCCCCGCACGCATCTCCCGTGTAGCCCTGCAGTTTCGCCTTGGCGCGGGCGTCGACGGCGGTCACCGTGCCGGTGGCGAGCGCGGTGGAGGCCATGGGGGCGGCGGTGAAGGGGACGCCTTCGTCGCGGAAGGACATCGGCGGGCTGGCGATGCCGCCCTGGAACACCATCAGCTCCTGCGGCAGGCGGCCGCGGGTGAATCCGGTGGAGGCCACGCGCCTGATCACCTCGAAGGCCGAGGACCCGGCGGAATTCGGCACCTCGCGGAAGTTGCGCTTGCCCTCTTCCTCGCCGCGGCCAAGCTCGTCGAAGGTGATGCCGTCGGGCGTCACATGGGCGAGGTCGGTGCGGTCGAGGTAGCTGACCGCCAGTTCCCGGAAGATGTAGTCGAGGATCGAGGTCGCGTTCTTGATCGTCTCGTTGCCCTGCACCATGCCTGCGGGTTCAAAGCGGGTGAAGGTGAAGGCTTCGACGAATTCCTCAAGCGGAACACCGTATTGCAGGCCGACGCTGACAGCGATTGCGAAGTTGTTCATCATCGCCCGGAAGCCCGCGCCTTCCTTGTGCATGTCGATGAAGATCTCGCCCAAGCTGCCGTCCCGGTATTCCCCGGTGCGCAGATAGACCTTGTGGCCGCCGACGATCGCCTTCTGCGTATAGCCGCGGCGGCGTTCGGGCAGCTTTTCGCGGTGGTTGCGGACGATCTCCTTGACGATGACCTTCTCGATCACCTTCTCGACCAGCACCTGCGCCCTTTCGGTGGGCGACCCGGAGGCGAGCACTTCCGCCGCCTCCTCGTCGTCCTCGACCAGCGCGGACGCCAGCGGCTGCGACAGCTTGGACCCGTCGCGGTAGAGCGCGTTGGCCTTGGTGCCGAGCGACCAGGACAGCTCGTAAGCCGCCTTCACGTCCTCGATCGAGGCGTTGTTCGGCATGTTGATGGTCTTGGAAATCGCCCCCGAGATGAACGGCTGCGCCGCGGCCATCATGCGGATGTGGGACTCGACCGACAGGAAACGCACACCCCGCCTGCCGCAGACGTTGGCGCAGTCGAACACGGGCAGGTGTTCGGCCTTCAGGTGCGGGGCGCCTTCCACCGTCATCGTGCCGCAGACATGGTCGTTGGCGGCGTCGATCTGGGCCTTGGAGAAGCCCAGGTGCTGCAGCAGGTTGAACGTCGGGTCGGCAAGCTTTTCGGCCGGGATGCCCAGCGTCCTGTGGCAGAACTCGGCGCCCAGGGTGTACTGGTTGAAGACGAAGCGGATGTCGAAGGCGGTGGGCAGCGCCGCCTCCACCTTGGCGATTTCCGCGGGGCCGAAACCGTGGCCGATCAGCGCCGTGTGGTTGACGCCGGGCGCCTGGCCCATAGACCCGTGGCCGACCGCATAGGCCACGATCTCGGCGATCTCGGACGGGCGGTAGCCCAGCTTTTCCAGCGCGGCGGGGACCGACTGGTTGATGATCTTGAAGTAGCCGCCGCCGGCCAGCTTCTTGAACTTCACCAGCGCAAAGTCGGGCTCGATCCCGGTGGTGTCGCAGTCCATCACCAGCCCGATGGTGCCGGTGGGCGCGATCACCGTCACCTGCGCGTTGCGGAAGCCGTGCCTTTCCCCCAGCGCCAGCGCCTCGTCCCAGGCGGTTTTCGCAAGCGCCACAAGCCCTTGGTCGGGACAGTTCGCGTGATCCAGCGGCACGGGGGTGACGTTGACCGCCTCGTAGCCCGCCGCCTCGCCCCAGGCGGCGCGGCGGTGGTTGCGGATCACCCGCAGCATGTGGGCGGCGTTGCGCGCATGCCCCGGGAAGGCGCCCAGCTCGGACGCCATCTCGGCCGAGGTGGCATAGGACACGCCCGTCATCACCGCCGTCAGCGCGCCGCAGAGCGCCCGGCCCTCGGCCGAGTCATATCCCAGCCCCAGGTTCATCAAGAGGCCGCCGATGTTGGCATAGCCCAAGCCGAGCGTGCGGAAGTCATAGGAAAGCTGGGCGATTTCCTTCGACGGGAACTGTGCCATCGTCACGCTGATTTCCAGCGTGACGGTCCACAGCCGGGTGGCGTGGACATAGGCCGCCGCATCGAACCGGTCGTCCCTGTAGAAGGTCAGCAGGTTCATCGACGCCAGGTTGCAGGCGGTGTCGTCGAGGAACATGTATTCCGAGCAGGGGTTCGACCCCCGGATCGGCCCGTCCTCGGGGCAGGTGTGCCAGGCGTTCACCGTGTCGTGGAACTGGATGCCGGGGTCGGCGCAGGCCCAGGCGGCGTGGCCGACCTGGTCCCACAGCTCGCGCGCCTGCACGGTCTTGGCGACCTTTCCGTCGGTGCGGCGCACCAGTTCCCAGGGCAGGTCTTCCCTGACCGCGCGCAGGAAGGCATCGGTCACGCGGACCGAGTTGTTCGAATTCTGGCCCGAGACCGTCATGTAGGCCTCGGAATCCCAGTCGGTGTCGTAGGTCGGGAACTCGATCGACCCGAAGCCCTGGCGCGCATAGTCCAGCACGCGCTTGACATAGGTGTCGGGGATCATCGCCTTTTTCGCGGCCTTGAGCGCGGCCTTCAGGGCTGCGTTCTTCGCCGGGTCGTAGGCATCCGCCTCCAGCCCGTCCCACGCGCCCAGGGCCGCGAAGATCTCGTTCAGCCGCGCCTCGTGCGCCTTGGACCCGGCGACCAGCGAGGCGACCTTCTGCTCCTCGATCACCTTCCAGTTGATGAAGGCCTCGATGTCGGGGTGATCCATGTCGCAGATCACCATCTTGGCCGCGCGCCGCGTGGTGCCGCCCGACTTGATCGCGCCCGCCGCGCGGTCGCCGATCTTGAGGAACCCCATCAGCCCCGACGACTTGCCGCCGCCCGACAGCTTTTCGCCCTCGCCCCGCAGCGAGGAGAAGTTGGTGCCGGTGCCCGAGCCGTATTTGAACAGCCGCGCCTCGCGCACCCAGAGGTCCATGATCCCGCCGTCGCCGACGAGGTCGTCCTTGACCGACTGGATGAAGCAGGCATGCGGCTGGGGGTGTTCGTAGGCGGAAGACGACAGCGTCAGCTTGCCGGTCTTGTGGTCGACATAGTAGTGGCCCTGCCCCGGCCCGTCGATGCCATAGGCCCAGTGCAGCCCGGTGTTGAACCACTGGGGCGAATTCGGCGCGGCCATCTGGCGGGCGAGCATGTAGCGCATCTCGTCATGGTAGGCGCGGGCATCGGCCTCGGTGGTGAAGTAGCCGCCCTTCCAGCCCCAGTAGGCCCAGGCGCCCGCCAGCCTGTCGAAGACCTGCCGGGCCGAGGTTTCGCCGCCGAAGCGGTCGCCCTCGGGCAGGGTCGCCAGCGCCTCGTGGTCGGGTTCGGACCGCCACAGGAATTCGGGCACGCCCTTCTCCTTTACACGGCGAAGACGGGCCGGGACCCCGGCGCGGCGGAAGTATTTCTGCGCCAGCACGTCGGAGGCGACCTGGCTCCAGCCCTCGGGCACTTCCACCGCGGCGTTGCGGAAGACGACCTTGCCGTCGGGGTTGCGAATCTCGCTGGTGACCAGCTGGAACGCCATCGCGCCATAGGCGCCCGCGGCTTCGGTGGTGAATGCCCGCTCGATCTTCATCCGTCTGACCCCCTACGCGCGGGCGTTCCGCCCGTCGGTTGCAATCTGCCGTTTCCGGCCCCCATCCCGGGGACAACAGCCAGCCGCCCCGCAGGGTGCGGGTTCCGCCCGAAGGACCGATGTGCGTCTGGCTGCTCGCGCCCCTTGCCGTGCCGTGGCCGCCCTTCTCGCGGGTGGTCGTCAGGCACCCGGACAAGGTGGCACCATCTTTACCGTCGATCAACTACATTTTGTGCTTGCCCACAGAAAACTGGCCACCGGTGGACAAGATGTAGCGCGGCTACAGTCCGCTCCCCCGGCCGTGCCCGGTGCGCGGGCCGGTCGACGAACTTCACCCGGCCTGTGAAGAACGCGGCTTTTCGTCGGCGCCGCGCAGGCTTGCCGGGTCAGGCTCGGCACCGGCGCGGGCGGGCGCAGGGGACTTGCGGTTGACCAGCACGATCCCCGCCGCCACCAGCACCAGCGCGACGACCAGCCCCGGCCCCACCTCCTCGCCCAGAATCGCCCAGCCGAAGACCAGCGACAGAAGCGGCGTCAGGAACGAGAAGGACGCCACCGTCGCCGCCGGATAGGACGACAGAAGCCACAGCCAGGCGGCGAATCCCCCCGCCACGACGACAGCCGCCTGGAACAGCATCCAGCCCGCATGGGCCGGCTGGAAATCGCGCAGCCAGGGGCCGAAGGCGGGTGACAGGGCAACCAGCACCGGGCCCGAGACCGCCAGCATCCACAGAAGCTGCACCTCCGGCCCCACCCGCGCCAGCGCCGGGCGGCGCGCGCAATAGGCGGTCGCGGCCCAGCCGACCGCGCCGGCCAGCGCGCAGAGATCGCCCGCGAGCGACGCCTGCCCGCCCCCCGCGGGCCGGTCGGCCAGCGCCACCGCAGTGCCCGCGAAGGCCAGCGCCAGCCCCGCCAGCTTTGCCTTCGTCAGCCGCTCGCCCAGGCCCCGATGCGCCATCAGCGCCAGCCACAGCGGCATGGAATAGAACAGGATCGCGGCCCGGCTGACGGTGGTCAGGTCCAGCGCCAGGAACAGGAACAGGAACTCGGCCGAAAACGCGACGCCGATCGCCAGCCCCGCAGGCCAGACGCCCGGCGTCCAGCGCGGCAGGCGGCGCGACAGGGCCAGCCCCAGGAC
>CAZCPY010000047.1:0-2198 GCA_964499865.1 uncultured Rhodobacterales bacterium | reverse complement strand
GGACCACGAAGGGGATCGCCATCAGCGATCTTGCCCCTGCGAAGACAACCGGTTGCAGGCCTTCGTTCACCCATGCGACGGTGATCTGGTTGAACGCGAACAGGGTGGCGGTGCCCAGAAGCCCGGTCCAGCCCAGGGCATCCAGCCTGTCCTTGCGCGCCATCACCCGCCCCGCCTGCCCCGTCTGCCCCGCCTTCAGTGGCGTCCCGCGCACGGCCAAGTCAAGCGGCGCCTGTCGGCGGCCGGCCGGGGCCGCGGGCGGCGATGCGGTTGGCGCAGGCCGGCATGACGGCGCAGCCTGCGGCCGCGCCGGTCCCCCCGCCTGATCCGCCGTGCCCTGACCGCTTGTCCCCCGGACCCGCAACACATATCTGGCGTGAAACGGAGGACCCCATGCCAGGGATCATCGCGCGCTGCGAAGCCAAGGGGATGCGCATGACCGGCCAGCGCCGCGTCGTGGCCCAGGTCATCGACCGGTCCGAGGATCACCCCGATGTCGAGGAACTGCACGCCCGCGCGCTGACCATCGACCCCAGGATCTCGATCGCCACCGTCTACCGGACCGTCAAGCTGTTCGAGGAAGAGGGTATCCTGGAACGCCGCGACTTCGGCGACGGCCGCGCCCGATATGAAGACGCCGACCGCGACCACCACGACCACCTGATCGACGTGCAGACCGGCGAGGTGATCGAATTCGTCGAGCCCGAGATCGAGGAGCTGAAAGAGCGCATCGCCGCGCGGCTGGGCTTCCAGCTCGTCGGCCACCGGCTGGAACTCCTGGGCATCCCGCTGAAGAAGTGACACCCGCGCCTTGACCCTGACATCGTGACCCCGGCCGCCGCCTCCAAGGCCAACCTGCGCGGCATGGCGCTGATGTCGCTGGCGATGGCGGGGTTCGCCTTCGAGGATGCGATGATCAAGGCCGCCGCGGGGTCGCTGCCCGCGGGGCAGGTGATGCTGACGATCATCCTGCTCAGCCTGCCGTTCTTCCTGTGGCAGGCCGTGGGCCGCACGTTCTGGCCGCCGGGCGTGCCGCGCGCGCCGGTCCTGTGGCGCACCGGGGCCGAGATCGTCGCCACCTGCGGCATCCTTCTGGCGCTGGCCAACGCCGAACTGTCCACCGTCACCGTCATCATCCAGGCCTCGCCCCTGCTGATCGTGGCCGCCGCCGCGCTGATCCTGCGCGAGGCCGTGGGCTGGCGGCGCTGGCTGGCCGTGGGCACGGGCTTTGCGGGCGTGCTGGTGATCATCCGCCCGGGGCCGGAGGGGTTCGAGAGCGGGGCGCTCTGGGCCGTCATGGGCGTCGCGGGACTGTGCGTGCGCGACCTGGCCGCGCGCCGGATCGACCCCGCGATCCCGACCTCGACCGTCGCCGTCACCGGCTACACCGGCGTGCTCGGCCTGTCGCTGGCGCTTCTGTGGATCGAGGGCGGGCCGGTCGCACCCGCGCCGCTGGCCTGGGCCGCGATGGCGGCAGGCGCCGTCGTGGGCATCATCGCCTACTGGGCGATCATCGAGGCCACGCGGGCGGGCGATGTCTCGGCGATCACGCCGTTCCGCTACACCCGCTTGCTGTTCGGCATCGGCCTGGGCGTCCTCCTGTTCGGCGAAAAGGTGGACGCGGCCACCCTGATCGGTGCGGCGATGATCCTCGGCGCCGGTCTCTATGCGCTTTACCGCGAACGCCTGCGCGCGCTAGAAGCCCGCGCAAGCGTTACCGCAAACAGCCCCGGAGGGCGCCCATGACCACGATCATCGACATCCACGCCCGCGAGATCCTCGACAGCCGCGGCAACCCCACGGTCGAGGTGGACGTGACCCTTGAAGACGGCACGCTCGGCCGCGCGGCGGTCCCCTCGGGCGCCTCGACCGGCGCGCATGAGGCGGTGGAAAAGCGCGACGGTGACAAGGCGCGCTACAAGGGCAAGGGCGTGCTGGAGGCGGTGGCCGCGGTCAACGGCGAGATCGCGCAGGAAATCGTGGGCTTCGACGCCACCGACCAGATCGGCGTCGACCGCACGATGATCGAACTGGACGGCACGCCGAACAAGGGCCGCCTCGGCGCCAACGCGATCCTCGGCGTCTCGCTCGCGGTCGCCAGGGCCGCGGCGGATGCGACCTCGCAGCCGCTGTTCCGCTATGTCGGCGGCACCAATGCGCGCATCCTGCCGGTGCCGATGATGAACATCATCAACGGC
>CAZCPY010000046.1:0-21896 GCA_964499865.1 uncultured Rhodobacterales bacterium | reverse complement strand
GCATCAGGCAAGGGCGCGACGGGAAGCGCCCCCGCCCGGGGGCAGGACGGCCGCGCGCGCTGTCGGCCGTGCGTGGGCAGCGGGCCATCGGGCGCGGATGTCAGGAGGTCAGCGTGATCCAGACGGGTGCGTGGTCGGAGGGCTTGTCGCCGCCGCGGACGCCGCGGTCGACGCCGGCGCCGGTCAGGCGATCCGCGGCCTGGGGGGTCAGGAGCAGGTGGTCGATGCGGATGCCGTGGTTCCGTTCCCAGGCGCCGGCCTGGTAGTCCCAGAAGGTGTAGACCCCCGGCCCCGGGTGGTGCTGGCGCAGCGCGTCGGTCAGGCCGAGATTGAGGATCCGCTGCCAGGCCGCCCGCGTCTGCGGCAGGTGGAGCGCGTCCGTCGTCCAGGCCTCGGGGCGGGCCGCGTCCCGTGCCTGCGGGATCACGTTCCAGTCGCCCGCGAAGACCGCCCTCTCCTCGGCCGCCAGCGCCGCCTGCACGCGCGCCTGCAGGCGCGCCATCCAGGCGAGCTTGTAGTCGTATTTCGGCCCCGGTGCGGGGTTGCCGTTGGGCAGGTAGAGGCCGCAGATGCGAAAGCCCCCCGCCACCGCCTCGATCCAGCGGGACTGCGTGTCCCCGGGGTCGCCCGGCAGGCCGCGGCGGATGTCGGTCAGCGGCAGGCGCGACAGGATCGCCACGCCGTTGAAACCCTTCTGGCCGTGGGTTTCGACCCGGTAGCCCAGCGCCTCGTAGTCGGCGCGGGGGAAGCCGTCGTCCTGGCTCTTGATCTCCTGCAGCAGCACGACGTCGGCATCGGCGCCCTCGGCGGCCAGCCAGCGCGGCAGGGCCTCGGCACGGGCCTTGATGCCGTTGATGTTGAAGGTGGCGATCTTCATGCGCGGGAGCGTCGCAAGTTGGTCGCCGGGGGGCAAGCCCCCGTTGCGGAATCGCTTTGCCGGGGCGGCGGCGGTGCTAGGCTGACGCAACGGCAAGGAGGACCATGCGTGGCGGACAAGCAGGTCATCGTCGTCGTCCACGGCGTGGGCGTGCGCGCGGCGGGCGAAAGCGGCGACCTCTTGGCCGGGGCGCTGGCCGCAGGCGGGCCGGGCGACTGGCGGCGGCGGGCGACGGACGACTTCCGCATCCCGGAGACCGTGCCGGGCACCGGGCGCATGGCGCCGAGCTTTCCCGCGCGGCTGAGCCGGTTCCGCCGCTTCGGCGGCCGCTTTCCCGCCCCGGATGCGCCCGAGCGGGTGATCGCCGATTTCTACTGGGGCGACATCGCGGGAACCTCGGGGTCGGTGCCCTCCACCCTGGTGGGGCTGGTGCGGGTGATGCTGGGCCTCGTGCATGTCCTGCGCGAGAATGCGCTGACCGTCTTTCCCGGCGACCGCCGCCGCGACCGTGCCGTCAGGGCGCTGGTGCGGGGGGCGGGGCTGGCGATCCACGGGCCGATCTTCGCGCTGAACATCGCGCTGGTCTTCGGGCTGGTGGGCGTGGTGCTGGGCGGGGTGGGCGCGGGGGTGCCCACGCTGATCGCCGTCGCGCTGTGCCTGGGCACGTCGCTGGCGCTGCAACTGCGGGCGCGGACCTTCCTGCTGCGGCACCTCGGCGCCTGGCTGGGGGTGGCGGGGGTGCTGCTGGGGCTGTTCCTGGCCGCGCATCTGGCGGGCCTTGGCCCGCCCCGGCCGCTGGACCGGCTGCCGGTCGCATCGGTCTGTTCCTGGATGGAGGCCGGCGAGCGGCACCAGTGCTACGCGCTGTATCGCCTGCCGCCGTTCCTGTTCGGGCTCTGGCTGCAGGTGCTGATGGTGGCGCTCTGGGCCTGGGTGGCGCTGGTGGCGCTGGTGCTGGGCCTGCGCTGGCTGGGACGCGCGCTGGCGGGCGATGCGGGGGCGGACCGCGACATCCTGATGCCGGTGCTGGCGCTGATGAGCCTCCTGTGGTTCCTGCTGATCGGCCTGGCCTGGGGCGGTGTCGCCCAGGCCTATGCGCAGGTGTCGCCCGGCACCGTCACGGGCACGCTCCGGTCGCCCGAGATCGTGACGGACAAGCTGTTCGCCACCTCGCAGCGCGGCATCTGGGCCAGCCTGGCGGCGGTCGCCGCGGTGGCCCTGGCGATGCTGCCTGCGCTGGTCGCCCGCGCGGGCGCCGCGCGGGCGGTGGCGCCACGGGCCTACATGGACGCGCCCGAGGTCTATGCGCGCAAGCTGCGCCTGGTCGTGCCGGATGCGGCCAAGGGGGCGATGCTGGCGATGCCGGCGGCACTGCTGGCGCTGATCGCATCCAGCATCTGGGCGCCGGGCGATCTGTGCATGCTGGGGGGCGCGCATCCGCTGTGCCGGATGGAGGGGCAGACGGCGCCCGTCGTGTCGGCCGGGCTGGCGCTCATGGTGCTGTTCGGCGCGCCGTTCCTGCCGTTCCTGTCGCGCGGGCTCTACATCGCGGGCGACGTGATCATCTACCTCAACGATTTCTGGTGGCGGCGGGCGCCGTCACGGGCGCCCGCGGCGACCTTTGCCGACGCGCTGCTGCCCGCGCTGTGGCGCAACCGGCGCAGGCTGGCGCGGCGGCAGGACGGCTTCGCCTTCCGCCAGCGCATCCGGACGCGCCTCGTGCAGCTGGTGGACGACCTGATCGCCAGCGAGGAGCCCGACCGGCTGGACATCGTCAGCCACAGCCAGGGCACGGTGATCGCGCTGGACGTGCTGCGCCGCCATGGCGCGCGCTGGGGGCGCATGGCGAACGGCACGCCCAGGCAGCTGACGCTGGTGACCATGGGGTCGCCCTGGCGGCACATCTACCACCAGTATTTCCCCGCGCGCTTTGCCGTGCCGCCGCCGCTGCCGCCGCAGGTGGCGGCCTGGACCAACATCTTCCGCGTCGACGACTTCATCGGCACGCATGTGCGCGACACGCCCGACGGCGAGATCGCCGTCGGCCCCGGCGGGCACACGAACTACTGGACCGACGCCGAGGTACGCCCGCACCTGCGCGACCACCTGGGCTGAGCGCGTCAGACCGAAAACGACGTGCCGCAGCCGCAGGACGAGGTGGCGTTGGGGTTCTGGATCACGAAGCGGGCGCCGATCAGCTCTTCGGAAAAGTCGATCACCGCGTTCGCCAGGAAGGGCAGCGACACGGCGTCGACAAGCACCTTCTGGCCGTCCTTTTCCAGCACCAGATCGTCGGCCGCCGGATCGTCCAGCCGGATGTCGTACTGGAACCCCGAACAGCCGCCGCCCTCGACGGCAACGCGCAGGGCACGCGCCTCGCCGGTGGCGGCGGCGATCTCGGCCAGGCGGGCATAGGCGCGGTCGGTGACGGCAGGGGGCAGGTTCATGGAACGGTCCCGTTACATGCGCAGGCTGCGGTCAATATATGACACGCAGGCCCCTTTCTCAAGCGACGCCCCCGAAGATGCCCGCGCCCCATGCCTGTCTGCCCGAGATGTCCCGCGGACGGCGGCACCCGGAACGCATGTCGACCTTCCGCTCCGCCTTCCAGCGCGACCGCGACCGGATCATCCATTCCAGCGCGTTCCGCAGGCTCAAGCACAAGACGCAGGTCTTCGTGGAACACGAGGGCGACTACTACCGCACCCGGCTGACCCATACGATCGAGGTGGCGCAGGTGGCGCGCACCATCGCCGGCGCGCTGGGGCTGGACACCGACCTCGCCGAGGCGGTGGCGCTGGCGCATGACCTGGGCCACCCGCCCTTCGGCCATACCGGAGAGGAGGCGCTGGCCGCGCTGATGGCGCCGCATGGCGGCTTCGACCACAACGCGCAGGCGATCCGCATCGTCACGCGGCTGGAACGGCACTATGCCGATTTCGACGGGCTGAACCTGACCTGGGAAACCCTGGAGGGCATCGCCAAGCACAACGGCCCGGTGACCGGCCCGCTGGCCGATGCAAGGCACGCGGGCGCCTTGCCCTATGCGCTGGCCGAGGCGAATGCCGACTGGGACCTGGAACTTGCCACCTTCGCCAGCGCCGAGGCGCAGGTCGCGGCGATCGCCGACGATGTCGCCTATTCGCACCACGACCTGCACGACGGGCTGCGGTCGGGCCTGTTCGACGAGGCGGACCTGCTGGACCTGCCGGTGACCGGCCCGGCCTTTGCCGAGGTCGACCGCCTGTATCCGGGCCTCGACCGCATGCGGCGGCGGCACGAGGCGCTGCGGCGCGTCTTCGGGCGGATGGTCGAGGACGTGATCGCGGTGGCGCGCAACCGGCTGGAGGCCGCGCGCCCGCGGTCGGTGGACGAGATCCGCGCGCTGGAAGGCACGGTGATCCGCTTTTCCAAGCCGCTGTACCAGGAACTCAAGGCGATCCGGTCGTTCCTCTTCGCCCGGATGTACCGCGCGCCGCCGGTGATGGCGGAACGGGCGCGGGTGACGGCGGTGGTCAACGACCTGTTCCCGGCCTTCATGGCACGGCCCGGACTGCTGCCGCAGGACTGGCAGGCCGACGTCGCCCGCGCGCGGTCGCAGACCGAAATCGCCCGGCTGGTGGCCGACTACGTGGCCGGGATGACCGACCGCTTCGCGCTGCAGGAGCACGCGCGCCTGTTCGGCTGAGAGGGGGCTGTCAGGCGCCTTCGCGGCGCAGCACGGTCAGCACGGTGCGCCAGGCGATGGAGAGGTCGGTGGCGACCGACGCCTCGCGGATGTAGCGCAGGTCCTGCGCCACCTTGGCATGCACGCCATCCAGCCCGTCGACATAGCCGTGCGTGACCTGCGCCAGCCCGCTGATCCCCGGGCGGACGGCGTGGCGTTCGCGGTAGCCCGGCACCTCGCGCAGGTAGACGATGGCATGCGCCAGGTAGTCGGGGCGCGGCCCGATCAGGCTCATCTCGCCGCGCAGCACGTTCAGCACCTGCGGCAGCTCGTCCAGCCGGGTGCGGCGCAGGAACCGGCCCAGCGGCGTGATGCGGTGCGTCTCCAGCGCGTCGAACGGGCCGCGGTCGATCGCTTCGGCCTCGACCATGCTGCGGAACTTCCAGGCCTGGAAGGGGCGGCAGTGGCGGCCCATGCGGTCCTGGCGGAAGAACAGCGGTCCCGGGTTGGACCGCGGGTTCACGACGACCAGGAACAGCGCGACGCCGAAGAAGACCGGCATCAGCGCCAGGACCCCGACGATATCGAAGGCGCGCTTGAAGACGGCGTAGCCGACCCGCGATGCACGGCCGGCGTCCGATCCGCTGGACTGGACGCTGCCGTCCTCGGCACGTGCCGCTGCGTTCCAGTCAAACATCAAATGCCCCAAACCATGTGCCTGCGCCGTGGTCGTTATCCGATTCGTGAAACACTTGTCATGCGATTCCCTTGCGCCTGGGCAGATTCATGCCTGAGTGGCAGGCATCGGCCCATTACGTGGGCACAGCGCCCCGCGGCTCGGCGTCAGTCCGCCGAGTGGCCCCAGACCACGGCATCCTCGTGACGCTTGATCAGGTGGCGCAGGTCGCGGAAGGCGGCGGCGATGTGGCCGGCAAAGCGGTCGACGGCGGGATTGCGCGCGCCGCCCTGCCGCCGCAACAGCCCCAGCGCCCGGCCGGGCTGGGGGATGTCGAACGGCAGCGGCGTGATGCGCTTGTCGTTTCGCTGCGCGAAGACCACCGAAAACGGCAGGATCGCCAGCGCCTCGCTTTCGGCCATGTAGGCCACCACGCTCATCAGCGACCCGCCGGAATAGCGCACCGACAGGTCGGGCATGCCGATGGCCAGCAGGATCGAATGCAGGTCGGCCAGAAGCGGCGACCCCGGCAGCGGCGCGACCCAGGGGAAGCCCAGGAAGTCCGCCGCCTGCAGCCGCCGCTTGCGCGTCAGCGGGTGGCCCGCGCGGCAGGCGACGACGTTGCGGCCGGGCAGGATTTCGGTGAAGTCGAACCCCGGCATCGCCTCGCCCGGGTGCAGCGGCACGACGGCGATGTCGACCAGCCCGCCCGCCAGCGCCTTGGCCATCTCGGGCGTGTTGCCATAGCTCTGCTGCACGTTCACGTCAGGCTCGGCGGCCTGGAAGGTCGCGATCATGCCCGCGATCATCGCATCCATGAAGAACGGCACGCCGCCCACGCGCACCGTGCCGCGGGTGCCGCGGACATAGCCGCGCACGGTGTCAGAGGCGCGGCGCGAGGCGGTCAGGATCGCCCGGCCATGCGCCGCCAGTTCCGCCCCCAGCGCCGTGGCCTGCAAGGGCCGGCGTCCGCGCAGGAACAAGGGCGCGCCGACCCGCGCCTCCAGCATCGAAAGGGACCGGCTGACCGCGGGCTGCGACAGGCCCAGCATCGCCGCCCCTTCGGTGACGCCGCCCGCATCGAGCACGGCGGCAAGCTGGATCAGGTGGCGTTCGTTCAGGTTCATACCAGAATGATATGCGGCACGTTGCAGAAGTCATCCCCCCGCGCGGTCCGCCGGCGCAGACTTGCGCCTGCCCAGGGGGGGAAGCCGCGTGCAGATGCAGGTGCCGGTCGGGACGGAGACGCCGCTTGCGGCGCTGGCCGCGCGTCTGGGCCCGGCGCGGCAGACGCCGCTGGGGCAGGGCGTGCTGTCGGCGGCCGAGGCGGCGCACGGGCTGGTCCGCGCGCTGGCGCTGGACCCCGCCGGCCTGCGCGGCGTGATCGACTTTCTGACCGAGGTCGGCCACGCGACCGATGCGCGGCGGCAGGAATGGGCGCTCCTGGCCGACGTGCTGGGCCTGTCGGCGGCGGTGGCGGGCGGCGGACGGGCGGACGGGGCCACTCCGGCAGTGCTGGCCGGGCCCTTCTACCGCCCCGGCGCCCCCGACATGGCCCCGGGCGCCAGCCTGTCGCGCGACGGACGTGGACGGCCCCTGACGGTCGCGGGCCGTGTGACGGGCCCGGACGGCGCCGCCGTTGCGGGCGCGCTGGTCGAGGTCTGGCACGCCAGCGAGGACGGCCTCTACGAGAACCAGGAGCCCGACCGCCAGCCCGAGTTCAACCTGCGCGGCCGCTTCCGCAGCGGGCAGGACGGCGCCTTCCGCTTCCGCACCATCCGACCCGGCGCCTGCCGCCTGCCGGGCGACGGGCCGGTGGGCCGCCTGATGGCGGCGCTCGGCCTGCCGCTCGACCGGCCCGCGCATCTGCACTTCCGCTTTTCCGCCCCCGGCTTCCGCCCGCTGGTCACCGCGCTGTTCGACGCAGGCGACCCCGCCGTCGGCCGCGACGCGCTGTTCCAGGTGCGGCCCGCGCTCTGCGTGCCGTTCCGCCCGGAGGGCGCGGGGTGGCGGATCGACTACGCCTTCGCCCTCGCCCCCGAGGCCGCGCCATGATCCGGCCCTTCACCTTTTCCGGCCTGACCACGCGGGTGATCTTCGGCCACGGCACGCTGGCGCAGGCGGGCGACGAGGTCGCGCGGCTGGGCCATGGCCGCGCGCTGGTCCTGTCCACCCCGCAGCAGCGACCGGAGGCGCAGGCGCTGGCCGACCGGCTGGGCCCGCTGGCCGCAGGCGTCTTCGCGGGCGCGGCGATGCACACGCCCGTCGCGGTGACCGAAGCCGCGCTGGCAGCCTTCCGCGCCGCCGGCGCGAGCTGCGTCGTCAGCCTGGGCGGCGGGTCGACGACGGGCCTCGGCAAGGCCATCGCCGTCCGCACCGGCGCCGATCAGGTGGCGATCCCCACGACCTATGCCGGGTCCGAGATGACCGACATCCTGGGCGAGACGGCGGAAGGGCGGAAGACCACGCGCCGCGACCCCGCGATCAGGCCCGAGGTGGTGATCTACGACGTGGACCTCACGCTTGGCCTGCCGGTCGGGCTGACCGTCGCCTCGGCGATGAATGCCCTGGCGCACGGGATGGAGGCGCTTTACGCCCCCGACCGCAACCCGGTGGTCGAGGCGATGGTGCGCGACGCGCTGCCCGCCTTCCGCGACGCGCTGCCGGTTCTGGTGACCGCGCCGCAGGACCGCGGGGCGCGGGCGCAGGCGCTGTATGCGGCCTGGTGCTGTTCGACCGCGCTCGGCCATGTCGCGATGGCGCTGCACCACAAGCTCGCGCATGTGCTGGGCGGCAGTTTCGGGGCGCCGCATGCCGAAACCCACGCGATCCTGCTGCCGCACACGGCCGCCTTCAACGAGGCGGTGGCGGGGGCGGAACTGGCGCCTTTCGCGCAGGTCTTCGGGGGCGGTTCGGCGGGTGGGGGCCTGTGGGACCTGGCCGCGCGCCTGGGCGCGCCGCAGCGGCTGGCCGACCTCGGCCTGACCGGGGCCGACCTCGACCGCGCCGCCGACATCGCCCTGGCCGACCGCTACGACAATCCGCGGCCGTTCGGCCGCGACGACATCCGCGCGCTGCTGCAGGCGGCCTGGGACGGACGGCGACCGGGATGAGGCGACAGGCGGCGGCACGGCAATTCAGGCTGCGGACACGGGCGGACCGTGACGGGACGCACAAGGGAAGGGCGGACGACCATGGCTGACATCACAACGGACGTGCTCATCATCGGCACCGGCCCCGCCGGGTCGGCCACGGCCGCGCTTCTGGCCTCCTACGGGGTCGGGACGCTGGTGGTGAACCGCTACCGCTGGCTTGCCAACACGCCGCGGGCGCACATCACCAACCAGCGCACGATGGAGGTGCTGCGCGACCTCGGGCCCGAGGTCGAGGCCGAGGCGATGCTGCATGCGTCGCCCCAGCACCTGATGGGCAACAACGTCTTCTGCGTCAGCCTTGCGGGCGAGGAACTTGGGCGGATGCAGTCCTGGGGCACCAGCCCCGAAAGCAAGGCCCGCCACCTGCGCGCCAGCCCCTGCGAGATGAACGACCTGCCGCAGACCTTCATGGAGCCGATCCTGTTCAAGACCGCCTGCGCCCGCGGCGCGCAGGCGCGGATGTCGACCGAATACCTCGGCCACGCCCAGGACGGGGGCGGCGTCACCACCACCTGCCGCGACCGGCTGACGGGCAAGGAGCTGACGATCCGGTCGCGCTATCTGGTGGGCGCCGACGGCGGCAACAGCCTGGTGGCCGAACACGCGGGCCTGCCGTTCGAGGGCCGGATGGGCGTCGGCGGCAGCATGAACATCCTGTTCCGCGCCGACCTGTCCCGCTACGTCGCGCACCGGCCGAGCGTGCTTTACTGGGTGATGCAGCCCGGCGCCGACGTGGGCGGCATCGGCATGGGCCTCGTGCGCATGGTCCGGCCCTGGAACGAATGGCTGATCGTCTGGGGCTACGACATCACCCAGCCCGCCCCGGTGGTGGACGCGGCACTTGCGACCCAGGTCGCGCGGCAACTGGTGGGCGTGCCGGACCTGGAGATCGACCTGATTTCCGCCAATACCTGGACCGTCAACAACTGCTTTGCCACGCACTTGCAGGCGGGCCGCGTCTTCATCATGGGCGATGCCGCGCACCGCCATCCGCCGTCGAACGGGCTGGGATCGAATACCTCCATTCAGGACGCCTTCAACCTCGCCTGGAAGCTGGCGGCTGTCCTGAAGGGGCAGGCGACGCCCAGGCTGCTCGACAGCTACAGCGCGGAACGCGCGCCGGTCGCCCGCCAGATCGTCACGCGGGCGAACCAGTCGATCGCCGAATTCGGCCCGATCTTCGAGGCGCTGGGGATGGACGGCGGCGTCGACCACGACCGCATCGAACGCAGCATGGCCGCGCGCTGCGATGCCACGCCCGCAGGCGAGGCGCAGCGGGCGGCGCTGCGCCGCGCCATCGACTTCAAGGTCTACGAATTCGACTGCCACGGGGTCGAGATGAACCAGCGCTATACCTCGGGCGCCGTGGCGGGCGACGGGCAGGCGCCGCCCGCGCCCAATGCGGACATGGAGCTTTTCTACCAGGCCACCACCTTCCCCGGCGCGCGGCTGCCGCATGCCTGGGTCCATGACCGGCGGGGGGGCAGGCATTCCACGCTCGACCTCTGCGGCAAGGGGCGGTTCACGCTGATCACCGGCATCGGCGGCGCCCCCTGGGTCGCCGCGGCGCGGGCGGCGGGGGCGGCGCTGGGGCTGGACATCCGCTGCGTCACCATCGGCCCGCGCGCGGATTACGAGGACCACGCCGGCGACTGGGACCGCGTGCGGGAGATTGCCGACGCGGGCTGCCTGCTGGTGCGCCCCGACCAGCACGTCGCCTGGCGCAGCCAGGGTGCCGTGGCGGATGCCGAGGGCGCGCTGCGGCGCGCGCTGGCCGCGGTTCTGGGGCATTGAGGGGCACTGAGGGGGACCGACGATGGCCGAAAAGCGCAGCTGGACCCGGTATCCCTATTTCGAGGAAGAGACCTCGGCCGAGGTGGTGATCGCCCGGATGACCGGAGAGGTCGATCCGCGCCTGCGCGAGGTGATGTCCAGCGCCATCCGCCACCTGCACGCCTTCGTCAAGGACGTGCGGCCAAGCCATGACGAATGGCTGGCCGCGATCCGCTTCCTGACCGCCACGGGCCAGATGTGCAACGACTGGCGGCAGGAATACATCCTGCTGTCGGACACGTTGGGCGTCACCATGCTGGTCGATGCGATCAACCACGGCCATGCCGAGGCGGTGACCGAAAGCACGATCCTGGGGCCCTTCTACGTCGAGAACCCGCCCCGCCACGACAACGGGGCGAACATCTGCCTCGACGGCAAGGGCCAGCCGCTTGTCGTGCGCGGCCGCGTGCTGGCGGCGGACGGGACACCCATCGCAGGCGCCACGGTCGATGCCTGGCAGACCAACGACGACGGCTTCTACGACGTGCAGCAACCGGGCACGCAGCCCGCGATGAACCTGCGAGGCATCTTCACTACCGATGCAGAAGGGCGCTACCACTTCCGCAGCGTCAAGCCGCGCGACTACCCGATCCCCGATGACGGCCCGGTCGGCCAGCTTCTGCGCGCCATGGGCCGCGGCCCCAACCGCGCGGCGCATATCCACTTCAGGGTGAAGGCGCCGGGCTTTGCCGAGGTCATCACCCATGTCTTCCCGCCCGACTGTCCGTATCTGGAGATGGACGCGGTCTTCGGCGTCAAGGAATCGCTCATCGGCGATTTCCGCCTGAACGATGACCCGGACGCGGCCGCCGCGGCAGGGGTCGCGGCACCGTTCTGGGAACTGGACTGGGACTTCACGCTTGCGCCCGAAGGCCCGCAGCCATGAAGCCCTGCATCATCTGCGTGGCCATCACCGGATCGCTGCCGCAGAAGTCGGACAACCCCGCGGTGCCGATCAGCGTGGCCGAACAGGTGGAATCGACGCACGAGGCCTTCGAGGCCGGGGCCGCGATCCTGCATGCGCATGTGCGCAATGACGACGGGTCGCCCTCGTCCGACCCGGAGCGCTTCGCCCGCCTGATGGAAGGCGTGCGCGCGCATTGCCCGGGGATGATCGTGCAGCTGTCCACCGGCGGGCGGTCGGGGGCAGGGCGCGCGCGCGGGGAGATGCTGCCCCTGCGGCCCGAGATGGCCAGCCTGTCGGTGGGGTCGAACAACTTTCCCACCCGCGTCTACGAGAATCCGCCCGATCTGGTGGACTGGCTGGCGAGCGAGATGCTGGCCCATGGGGTGAAGCCCGAGATCGAGTGCTTCGACCTGTCCCACATCCACCAGGCGGCGGCGATGCAGCGCGACGGGCGGCTGAAGGCGCCGGCCTATGTGCAGTTCGTGATGGGAGTTAGGAACGCCATGCCCGCCGACCGCGACGTCTTCGACTACTACATCCGCAGCGTGGAGCGCCTGCTGCCGGGGTCGGAATGGTGCGCGGCGGGGATCGGGCCTGCGCAGATCGTGCTGAACGAATGGTGCGTGGCGGCGGGCGGGCATGCGCGCACGGGTCTGGAGGACAACGTGCGGCTGGACCGCACCACGCTTGCGCCGTCGAACGCGGCCCTCGTGCGCCGGGTGGTGAAGATCTGCGACCGCCACGCCCGGCCCGTGGCCACGCCCGCCGAGGCCCGCGCGATCCTGGGGCTGGCGCCGTGACGGCCGCCTCAGCCGTAGATTCGCGCGATGTCGGCCCGCGCGGCCGCCAGCGCCGCGGCGACCGTTGCGCGCACCGCGCCCCAGCGGGCGGCGGGGACGGGGACGGAGATCGCGTGCAGGCTGCCGCCCAGGTCGGCGAAGGCGAACCCCAGCGCGGCGATGCCGGGGGTGTGGTCTTCCGCATCCTCGGCCAGGGCACCGGCACCGATGGCGGCAAGCCGGGGCTGCACCGCAGCCCAGTCGGCACCCTCGGCCTGCACCAGACGGCGGGCCTCGGCCTCGGGCAGGCGCGCGAGGCAGGCGCGGCCGTTGGCGGTGGTCGCCAGCGGAAACACCTCGCCCACGGCCGAGGCCGCGCGCAGCCGGTGCCGCCCGGGCACCTGGTCGAGGAAGATCATCCGCCCGCCGCGCAGGATCGACAGGTCCACCGTCTCGCCCGTGGTGTCGGCCAGCCGCTGCAGCACCGGGCGGCAGCGGTCGACGGCGCTGTCCTGCGCTGCCCCCGCCAGCGCCAGAAGCTCGGGCCCCAGCCGCACGCCGCTGGTGCCCGCGGCGATCAGCAGCCGTTCCTCGGCCAGCGCCTGCACGATGCGCTGCACGGTGGACCGCGGCAGGCCGACCGCCGCGGCGATCTGCGCCAGGCTCAGGCCCCCCGGCTGGTCCTTGAGCGCGCGCAGCACCGCCGCCGCCCGCGCGATCACCTGGATGCCGCCCCGCCCGGGGTCTTCTGCGCCGTCCATCGCCTTCTCCGCCTTGCCGGGGACAGGCTAGCGCGCAAGGCCGTTGACCGCAATACGGGTCATGTGCATCATCATGCGGGACAGACAGGGGGAGAGTCCGGCATGGTCAAGGTTCGCGGCATCGAATTCGAGGGCAACCTCGACAACAGCATGGGGCTGGAGTTCTACAACCTCAGCCACCGCTTCGGCTTCCAGCACCCGAACTGGCCGTACTTCCAGGACGTGCGCATCGAGCGCATCCACTACATGGCCAAGTCGGGCGTGCTGTCGCAGCGCATCACCACGACGATGCACGCCACCACCCACATCGACGCCCCCGCCCATGTGGTGCAGGGCACGCCCTTCATCGACGAGGTGCCGCTGCCGCATTTCTTCGGCACCGGCCTTGTCGTGTCGCTGCCCAAGAAGATGTGGGAGCCGATCACCGGCGATGACCTCGAACGCGCCTGCGGCCACGCGATCCGCAAGGGCGACGTGCTGATCCTGAACACCGGCTGGCACAAGCGCTACGAGGATGGCGACTACTTCGCCTACTGCCCGGGCTTCGTGCCCTCGGCCGGGCACTGGCTGGTCGAGAAGGGGGTCAAGGTCGTGGGCCATGACACCCAGGCCAACGACCACCCGCTGGCCACCGCGATCGGCCCGCAGCGCAACGGGCCCCTGCTGCCGCATCTGGAGAAGGAATACTTCGACTGGTCCGGCGGGCGCGACTGGAAGGACGACTTCCCGGAGTGGGAACCGGTGCACAACATCCTGTTCAAGGCGGGCATCCTGGGCATCGAGAACGTCGGCGGCGACCTCGACGCGGTGACCGGCAAGCGCTGCACCTTCGCCTTCTTCCCCTGGAACTGGGACCGCGGCGACGGCTGCATCATCCGGCTGGTGGCGATGATCGACAGGACCGGCGGCTACCGGATCGAGCGCGGAGCGGCCTTCTGATGCAGGTCACCCGCTTTGCCCAGGCGCGCCCCTACGACGCACCCAACCACCGCGGCGTGGTCGGCCTGCGGCTGCAGGGCTTTGCCGAGGGCGGTCCGCGCAACCAGTGGATGGGCCTGTCGCAGTTCCTGCCCGGCGGCGGCGCGGGGCCCGACGCCACGCCCTTCGAGAAGGTCTACCTCGTGCTCGACGGCGAGATGACGGTGATCGCGGGCGGGCAGGAGGTGGTGCTGGGCCCGATGGACAGCTGCACCCTTGCGCCGGGAGAGCTGCGCGAGATCGTCAACCGGTCGAACCACGTCTGCCGCATGGTCGTGGTCATGCCCTACCCGCCGGGGGCCGCGCCATGAGCCGGATGGCCGAACGGACGGTCGGTAACCGGCAGGGGATGCCCGCATGACGCTGCCCGATCCCGCACATCTGTTCGATATCCGCGGCAAGGTGGCGCTGGTCACCGGCGCCACGGGCGCCTTCGGCACCGTGGCGGCGCGTGTGCTGGGCGGGGCCGGGGCAAGGCTGGTGCTGGCGGCGGGCCGCAGCGCCGAACTGGCCGAGATCGCCAGCACATGCCGCAACGGCGGCGCCGAGGTGGCGGAAGCCAACCTGCGCCCCGACAGTCCGCAGGCCTGCGACGCGCTGGTGGCGCAGGCGGTCCGGGCCTTCGGGCGGCTCGATATCCTCGTCGTCGCGTCCGGCATCAACCGGGTGGCGAAGATCGACGCCATGGCGCCCGAGACCTTTGCCGAGGTGATGGACGCCAATGTCACGCAAAGCTGGCTGATCGCGCGCGCCGCGACCGTGCAGATGAAGGCGCAAGGGGGGGGCGGCAAGATCGTCTTCGTCTCCTCTGCCCGCGGCCTGCTGGGCCATCCGGCGGGCTACACCGCCTACTGCGCGTCCAAGGCCGCGGTCGACGGGATCACGCGGGCGCTCGGCTGCGAGCTTGGCCCCACCGGCATCACCGTGAACGCCATCGCGCCGACCGTCTTCCGGTCGCCGCTGACGGCCTGGATGTTCGCCGACGACGACAACGCCCGCGCGGTGCGGGCGGGGTTCCTCGCCCGCGTGCCGAAGGGCCGGTTGGGCGAGCCCGAGGATCTTGCCGGACCGCTGCTGTTCCTGGCATCCGGGGCGTCGGATTTCTACACCGGCCACGTGCTTTACGCCGATGGCGGCTATACGGCGGGATAGGGGGATGGAGCGCATCCGCATCGCCGTCGTGGGGGCGGGCCTGATGGGCCACGGCATCGCCCTGACCTTCGCCCGGGCAGGCCACGCCGTCACCGTCACCGACCCCGTGCCCGCGGCGCTGGCGGCGCTGCACGCCCGCGTCGCCGACAGCCTGCGGCTGATGGGCGCCGCGGCGGACACCGCCGCCACGCTGGCCAGCATCGCGACCGCGCCGGAGATCTCCGCGGCGGTCCATGATGCCGAGGTGGTGGTCGAGGCCGCGCCGGAAAAGCTGGCGCTGAAGCAGGCGCTGTTCGCCGAGATCGAGGCGGCGGCGCCTGCGGGGGCGATCCTGGCCTCCAACACCTCGGTCCTGCCGATCACCGCGATCATGTCGGGCCTGCGCGACCGGACGCGGGCGCTCGGCACCCACTGGTGGAACCCGCCCCACATGATCCCGCTGGTCGAGGTGATCCGCACCGCCGACACGACCGCGGCCGCGATGGACCGCGTGACGGCGCTGCTGGCCGATGCCGGCAAGACGCCGGTGCGGGTGGAACGCGACGTGCCGGGCTTCATCGGCAACCGGTTGCAGCATGCGCTGTGGCGCGAGGCGATCAGCCTGGTGGAGCATGGCATCTGCGATGCCGAGGCCGTCGATACGGTGGTCAAGTCGAGCTTCGGCCGCCGCCTGGCGGTGCTGGGGCCCTTGGAGAATGCCGACCTGGTGGGCACCGACCTGACGCTCGACATCCACCGCACCGTGCTGGCCGACCTCGACGCGCGGCCCGGACCGTCGCCCCTGCTGGAGGCGCTGGTGGCCGAAGGGCGGCTGGGGATGAAGGCGGGCCGGGGTTTCCGCGCCTGGACACCGGAGGCCGCGCAGGCGGTGCGGGAGGGTGTCGCGCGCCACCTTCTGGCGCTGGAGACACTGAGCCGACAGACGTGAAAGCAACAGACTGCGAACCAACAGACCGGGCCCCAGGCCCGGCGACCATCACCGAAGGGGAGGAAAGACCAATGACCCACGCCACCAGCCGCCGCCGGTTCCTGACCGGCGCGACCTCGATCCTGGCCGCACCCGCGATCCTGCGGTCGACCCGCGCCTATGCGCAGACCCCGGTCATCAGGATCGGCTATGTCAGCCCCTCGACCGGCCCGCTGGCGGGCTTTGCCGAGGCCGACCAGTACATCATCGACGGCATCAACAAGGCCTTCGCGGGCGGCATCGAAAGCAACGGCAAGACCTGGGGCGTCGAGATCCTGCTGCGCGACAGCCAGTCGAACCCCAACCGCGCCGCCGAGGTCGCAAGCCAGCTGATCCTGGAAGACGAGGTCGACATCCTGACCGGTGCCGCCACGCCCGACACCACCAACCCGATCTCGGACCAGGCCGAGATCAACGGCGTTCCCTGCATCACCACCGACTGCCCCTGGCAGCCCTACTTCTTCGGCCGCGGCGGCGATCCGGCGACGGGGTTCGAGTACACCTTCCACTTCTTCTGGGGGCTGGAGGACGTGATCGCCAACTTCACCGCGCTGTGGACGCGCGACGGGGTGGCCAGGACGGTGGGCGGGCTGTTCCCCAACGATGCCGACGGCAACGCCTGGGGCGACCCCAACGTGGGCTTTCCCGGGCCGCTGGCGGCGCAGGGTTTCGCGCTGACCGACCCGGGCCGCTACGAGCCGATGTCGAACGACTTTTCCGCCTACATCGGCGCCTTCAAGGACGCCGGCGCCGAGATCGTCACCGGCGTGATGATCCCGCCGGACTTCGGCACCTTCTGGGCGCAGGCGGGCCAGCAGGGCTTTGCGCCCAAGATCGTGACCATCGGCAAGGCGCTGCTGTTCCCCTCGGCCGTCGCGGGCCTGGGCGACCGGGGCGTCGGCCTGTCGTCGGAAATCTGGTGGTCGCCCAACCACCCCTTCGCCTCGTCGCTGACGGGCGAGTCCGCCCGCGCTCTGGCCGACGGCTACACCGGCGCGACCGGGCGGCCCTGGACGCAGCCCATCGGCTTCCGCCACGCGCTGTTCGAGGTGGTGGCCGACGTGATCCGCCGGTCGGCTGACCTCGAGGACCCCGCGGCCATCGTGGCGGCGATCCGTGGCACCTCGCTCGCCACCATGGTGGGCACCATCGACTGGTCAAAGGGGCCGGTCAAGAACGTGTCCAAGACGCCGCTGGTGGCCGGGCAGTGGCAGAAGGCGGGCGACGCGCTCGACCTCGTCATCACCCACAACCCGCAGGCGCCGGAGATTCCGGTGGGCGGAGAGCTGATGCTGCTGGCCTGACCGGCAGAACCCGGGGCCCGCCTGCGGGCCCCGGGACGATCAGGGGGGGGGACGATGGCGGAACTGCTGCGGATGGAGGGCGTGTCCAAGGCCTTCGGCGCCATCGTGGTGGCCGATGCGCAGTCATGGTCGCTGGACCTGGGCGAAGCGGTGGGGGTGATCGGGCCGAACGGCGCGGGCAAGACCTCGATGTTCAACCTGATCACCGGCACGCTGACCCCCGACGCGGGCCGCATCCGGTTCGCGGGCCGGGACGTGACCGCCTGGCCCGCCGCCCGCCGCTGCCGCGCAGGCATCGCGCGCAGCTTTCAGGTGCCGCAGCCCTTCGGCGGCATGACGGTGTTCGAGAACTGCCTGGTCGCCGCGACGCAGGGCGCGGGCGAGGCGGGGGCGCAGGCGGCGGCGACCTGCCTTGACGTGCTGGGCCGCACGGGCCTGCTGCCCAAGGCGAATGTGGTCGCGGGCAGGCTGACGCTGCTGGACCGCAAGCGGCTGGAACTGGCCCGCGCGATGTGCGCGCGGCCGCAGCTCCTGCTGCTGGACGAGATCGCGGGCGGGCTGACCGAGGCGGAGTGCACGGCGCTCGTGGGCACCATCCGCGACCTGCGGCAGACCGGCGTCACCATCGTCTGGATCGAGCATGTGGTGCATGCGCTGCTGGCGGTGGTGGACCGGCTGATCGTGATCGACTTCGGCCGCAAGATCGCCGAGGGGCCGCCGCAGGCGATCATGGACAGCCGCGAGGTGCGCGAAATCTACCTGGGGATCGAGGCCGATGGCTGACGCGCTTCTGTCGCTCGACCGGCTGGACGCGCATTACGGCCTGTTCCAGGCGCTCTACGGCGTGACCGCCGATGTGGCGCCCGGCGAGGTGGTGGCGATGATCGGCGCCAACGGCGCGGGCAAGACCACGCTGATGCGGTCGGTCGCGGGCCTGATCCGCAACCGCCCCGACGCCATCCGCTGGAAGGGCCGCGCCATCGGCGCGCTGCGCGCCGACCAGGTGGCGGCGCTCGGCATCGCGCTGGTGCCCGAGGGGCGGCTTCTGTTCCCCTCGCTGTCGGTCGAGGAAAACCTGATCATCGGCGGCCAGTTGCGCCGCCCCGGGCCATGGTCGCTGGAGGCGGTGTATCGCCTGTTCCCGGTCCTGAAGGACCGCCGCGCCCAGCCCTCGACGTCCCTCTCCGGCGGGCAGCAGCAGATGGTGGCGATCGGGCGGGCGCTGATGTCCAATCCCGAACTCGTCATGATGGACGAGATCTCCTTGGGCCTTGCTCCGGTGGTCATCAAGCAGATCTACGCGGCGCTTCCGGGCATCGTGGGGCAGGGGATGGCGGCGGTGGTGGTGGAGCAGGACATCGCCAGGGCGCTGAGCGTGACCCGCCGCGTCTACTGCCTGCAGGAGGGGCGCGTCTCGCTGGAAGGCCTGTCGGCCGAGGTCACGCGCGAGGCCATCTCGCGTGCCTATTTCGGGGTGTGACGGGCATGGAATGGGTCAACGCGGTTCTGCAGGGCACGCTTCTGGGGGGGCTTTACGCGCTGTTCGCGGCGGGGCTGAGCCTGATCTTCGGGGTGATGCGGCTGGTCAACATCGCGCATGGCGACCTGATCGTGCTGGCGGCCTACATGGGCCTCGTGGTCACCGCGGGGACGGGGGTGCATCCGCTGCTGGCGCTTGCGGTGGTTGTGCCGGCGATGGCGGGGCTGGGCTACGTCCTGCAGCGCGGCATCCTGAACCGCACGATGGGCGACGACATCCTGCCGCCCCTGCTGGTGACCTTCGGGCTGTCGGTGATCCTGCAGAACGGCCTGCTGATCGGCTTCACCGCCGATCCGCAGAAGCTGCAGGCGGGCACGCTGGAAACCGCCAGCCTGTCGGCAGGCGGTCTGACGGTGGGGGTGCTGCCGGTGCTGATGTTCGCGACCGCCTTGGCGGTCATCGGCGCCCTGCAATGGATGTTCTACCGCACCGCGCTCGGCCGCGCCTTCCGCGCCACCTCCGACCGGCAGGACGTGGCGCAGCTGATGGGGCTGAACCGGTCGCACATCTTCGGGCTGGCGATGGCGCTGTCGCTGGCGGTGACGGCGGTCGCGGGCATCTTCCTCGGCATCCGCACCTCCTTCGACCCCGCCATCGGCGGGTCGCGGCTGATCTTCGGCTTCGAGGCGGTGATCATCGGCGGCCTCGGCAACCTGTGGGGCACGCTGGCGGGCGGGGTGATCCTGGGCGTGGCGCAGGCGGTGGGGGGGCAGATCCACCCCGGGTTCCAGCTTCTGGCCGGGCATCTGGTGTTCCTGCTGATCCTCGCCGTCCGGCCGCGCGGCCTGTTCCCGCGCATGGAGGGCTAGGCCGATGCAGGTCACCCGGTCCTCGCGCCTGTCGCGCGCCGCCATGGTGGCGGGCCTCGTCCTGCTGCCGGCACTGGCCGCGGCGCCGTGGTGGGCGGGCCGGGCCGACCTGCGGCTGATCGGCGAGATGCTGCTGTACATGTCGCTCGCGACACTGTGGAACCTGCTCGCGGGCTATGCGGGGCTCGTGTCGGTGGGCCAGCAGGCCTATGTGGGGCTGGGCGGCTACCTGCTGTTTGCGCTGACGATCCTTCTGGGCCTGCCGGTCTACGCCGCGCTGCCCATCACCGTGGCCGTCGGCGCGCTGGTGGCGGCCCCGGTCGCGGCGCTGATCTTCCGCCTGCGGGGGGCCTACTTCGCCATCGGCACCTGGGTGATCGCCGAGGTCTTCCGTCTGGTCGCGGCACAGGTGCCCGCCCTCGGCGGCGGGTCGGGCGCCTCGCTTCCGGCCGCGGTCGTGCGCGGCATGGCCGAGGGGCGCGAGACGCGCGAGGCCATCGCCTACTGGCTGGCGCTGGCGACCTTCGCGCTGGTCCTGGGCGCGGCGGTCCTTCTCTTGCGGTCGCGCCACGGCACCGCCCTGACGGCGATCCGCGACAACGAGCTGGCGGCGCGGTCGCTGGGCATCGACGTCTGGCGCACCAGGCTGCTGACCTATGTCGCCGTGGGCGGGCTGACCACGCTGGCGGGCGCGCTGATCTTCCTGCAGAAGCTGCGCATCTCGCCCGACGCGGCCTTTTCCACCAACGACTGGACGGCTTTCGTCATCTTCATCGTGGTGATCGGCGGCATCGGCACGCTGGAAGGCCCGATCATCGGCACCCTGATCTTCTTCGCCCTGCGCGAGACGATGGCGGACCTGGGCACGATCTATCTCATCGCGCTGGGGGTCGTGGCGATTGCGGTGATGCTCAAGGCGCCCTCGGGCCTGTGGGGCCTGATCCGGGCCCGCACGGGGGCCGAGCTTTTCCCGCTGTCCTGGCGCGTCACCGGCCTGACCGAACCCCCCCGGAGGTAACCCATGGCCCCGCGCCGCAAGACGATCATCACCTGCGCCATCACCGGGGCGATCCACACGCCCACGATGTCGGACGCGCTGCCCTACCGGCCCGAGGACATCGCCGCCCAGGCGGTGGCCGCGGCCGAGGCGGGTGCGGCGATCCTTCACCTGCACGCGCGCAGGCCCGAGGACGGCGGCGTGTCGATCGACCCCGACCATTTCGCGGCCTTCCTGCCGCGCATCCGCCAGGCGACCGACGCGGTCATCAACATCTCGACCGGTGGCAGCCTGACCACCACGATCGAGGCCCGCATCGCCCCCGCGCTGCGCTTTTCGCCCGAGATGTGCAGCCTGAACATGGGCTCGATGAACTTCGCCTTCCACCCGCTGGCGTCGCGCTACAGCGACTGGAAATTCGACTGGGAACGCGACTATGTCGCCAATTCCGACGCCTACATCTTCCGCAACACCTTCCGCGACATCGCCCTTGTCGCGCAGACGCTGGCGCCGCACGGCATCCGCTTCGAACACGAGATCTACGACACGGGCCACCTCTACAACCTGCGCTTCTGCATGGATCAGGGGATGTTCCGGGCGCCCGTCTTCCTGCAGTTCGTCCTGGGTATCCTGGGCGGCATCGGGCCGGAGGTGGAAAACCTCGTCTTCCTGAAGCGCACCGCCGACCGGCTGTTCGGCGAAGACTACCGCTGGTCGGTGCTGGGGGCGGGGGCGGCGCAGATGGGGCTGGCGACCACGGCGGCCACGATGGGCGGCCACCTGCGCGTGGGGCTGGAGGACAGCCTGCACATCGGCCGCGGGCGGCTGGCCGCCAGCAACGCCGAACAGGTCGCCAAGATCCGCCGCATCGTCGAGGACCTGGGCTGCGAGATCGCGACGCCGGACGAGGCGCGCGCGATGCTGGCGCTGAAGGGCGGCGACCGGGTGAATTTCTGACACCGGCGGCGCCGGAGTCGGACCCGGGCCGCGGCACGCGGCCCGGGCGGAGTTTTGTGAAAACTCCGCACCGGAAACTTGTCAAGTTTCCGGTCCGGTTTCTTTACAAGAAACCGGCTGCGCGACCCCCGGACTGCGCCTCAGGGCCCCGCGAGGTCCGCCGCCACGATCCCCAGCGCCTGCGCGCTGGCCAGCGCCAGCGTGTCGCTGTCCAGCCCGCGCGGCCTTTGCCAGGCGCGGACGGCGGCGCGCGTGGCCGCGTCGATCTCGCCCGTGACCGGCGCCAGATACAGCCCCCGCGCCTTCAGCGCGCGCTGCAGGGTGGCGACGAAGGCCACCGTCAGGTCCAGCGGGCAGGGTGTGCGGAACCAGACTTCGGCCCGGTCGCGGACGATCTTCTGCCGCGTCTCGCTGCGGAAACTGGCGGGCGCCGTCACCGTGCCGTCTCCGGCCTGCCGCTCGGGGTTCACCTGCACCTGTTCGGTCACCGTCTCGATCACCGCGGGCTGGATGTCGCGCGCCCAGCAGCGGCCGTGC
>CAZCPY010000045.1:0-23381 GCA_964499865.1 uncultured Rhodobacterales bacterium | reverse complement strand
CGATTGCAGCCTAACCCCGTTCCGGATGAACAACCTCCTGAGAGTTCACACCTAGGCCAGACCCCAGCGCGCCTCGCGTGCCTCGATCCGGGCGATGCGCTCGTCGCTGTGGGGGTGGCTGCGCAGCCAGTCCGGGATGCCTTCGCCGGCCCCGCCGGTCAGCGCGCCCAGCTTGCGGAACAGCGACTTCTGCGGCGCCGTGCCGATCCCGGCCTTGACCAGCAGGGCCGAGGCATAGGCATCCGCCTCGTGCTCGGCCCGCCGCGACAGGCCCGCGGCCAGCGCGGCGGTCACCCCTTGCGCGACGATCCAGCCCACGCCGGGGATGAACCGCGCGAGAAGCGTCGCCAGCGCCAGCGCCACGGCGTTCTGCCCGGTCATGTCGATCATCCGCCGCCTGAGGTGGCCGAGCGCCACGTGGCCCAGTTCATGCGCGATGACCGAGGCCATCTCTCCGGCCGTGACCGCGCCCGCACGGTAGCGGTCGAGGAAGCCGCGGGTGATGAAGATGCGCCCGTCGGGTGCGGCCAGGCCGTTGACGCCCGGCACCTCGAAGACATGCACGGTCAGCCGCGCCACCCCCTGCGCCGCCGCCAGCCGGTCGGTCAGGTCGGCCAGCACGGGGTCGCGCAGCGGGGCGGAGTTCCGGTCCAGCATCGCCCGCGTGCGCAGCAGCGACAGCCAGAGGTTGCCGAGCGTGAAGACGGCAAACAAAAGGACGGGGATCAGGATCGCGGTCATGCCCGGGATATGGGTCGCCGTCCGGCCGCTGCCAAGTCAGCCGAGTGCGGCCGCCAGCCGCGCCTGGAAATAGGCCACGCCCCTTTCGTGCCGCCCCGACAGCGGCCCCGCGGCATAGCCGCCCGCGGCATAGATGCGCTGGGTGTCGGCGCAGATGCCGATATCCTCGCGCACCACCGACAGCGTGCCCTCGACCGACCGCGCCCGCGCCGCCGCCGCCCCCGCCGAGGTGTCGGCGAAGAAGAAGCGGTAGTGCTGGTCGGTGCGGTCCACCGCCACGGGGTCGATCCGGCTGACGTTCATGCCGCCGTCGAACAGCGACAGCGTCATGTTGGGCCAGATCCACAGCCAGGTGCCGCGGTAGAACAGCCCCTCGCGCGGCGGCGCCGTCATCCGCACCACGCCGCGGTGGGCGGTGGTCTGGAACCGCTCGAAGTCGATGGCGGCGTGGAACGCGGGATGGGTGCCGGGGATGTGGTAGCCTTCGACGAAATTGTCGGTGTAGATCTTCCAGTTGGCGTCGAAGCTGACGGTCGCGGCGTCGGTGGCCGCGTAGGTTTCCAGCGGTTCGCGCTCCAGCATCGCGGGCAGGTCGCCGAGCTGGTCCTCCAGCGCGGTTTCGGGGTCCACCGCGGCGAAGAGAAGGCCGCGCCAGGTGGCCAGGTGGATCGGGGTCAGCGGCCAGTCCTCGGGCACGATGGCGGGGTCGTTGCCCCACCAGGGCGCCTGCACCAGGCGGCCGGTGTGGTCGTAGCTCCACTTGTGGTAGGGGCAGACGACCAGGCCGCAGGTGCCCTCGCCCGAGGCCAGCAGGCGCGCGCCGCGGTGACGGCAGACGTTGCGGAAGCCCCTGAGCACCCCGTCCCGCCCGCGCAGCGCCACGACCGGCAGGCCGGCGATTTCCGCGGCAAGGTAGGCCCCGGGTTCGGTGACCGCAGACGCGGGCCCGAGGAAGGCCCAGGTCCGCAGGAAGATGCGCGCACGCTCCTGCGCCAGCGTCTCGGGCCGGACATAGAGCGCGGGGTCGAGGTTCAGGATCGTGGCGGACATGCGCGGGCCTCCCGCGGGCAACACTGCCCCGGCGCGGGGCGCCCGCGCAAGCCCGCAGGGCTAGCGCAGCAGCTTGATCCCCCGCGCGATGCCCTCGGGCGTCATCGGCACCATGCGCTCGCCCACCATGCCGCGGATCAGCCCGATCGAGGGCGTGCCGTCCCAGAACCTTTCCGGCACCGGGTTGATCCACAGGTGCCGCGGCCACTGCGCGAAGGCGCGCGACAGCCAGACCTGGCCCGCCTCGTCGTTCCAGTGCTCGCCCGCGCCGCCGGGGGCGGTGATTTCCCAGGGGCTCATCGTAGCATCGCCCAGGAAGATCGCGGTCCAGGCCGGGCCGCGGCTGCGCAGCAGGTCCCAGGTGGGGGTCTGTGCCTCGCGGCGGCGGCGGTTGTCGCGCCAGACGCCTTCGTAAAGGCAGTTGTGGAAATACCAGGGCTCCAGATGCCGGAACTCCGCCCGCGCGGCGGAGAACAGCTGCTCCACCACCTGCACATGCGGGTCCATCGAGCCGCCCGCGTCGAGAAACAGCAGGACGCGGGCCGCGTTGCGCCGTTCCGGCCGGGTCTGCACGTCCAGCCAGCCCTGTTCGGCGGTGGCACGGATCGTGCCGTCGAGGTCGAGCTCGTCCGCCGCCCCCTCGCGTGCCCAGCGGCGCAGGCGGCGCAGCGCGACCTTGAGGTTGCGGGTGCCAAGCTCCAGCCCGTCGTCGAGGTTGCGGAATGCGCGCCGGTCCCAGACCTTGGCGGCGCGCTGGTGGCGGCTTTCGTCCTGGCCGATGCGCACGCCTTCGGGGTTGGCGCCCCAGGCGCCGAAGGGCGAGGTGCCCGCGGTGCCGATCCACGTCGATCCGCCCTGGTGGCGGCCCGCCTGTTCCGCCAGCCGCTGCCGCAGCGTCTCGATCAGTGCCCCGAGCCCGCCCGCGCGGGCCAGCGCCTCGCGCTCCGCCGGCGTCAGGTGCTTTTCCGCCAGCTTCTCCAGCCAGTCGGCGGGCAGGTCCAGGGCCGCGGCCAGCGCTTCGGGGGTGATGCTCTCGATGCCCCGGAACGCCGTGGCGAAGGCGCGGTCGAAACGGTCGTAGTGGCGCTCGTCCTTGACCATCGCGGCGCGGGCGAGGTGGTAGAACCCGGTCGTGTCCCAGGTCACCGGATGCCGCGACAGCGCATCCAGGAATGTCAGGTATTCGCCCGGCGACACCGGCACGCCGGTCTGCCGCAGGATCAGGAAGAAGCGGTCGAACATGCGTTCTGCCGCCTTTCCGGCGGTCAGGCCAGCCGCGACAGCACCACCGTCGCGATCATCCCCAGAAGGCCGAACGCGATGCCGTAACCTGCCCCGTACTGCAGCATGTCGAGCCTCCGCCCCCCCCGACGCCGCGCGGTCAGCGCGCCCAGAACGGCGCCGAAAATGATGGCAGTCAGGACGATCATGCGCGCAGGCCCCCGGGTGATGCGCGCGGGGATAGCCGGGTCCCGGGCGCAAGGCAAGCGGCCTGCCGGTCGCGCGCCGTCATCCGGGCGACCGCGGTTCCAGCAGGTCCCAGCGGTTGCCGAAGGGGTCGCGCCAGACGGCGACGGTGCCGTAGGGCTCGTGCCGCGGGGCCTCCTCGAACGCCACGCCCGCGGCCAGCATCGCGGCGTGGTCGGCGGCGAAGTCGGAGGTCTGCAGGAAGAACGCAACCCGCCCGCCCGCCTGCCGCCCGATCGCCGCGGCCTGTTCGGACGTGGCCGCGCGCGCCAGAAGCAACGCCGCCCCGCCGCCGGGCGGGGCCACGACGATCCAGCGCCTGTCGCCCCGGTCCTGATCGGCCAGCAGCCGGAACCCCAGCCGCCCGACGTAGAAGTCCAAAGCCGCATCCTGGTCGGGCACGACCAGCGCCACGGTCGCCAGCCGCGCGGAGGACAGCGCCATCAGCCAGGGCTGCGGGCCGGGTCGCGGGGGCCGCGGCCGTCGGGCAGGCTGATGCGGGCGACCTGTTCGGCGATGGGGTCGACCGACAGCGGATGCAGTTCGGCCCGGTGCGCGGCGGGGTCGCCGATGTCCTGCCAGCGCCCGCCCTTGTAGATCTCGACCGCCGAAAAGCCCGCCTTGTAGCCCATCTTCCGGCTGCCCGGCACCCAGTAGCCCAGGTAGACGTAGGGCAGCCCCGCCTCGCGCGCCAGCGCCACATGGTCGAGGATCAGGTAGGTGCCCAGCGACCGCGCGGCCTCGCGCGGGTCGTAGAAGGAATAGACCATGCTCAGCCCGTCGTCGAAGACATCGGTCAGGCAGACCGCGGTCAGCGGACGGTCGGCAAGGTCGTTGCGGCGGTATTCCACCACGCGCGACCGGATCGGGGTTTCCTCGATCATCGCGGCGAATTCGAAGATGTCCATGTCGGCCATCCCGCCCTGCGCGTGGCGCTGGTCGAGGTAGGTGCGGAACAAGGCGAACTGGTCCTCGGTCGCCCAGGGGCTGGTGGGGGTGCGGGCGAGGTCGGCGTTGCGCCGGATCAGGCGGCGCTGCGTGCGCGAGGGGGCGAAGTCTGCCACCCGGACGCGCGCCGACAGGCAGGCCGAGCATTCCGCGCAGGACGGGCGATACAGGACGTTCTGGCTGCGGCGGAAGCCCTGCTTGGACAGCGTGTCGTTCAGTTTCTGCGCGTGTTCCCCCTGCAGCGCGGTGAACAGCTTACGCTCCATCCGCCCGTCGAGATACGGGCAGGGTTGCGGGGCCGTCACGTAGAACTGCGGCGCGAGGGGAAGGGTATGGCGCATCGCCGGAAAAGGGTGTCGCGGGTTGGGAGGAAGCGTCGGCTGGGAAGCGAAGACTAGCAAGGCCCGCCGCATCCGCCAAGCATGTTCGCAACCTGCCGCTGAACCCTGCCCTGGCGCGGCGGCAAGGGGGTTTTGGGGGGCTTTCCCCTTGACCCCCCGCCGCCCCTGTGGTCGCCTCGATTTGACCGGTCGGTCAGGAACCGCGCGGTCGCGGGGCGGATTCGCCGCCGTTTCAAGGGGCGCAAGACCCCGTCAGGACAGGGAGATCGCCGATGCCCGCACCGGGTGCCAACCTGCGCATCGACCCCGCGCGGCTGTGGGACAGCCTGATGGAGATGGCCCGCATCGGCCCCGGCATCGCCGGCGGCAACAACCGCCAGACGCTGACGGATGCCGACAGCGAGGGCCGCCACCTGTTCAAGGCCTGGTGCGAGGCGGCGGGGATGACGGTGGGTGTGGACAGCATGGGCTCGATGTTCGCGGTGCGGCCGGGAACGGACCCCGACGCGCTGCCGGTCTACATGGGGTCGCACCTCGACACCCAGCCCACGGGGGGCAAGTATGACGGCGTGCTCGGCGTGCTGGGCGCGCTGGAGGTGGTGCGGGCGATGAACGACGCCGGGGTGAAGACCCGCCACCCGGTGGCGGTGGCGAACTGGACGAACGAGGAAGGCGCGCGCTTTGCCCCCGCGATGCTCGCCAGCGGCGTCTTCGCGGGCATCCATACCGAGGCCTACGCCAAGGGGCGGACGGACCTCGACGGCAAGGTCTTTGGCGAGGAGTTGCGCCGCATCGGCTGGGAAGGGCCCGAGAAGGTCGGCGCGCGGAAGATGCATGCGATGCTGGAGCTGCACATCGAACAGGGCCCGATCCTGGAGGCCGAGGGCAAGTCGATCGGCGTGGTGACGCATGGCCAGGGCCTGTGGTGGCTGGAGATCACGCTGACGGGGAAGGACGCCCACACCGGCTCAACCCCGATGAACATGAGGGTCAACGCGGGCCTCGGGATGGCGCGGATCACCGAACGCGTCCACCAGATCGCGATGAGCCACCAGCCGAACGCCGTGGGCGCGGTGGGGCAGGTGAAGGTTTTTCCCAATAGCCGCAACGTGATCCCGGGGAAGGTCGTGTTCACGGTGGATATCCGGTCCCCCGAACAGGCCAAGCTGGACGCGATGAAGGCCGAGGTCATCCGCGCCGCCCATGCGGTGGCGAAGGAGTTGGGGCTTGGCTGCGAGATCGAGGATGTGGGCCACTTCGACCCCGTGACCTTCGACCCCGGCCTCGTGAAGATCGTCCGCCAAGCGGCGGAAAAGCTGGGCTACTCCCACATGGACATCGTCAGCGGTGCCGGTCACGACGCCTGCTGGATCAACCGCGTCGCGCCGACGGTGATGATCATGTGCCCCTGCGTGGGCGGCCTGTCGCACAACGAGGCGGAGGAGATCAGCCCGGAATGGGCGGCGGCAGGGACGGATGTGCTGCTGCACGCTGTGCTTGAGGTGGCGGAGGTGGTGGGGTGAGTTTGGTCCTTGGCTTCATTAAAGGTGATCGATGAAATCCTATCCAATCAAGTATTCGGTTTGGATCTTACTTGGCATTCCGGCTGTCTTGGCCATTCTGTTTTTTGTAGATTCCCGCTTGGTAGCGATTCTTCTCGGGAGTGGTGCAGCCACTTTAGTGAATCCACCCTTCATAGTTATTGCGTTGCTCCTATCTTTAGCAGTCTTTAGCTTTCCGCCTGTCCTGCTGGGCATAGCCGCTGGGCTGATCTACAAAGCATTTATTCATCTTACGCTCCAAGGCCACTGGTCCCAACTCGGTATATCGCCTTCATTTTTTGACGGGCTGATAAAGGATATCTTGGTCGGGATACTCTTTGTGTCCGTTGTTCACGTAATCGCCGGGAAGGTTCGCAAAGGCAAATCGGGAGAAACCCCATGACCACCATCATCAAGAACGGCACCGTCGTCACCGCAGATCTCACCTACAAGGCCGATGTGCGGGTGGAGAACGGGGTGATCACCGAGATCGGGCAGGCGCTCCGCGGCGGGACGGAGCTCGATGCGACCGGCTGCTACGTCATGCCCGGCGGGATCGATCCGCATACGCATCTGGAGATGCCCTTCATGGGCACCTATAGCGCCGACGATTTCGAATCCGGCACACGGGCCGCCCTCAGCGGGGGCACGACGATGGTGGTGGACTTCATCCTGCCGGGGCAGGGGCAGGGGCTGATGGATGCGGCGCAGATGTGGCACAACAAGTCGGGCCGCGCGTCCTGCGACTACAGCTACCACATGGCGGTGACATGGTGGGGCGAGAAGGTCTGGGAAGGCATGGCCGACAGTGTCAAGGCCGGGATCACCTCGTTCAAGCACTTCATGGCCTACAAGGGCGCCCTGATGGTGAACGACGACGAGATGTTCCAGTCGTTCCGCCGGGTGGGCGACCTCGGCGGGCTGGCGCTGGTGCATGCCGAGAACGGCGACGTGGTGGCGGAGCTGACGGCGAAGCTTCTGGCCGAGGGCAACACCGGGCCGGAAGCCCACGCCTATTCCCGCCCGCCGCAGGTGGAGGGCGAGGCGACCAACCGCGCGATCATGATCGCCGACATGGCGGGGGTGCCGCTGTATGTCGTCCACGTCTCTTGCGAGGAGGCGCACGAGGCGATCCGCCGCGCGCGTCAGGCGGGCAAGCGGGTCTGGGGCGAGCCGCTGGTGCAGCACCTGACGCTTGATGAGTCCGAATACTTCCACGCCGACTGGGACCACGCTGCCCGCCGGGTGATGTCGCCCCCTTTCCGCAACAAGGCGCATCAGGACAGCCTCTGGGCCGGGCTGATGTCGGGCTCGCTGTCGGTGGTGGCGACGGACCATTGCGCCTTCACCACCGCGCAGAAGCGGTTCGGGGTGGGCAACTTCGCCAAGATCCCCAACGGCACGGGGGGGCTCGAGGACCGGATGCCGGTGCTGTGGACCGAAGGCGTGGGGACAGGGCGGCTGACGCCGAACGAGTTCGTCGCCGTGACCTCGACCAACATCGCCAAGATCCTGAACTGCTACCCGAAGAAGGGCGCGGTTCTGGTGGGCGCGGATGCCGACCTCGTGGTCTGGGACCCTTCGAGGGAAAAGACCATCGACGCCGCGCGCCAGCAGTCGAAGATCGACTACAACGTCTTCGAGGGGCGGCGCGTGAAGGGCCTGCCGCGCTTTACCCTGACCCGCGGCCATGTCGCGATCCGCGACGGCGAGATGCGCACGCAGGAGGGGCACGGGCGGTTCGTGCCCCGCGAGGCGCGCCCCGCGGTCAACCGCGCGCTCAGCCGCTGGAAGGACCTGACGGCGCCGCGTCCGGTGGAACGGACGGGGGTTCCGGCGACGGGGGTCTAGGGTCGGTCGAGTTTCTGGCCTCCCATGCGGCCAGAGTCCCGATCCAGGCTTGCCGAAGGGCAGCCTGGATGCCTTTTCAACGCCGCATCAACGCGGGTCGTCGGCGGGCGAGGGTCGAGCCGCACTGTCCCCAGCGATACCGTGCTCGACCCGTTCTGCGCCCGCCGCACCACCCTGCATGCGGCGGAGACGCTCGGGCGGGGTGGATCGGGATCGACGTGACGCGCCTCGCCATCGGCCGGATCGAGAAGCGCCCGCGCGATGCCCCCCCCGGACCTGGCCTTCGAAGCCCTCGGCACCCCCCCGCGAGATCCGGGGCGCCCGCGACCCGGAAGCGCGGGGGAAGGGATACGGGTTCGCGAAACCGGCCCTGCCGCTGATCGCCGCCCAGCCCGGGAACCCTGGCAAGAAGGGCGCCGACCGGGGGCCGGTCGGGCGGCTCCGTTTCGGCAAGGCCGGAGTGGGGATCGTCAGCGTCAAGGCCGGGGAGAATGTGGGACGCGGCATGATCCGCAACCTCGAGTGCACGATGGGGCGTGAACGCGCGGGCATCGGCGTCGTCCTGACGCTGGCCGAGCCCGCGCACCCCCGGGCAGGCCGAGGCCGCCGAAGCGGGCCGGCAATGCGAACCCGGCTTCGCCTCCGTCCCGCGCCTGCAGATCGTGACGGAGGAAGACGCCATGCGCCTGCGCGAACGCGCCGGCCACCTGCCCGCCCGCCGCGAGGACACGCTCATGCGCGCGGGGAGGTCGGGCGGCAGGGCGGGACGGACCCGTGACGGTCCGGTCCCGGCGCGGCCGGCGGCACCGGGCAGTCAGCCTGCGCCGGCCTTGCGCGACGCGAGGTCGATGACCTCGGCCCGCGAATGGTTGGCGTAGGTGGGCCAGGTCGGCGCGTAGTCGGCGGACTGGTCGCCCCAGACCGTCCAGCCGATCCGCGGTCCGCGGGCGAAAAGCTCCAGGCGCGGACCGGGCGAGCAGCCTTCGATCAGGGCAAACTGCTCGTCGGGCTTGCGGCTGTGTTCCCGCTTCTTGGTCGAGATGATGTTTTCCTGCGTCCGTCCCTGCTGCAGGGTGCGCGCGTTCTTGCCGCGCACGCCGAACAGCAGCACCTCGGTCACGTTGCGGAAGTAGAAGCCGACGCCGCGCCGGTCCGGCCCGCCATCCTTGCGGACCTTGTACCAGATGATGTTCGACTTGTAGCCGAACCCCCAGTGCTCCATCACCTTGAGCCCCTCGGGCAGCAAAGCGTTCGGAACCCAGAGGTAGAGGTGCGCGGTGTCGGCGACGATGGCCTCGACCGGCAGGTCGCAGATGTCGCGGAGCGTCATCGTGGCATAGCGCGACAGGCGCTTGTGCTCGGGCGCCATCTTGCCGGTGCGGTTCTGGAACTGCCAGGGCGGATCGGCCAGGACGGTGCGGAACCGGGTCCGGCCGACATGGGCGAGCAGGTCGTCGGAAGGCGTGGTCATGCGTCGTCCTCCAGGTAGAGCGACTTGCGGATGCCGAAGACCAAGAGCGGGCAGCCCGCGCCGCCGCCGCCAAGGATACGGGGAAGCAGCTTCGACATGTGAGTCGTCGAGTTGCCGTAGGAGGACCCTCGCCCGAGGTGGTTAAAGATGTCCTGCAACTCGTCCGCCCGCGTGATGATGATGCCGACGCTGACCGCGCGCAGGTCGAACAGCAGGCGGAAGTTGTTCAGATCGCGGTCGAAGAACGGGTCCTTGTTGTTCCATTCGATCTCCAGCGCCACGCCGTTGCGGAAGCAGTCGACCTTGTGCGTGGGCGCATCGTTCCGGCGGCCGTCGACCTCGATGGCGGTCTGGAACTGCGTCTCGCGCCAGCCGCGGTCGCCGAGGAAGCGGTCGATGAAGTCCGACAGGCGCGACTTGTTGCCGCCGCCGACGGTGATCCACGACCTGCGCAGGCGGAACGCCGTCAGCAGGTCGCAGAGGTCGCGCCATTCCTGCGGGAAATCCTGCGTCAGGATCGCCGAGGCATGCTTCCACTCGTGGTATTCGTAGTTGTCCCGGACGAAGGGGGGCAGGCGGGCGGACAGCATCTGGTGGCTCCGGGGCTTCCGGGCAGGATATGTTGGGTCCCGGGGCCGCGCAAGGCGCAATGGGGCGATGCGGGGCCGCCCACCATCACCCCCCGCCCTTGCACCCCCCGGAGCGCGACACTAAGATTCCCGCAACGAACAGGCGATACCGCTTTCCCCCAGAGCATGAGGCAGGTCACCATGAGAGACCCCGTCGCGACCTTCACCAACTTCATCATCCCCACGGTCGAGGAAACCTCGGCCCGCGGGTCGATCCGCTACGACATCTTCTCGCGCCTGCTGAAGGAGCGGATCATCTTCGTCGCCGGTCCCGTGCAGGACGAGATGGCGACGATCATCTGCGCCCAGCTTCTGTTCCTCGAGGCGGAGAACCCGTCCAAGGAAATCTCGATGTACATCAACTCGCCGGGCGGCGTGGTGACGAGCGGCCTGTCGATCTACGACACGATGCAGTACATCAAGCCCAAGGTCTCGACCGTCTGCATCGGCCAGGCGGCATCGATGGGGTCCTTGCTGCTGACGGCGGGGGAAAAGGGGATGCGCTTCTCGCTGCCCAACAGCCGCATCATGGTGCACCAGCCCTCGGGCGGCTATCAGGGCCAGGCAACCGACATCCTGATCCACGCGCGCGAGACCGAACGGCTGAAGCGGCGCCTGAACGAGATCTACGTCCACCACACCGGCAACGAGCTGGATTCGGTGGAGCGGGCGCTGGAACGCGACAACTACATGTCGGCCGACGAGGCCAAGGCCTGGGGGCTGATCGACGAGGTGATGACCCCGCGCGGCAAGACCGACGATGCCAAATGACGGGGCGGCCATGTGACGCAAAAAGCGGCGGCGCCGCCCGGCGCCGCCTGCGGCGGAAGGGACATTGTGGCGGCCCGGGCCTTGGCCTAGACTTCCGCAAAGCTTGAGGTGACGGATGGCGACGAATTCGGGCGGCGACAGCAAGAACACCCTCTACTGCTCGTTCTGCGGCAAGAGCCAGCACGAGGTGCGCAAGTTGATCGCGGGCCCCACCGTGTTCATCTGCGACGAATGCGTCGAGCTGTGCATGGACATCATCCGCGAGGAGACGAAGTCCACGGGGCTGAAGTCCGCCGACGGGGTGCCGACGCCGCGCGAGATCTGCAAGGTGCTGGACGACTACGTGATCGGCCAGTCCCATGCCAAGCGCGTGCTGTCGGTGGCGGTGCACAACCACTACAAGCGGCTGGCGCATTCGTCCAAGACCGATGTGGAACTGGCCAAGTCCAACATCCTCCTGATCGGGCCCACGGGCACGGGCAAGACGCTGCTGGCGCAGACGCTGGCGCGCATCCTGGACGTGCCCTTCACGATGGCGGACGCCACCACGCTGACCGAGGCGGGCTATGTCGGCGAGGATGTGGAGAACATCATCCTCAAGCTCTTGCAGTCCTCCGAATACAATGTGGAGAAGGCGCAGCGCGGCATCGTCTACATCGACGAGGTCGACAAGATCACCCGCAAGTCGGACAACCCCTCGATCACCCGCGACGTGTCGGGCGAGGGCGTGCAGCAGGCGCTTCTGAAGATCATGGAGGGCACCGTCGCCTCCGTTCCGCCGCAGGGCGGGCGCAAGCATCCGCAGCAGGAGTTCCTGCAGGTCGACACGACGAACATCCTGTTCATCTGCGGCGGCGCCTTCTCGGGGCTCGACAAGATCATCGCGCAGCGGAACAAGGGGTCGGGCATCGGTTTCGGCGCCCAGGTCAAGGACCCGGATTCGCGCGGCGCGGGCGACCTGTTCCGCGAGCTGGAGCCCGAGGACCTGCTCAAGTTCGGCCTGATCCCCGAATTCGTCGGCCGCCTGCCGGTGATCGCCACGCTGACCGACCTCGACGAGGCGGCGCTGGTGCAGATCCTGACCGAACCCAAGAACGCGCTGGTCAAGCAGTACCAGCGGCTGTTCGAGCTTGAAGGCGTCAAGCTGACCTTCACCCCGGATGCGATGGTTGCGGTGGCCAAGCGCGCGATCAAGCGCAAGACCGGCGCGCGCGGACTGCGGTCGATCATGGAGGACATCCTGCTCGACTCGATGTTCGACCTGCCCGGCATGGACGGGGTCGAGGAGGTCGTGGTCAAGGAAGAGGCGGTCGACGGCAGGGCCAAGCCTTTGGTGGTCCACACCGAGCCGTCCAAGAAGGCCAAGGTCGCGAGCGCCTGAGGCGCGCGGCGCAGGCGCGTCGGGGGAAGTCGGATGCGCCGCCTGATCTCCTCCGGGTCGCCGTTCGAGGCCGGGATAGGCTATTCCCGGGCGGTGGTCTGTGACGGCTGGGTCTTCGTCGCGGGGACCACGGGCTATGACTACGCCGCGATGACCCTGCCCGGGGCGGTCGAGGACCAGTGCCGGAACGCGCTGGCCAGCATCGCCGCGGCGCTGCGGCAGGCGGGTTGCGGCTTCGACGACGTGGTCCGCGTGCATTACATCCTGCCCGACCGCGCCGATTTCCCGCGGCTCTGGCCGCAGCTGTCGGCAGCCTTCGCGATCGCCCGCCCCGCCGCCACGATGATCGAGGCGGGCCTGATGGAGCCCGCGATGAAGATCGAAATCGAGGTGACGGCGCGGGTCCCTTCCTTCACCCTTTGACCTTGCCCCCCGCATCGGCCATACCCTGACGTAGGCAAGGAGCGGCGCATGGGCCTTCTGAACACATTGCTGCGGGCGGTCACCTGGTGGAACGGGCAGACGCTGAACACCCAGTTCTTCACTGCCCGCCATGGCGTGAAGGTGGGGCAGGACGCGCAGGGGAACGTCTACTACCGCTCGAAGGATGGTCGCCGCCGCTGGGTGATCTACAACGGGGAGATGGAGGCCAGCCGCGTCGGCCCGGACTGGCACGGCTGGCTGCACCACACCTATGACAAGCCCCCGACCGAGGCGCCGCTCCGGCGCAAGGCCTGGGAACAGCCGCATGTCGAGAACCTGACCGGCACGCCCGCGGCCTATGCGCCGCCGGGGTCGATCAAGCATGCCGCGCCCGCGCCGCGGCGCGACTACGAGGCCTGGGCGCCGGAGTGAGCAGGCGGTGAGCGAGAACGCGACCGAGGTGGCGGTGGGTGGCGGCGTGCTGGCGCTCGCGCTGGGGTTTCTGGTGTTTGCCGTGCAGGGGGCGGGGCTTGCGCCGCAGGGCGCGAGCTATGACCTGCGCGCGGCCTTCCGGTCGGCGGAAGGCGTGCGCGTGGGCACCGACGTGCGGCTTGCGGGCGTCAAGGTCGGCACGGTGACGGCGCTGGACCTCAACCCCGCGACGTTCTTCGCCGAGGCGACGCTGTCGCTGCGCGCCGATGTGGTGCTGCCCGACGATTCCTCGGTGCTGATCTCCTCCGAGGGGCTGCTGGGCGGCAATTTCGTGGAGCTTTCCCCCGGCGGGTCGCCCACCACCTATGGCCCCGGCGACGAGGTGCTGGATACCCAGGGCGCGGTCAGCGTGGTGTCGATCCTGATGAAGTTCGCAGGCGGTGGCGACCGGACCCCGGATGGCGCAGGGACGCCCGCGCCATGATGCGCCTGGCGCGGACGCTCGGCCTTGCGGCGGCGGTGGCTGCCGCTCCGGTCCTGGCGCAGGAGGCAGAAGCCCCCGCCGACCTGCCGCAGGCCGCGGCGCCCGCCGGCGCCGTGCAGGCGCAGGGCGCGGTGCTGCGCTGGCTCGACAAGGTCTCGGGCCACACCGGCGATCTGCAACTTTCGCTCGGACAGGCGGGGCAGGCAGGGCGGCTGGCGGTGCTGCTGGACGACTGCCGCTATCCCGCCGGCGGGGCGCCGACCGAGGCCTATGCGCATCTGACGGTGGTCGACCCGTTGCGCGAGGGCACCGTCTTTTCCGGCTGGATGCTGGCCGCCGCGCCCGCGCTGAACGCGATGGACCACGCCCGCTATGACGTCTGGGTGCTGCGCTGCCTGACCTCCGAAGGCGAGGGGCAGTAGCCCGGGGGGAACAGCGTCGCGGGCCGGGCGATGGCCTCGGCCAGCTGGCGCCGGTAGCTGGCCCGCGAGATCGCGGTGCCCCCCAGCGAGGCCAGGTGCGGGGTCGGGAACTGCGTGTCGAACAGCGTGAACCCGCCCGCGCGCAGCCGGTGCAGCAGCCAGGCCAGCGCGATCTTCGAGGCGTCGGTGGCGCGCGAGAACATCGATTCGCCGAAGAACGCCCCCCCGAGCGCCACCCCGTAGACCCCGCCGATCAGCGCGCCGTCCCGCGTCACCTCCAGCGAATGCGCGTGCCCCTGGCGGTGCAGCGCGGTGTAAAGCGCGACGAGGGGGCGGTTGATCCAGGTCTCGGGCCGGTCGGCGCAGGCGGCCAGCACGCCTGCGAAGTCCGCGTTCAGCGTGACCGCATAGTCCCTGCGCCCGATGGCGCGTGACAGCGACCGCGAGATGCGGAAGCCGTCGATGGGGATGATCCCGCGCTGCCCGGGGTCGATCCAGCGCAGCCCGGGGTCGTCGCGGCCGTGCGCCATCGGAAAGATGCCCATGGCATAGGCGCGCAAGAGGCGCTGCGGGGTCAGGATCGGCGGGTCGGCGGGGATCATCGCGGCGCGCCCGCCGCGCCGCAAGTTTCTTCGAAGAAATTTGCAAATTCCTTCGAAGGAATTTGCCGCCCCTGCGGGCGGTGCGGCGTCAGCCGTAGGTCGCTGCCAGCCATTTCTCCAGCCAGTGGATGGTGTAGTCGCCCTTGCGGATGTCCTCTTCCGCGAGGAGCGACCGGAACAGCGGCATGGTGGTGTCGATGCCGTCGACGATCATCTCGTTCAGCGCGCGCGCCAGCCGCGCCAGCGCCTCGGGCCGGTCGCGGCCGTGCACGATCAGCTTGCCGATCAGGCTGTCGTAGTAGGGCGGGATGGAATAGCCGCCATACAGCGCCGAATCCATCCGTACGCCAAGGCCCCCCGGCGCGTGGAAGACGCGCACGCGGCCGGGGCAGGGGGTGAAGTTGGGCAGGCGTTCGGCGTTGATCCTGACCTCGATGGCATGCCCGTTGATCACCAGATCCGACTGGCCGAAGGACATCGGCAGCCCGGCTGCCACCCTGATCTGCTCGCGCACGAGGTCCACGCCGAAGATCGCCTCGGTCACCGGGTGCTCGACCTGAAGCCGCGTGTTCATCTCGATGAAGTAGAAGCGACCGTCCTCGAACAGGAATTCGATCGTGCCCGCGCCGATGTAGTTGATGCGGGCCACCGCCTTGGCGCAGACCGCGCCGATCTCGGCGCGCATCGCGGGCGTGATGACCGGGCCGGGGGCCTCCTCCAGCACCTTCTGGTGGCGGCGTTGCAGCGAACAGTCGCGCTCGCCCAGATGCACCGCGTTGCCCTTGCCGTCGCCGAAGACCTGAATCTCGATGTGACGCGGCTTCTGGAGGTATTTCTCCATGTAGACCTCGTCGTTGCCGAAGGCGGCCTTGGCTTCGGACCTGGCGGTGCGGAAGGCGATCTCGAGCTCCGCCGCCGACTTCGCGACCTTCATCCCCCGCCCGCCGCCGCCTGCGGTGGCCTTGATGATGACCGGAAAGCCGATCCCCGCGGCGGTCTTCACCGCCGTCTCGTAATCCGCCACGCCGCCGTCCGACCCGGGCACGACCGGGATGCCCAGCGCCTTGGCGGTCTCTTTCGCGGTGATCTTGTCGCCCATGATGCGGATATGTTCCGCCGTCGGGCCGATGAAGGTGATGCCGTGGTCTTCCAGCGCCTGGGCGAAGGCCGCGTTTTCCGACAGGAAGCCGTAGCCCGGATGCACCGCCTGCGCGCCCGTGATCTCGCAGGCCGAGATGATCGCGGCCTTGTTCAGATAGCTTTCGGACGAGGGCGCGGGGCCGATGCAGACGCTTTCGTCGGCCATGCGCACGTGCATGGCGTCGGCATCCGCGGTGGAATGGACGGCGACGCAGGGGATGCCCATCTCCTTGCAGGCGCGCACCACGCGCAGCGCGATTTCGCCGCGGTTGGCGATCAGGATTTTCTGGAACATCGCCCGCGCCCTATTCGATGATCATCAGGGGCGCGCCGTATTCGACGGGACTGCCGTCCTCGACCAGGATCCGCCTGACGATGCCTGCGCGCGGCGCGGGGATCTGGTTCATCGTCTTCATCGCCTCGATGATCAGCACCGTCTGCCCTTCCGCCACCGTGGCGCCCAGGGTCGCGAAGGCCGCAGCACCCGGTTCGGGCGACAGGTACACCGTGCCGACCATCGGCGAGGTGACGGCGCCCGGGTGCTGGGCGGGGTCCTCGACCGCGGCCGGGGCAGGGGCTGCGGCGACGGGCGCCGCCGCCGCGGGGGCATGGGCGGGCGCGTAGACAGGCGCCGCCGCCTGCACCACGGTCACCTGCTTGACCACCCGCACCTCGAGGCTGTCGTCCGCACCGTAGTCGCGCTTGACCGACAGTTCGGTCAGCTCGTTCTTGTTCAGAAGCTCGGCCAGGGCCTGGATGAAGGCCACGTCGCTTTCGGTGCTGTGCTTGCTCATGCCGTCCTCTGTCCCCTCGGTCCCCGCGCGGCAGTCTTTCGCTGTGGCGCTTCGTCGGCGCGCTGCCCCTGGCGCCTTCTACACGAGCGCCCGGGGGGATGGAAAGCGCGCTTGGCCCGGGCCGGCGGTGCCCGGTTTCCGGGCAGTGCGGAGGGTGCGGCGCCCCGCCGGAAATTTACCGTTTGATAAAATCCGGGCGCCATGCCAGCCTTCGCCAAACGGCAGCAGGGAGCCACCGATGACCAACAGCCCGCTGACGCCCGGCGTGGTGCCGGGGCGTCTGCCGCCTCAGGCCTATGACGCGAACTTTGCCGATGTCGAGGCGCCCTTCGACGCACACGAGGCGCGGGTGGCGGCGGACCGCTGCTACTTCTGCCACGACGCGCCCTGCATCACCGCCTGCCCGACCTCGATCGACATCCCGCTGTTCATCCGCCAGATCGCCACCGGCACCGCCGAGGCCGCCGCCAGGACGATCTGGGACCAGAACATCCTGGGCGGCATCTGCGCCCGCGTTTGCCCGACCGAGACGCTGTGCGAAGAGGCCTGCGTGCGCGAGGCGGCCGAGGGCAAGCCGGTCGAGATCGGCCGCCTGCAACGCCACGCGACCGACGTGGCGATGGCCCGCGGCCTGCACCCCTTCACCCGTGCCGCGCCGACGGGCAAGCGCGTGGCGGTGGTCGGCGCGGGGCCCGCGGGGCTGGCCTGCGCGCACCGGCTGGCGATGCACGGGCATGACGTGACGGTCTACGACGCCCGCCCCAAGCCCGGCGGGCTGAACGAATACGGCATCGCCGCCTACAAGGCGACCGGAGGCTTTGCGCAGAAAGAGGTGGACTGGCTGCTGCGGATCGGCGGCATCGTCATCCAGACGGGCAAGGCCCTGGGCCGAGGGCTCACGCTCGACGGCCTGCGCGCGGGCTTCGATGCGGTGTTCCTCGGCATCGGCCTGGCCGGCGTGAACGCCCTGCGCGTGCCGGGCGAGGATCGCGCGACCGATGCGGTGGCCTTCATCGCCGGTCTGCGCCAGGCCGAAGACCGCGCGCAGGTGCCCGTGGGCCGCAACGTGGTGGTGATCGGCGGCGGCATGACGGCGGTCGATGCTGCGGTGCAGTCCAGGCTCTTGGGCGCCGAGAACGTGACCATCGTCTACCGCCGCGGGCGCGAGAAGATGGGCGCCTCGGCCTACGAGCAGGAACACGCAGCCACCGCGGGCGTGAAGATCGTGACCGGCGCGCAGCCCGTGGCGCTGCATGCGGCCGAGGCCGAATTCGCCTATGTGCTCGACACGCCCGAGGGGCTGAAACCGTCGGGCGAGACCTTCCGGCTCAAGGCCGACCAGGTGTTCAAGGCCATCGGCCAGACGCTTGCGGGGGTGCCCGCCGGGCTTGCGCTGGAGGGCGGCAAGATCGCGGTGACGGGCCCGGGGCGGACCTCGCTGGCCGGGGTCTGGGCGGGCGGCGACTGCGCGGCGGGGGGCGAGGACCTGACCGTCACCGCGGTCGCCGAAGGCCGCGATGCGGCCGAGGACATCCACGCGCATCTGGCGGGCTGAGGCGGCGATGGCGCCGGACCGCATCCCCCCTGCCGCAGGTTCCGGCAGCGCAGGCGCGCGCGGCAACAGCCGTTGCACCTGCGACCGTATCCGGCTAACCCGCAGCAACGGATCAGAAGGGGTCGCCGGTGGAGGCGCTTGCGCAATCGGTGATCGCCGTCGTCGCGGCCAACGCAGGGCTCGCCTTCTGGATCGCGCTGGCCTTCGCCGCCGCCGAGACGACGGCGCTGGTGTCGATCCTGATCCCCTCGACCGCCATCCTGATCGGGGTCGGCGGGCTGGTGGCGACGGGGGCCGTGTCGTTCTGGCCGATCTGGGCGGGCGGCACGGCGGGGGCGCTTGTCGGCTCCACCTTCTCGTGGTGGCTGGGGCGGCGCTACGGCATCCATATCCTGGCGATGTGGCCCCTGAAGAAGCACCCCGACCTGGTGGTGCGCGGCCGCAGCGCCTTCACCCGCTGGGGCCCCGCGGCAATCATCGTGGGCCACTTCTTCGGCCCGCTGCGCCCGGTGGTGTTCCTGATGTGCGGCATGGCGCCGATGGCGCTGGCGCGCTTCATGCCCTGGAACCTGGGCGGCGCCATCGCCTGGGCCGGGGCGATGCCGCTGACCGGCTATCTGGGCGGGTCGCTGATCGGCTGGGCCTGGGGTGCGCTGGGGCTCTAGGGCCGTGCAGGGAGGCGCAGCCTGCGCCCGCCCCTTCATCTCTTCACAAATATCCCGGGGGGAGCGAAGCGGGGGGCAGAGCCCCCCTCTGCCCCCGCCACCCCGCGCAACGCCAGGGAGTCTGACATGGCCAACCTCGCCAGCACCTTTGTCGGCATCAAGTCGCCCAACCCGTTCTGGCTCGCCTCCGCCCCGCCGACCGACAAGGCCTACAACGTCGAGCGGGCCTTCCGGGCGGGCTGGGGCGGGGTGGTGTGGAAGACGCTGGGGGCCGAAGGTCCGCCCATCGTCAACGTCAACGGCCCGCGCTACGGCGCGATCTGGGGCGCGGACCGGCGGCTTCTGGGGCTGAACAACATCGAGCTGATCACCGACCGCCCGCTGGAGGTGAACCTGCGCGAGATCAAGGAGGTCAAGCGCAAGTGGCGCGACCGGGCCATGGTGATCAGCCTGATGGTCCCCTGCGACGAGGACTCCTGGAAGGACATCCTCGCGCGCATCGAGGATACCGAGGCCGACGGGGTGGAGCTGAACTTCGGCTGTCCGCACGGCATGGCGGAACGCGGCATGGGCAGTGCCGTGGGGCAGGTGCCGGAATACATCGAGATGGTCACCCGCTGGGTCAAGCAGTACAGCCGGATGCCCTGCATCGTGAAGCTGACGCCCAACGTCACCTCGATCCTGCCGCCCGCGACGGCCGCGCACCGGGGCGGGGCGGATGCGGTCAGCCTGATCAACACGGTCAAGTCGATCACCAATGTCGATCTCGACCATTTCTCGCCCTTTCCGATGATCGACGGCAAGGGGTCGCACGGCGGCTACTGCGGCCCGGCGGTGAAGCCCATCGCGCTGAACATGGTGGCCGAGATCGCGCGGAACCCGGAAACCCGCGGCCTGCCGATCAGCGGCATCGGCGGCGTCACCACCTGGCGCGACGCGGCCGAGTTCATCGCGCTGGGGGCGGGCAACGTGCAGGTCTGCACCGCGGCGATGACCTACGGCTTCAAGATCGTGCAGGAGATGATCTCGGGCCTGTCGCAGTATCTGGACGAAAAGCAGCTGGCGCTGTCGGACCTGGTGGGCCGCGCGGTGCCGAACTTCGTCGAATGGCAGGACCTGAACCTGAACCACGTCACCAAGGCGCGCATCGACCAGGACGCCTGCATCAAGTGCGGGCGCTGCTATGCCGCCTGCGAGGACACCTCGCACCAGGCCATCGCGCTCAGGCCGGGCCGGGTGTTCGAGGTGATGGACGACGAATGCGTGGCCTGCAACCTCTGCGTCAACGTCTGCCCGGTGGACAACTGCATCACCATGGAAACGCTGCCGAAGGGCGCGCTGGACCCGCGCACGGGCCGCACGGTCGGAGACTACGCCAACTGGACGACGCATCCGAACAACCCGATGGCGGTGAAGGCGGCGGAATAGGAACCCCGCCCCGGCCCTGCGCCGGGGCCTCCGCCGTCGCCGGCGCGCCGGACGGCGGGCGAGGCGCCGCGGCCTTCGGTGCCGGCGCGCCCGGGCGCCTTACGCCCCGCCGTCGCGGGCCGCGCGGGCGTAGTCGCGGGCCAGTTGCGCGGGGTCGTCGCGCAGGGGCGCCCCTTCGGGCACGAAGCGGAAGGCGGGGATGATCTGCGGGCGGGGGTCCTCTTGCGGGCCCGCGCGGGCGCTGCGGTCCACGGCGGGAACGGGGGTCACCGCCTGCGGCGTCTGCACGCCGGTGGCGGCGGGCGTGCCCGGCGGCGGCGATGGCAGAAGGTCGGGGCGGCGCTGGTCGGCAAGATGCGCGACGAGCGGCACAAGTGTCAGGTCCGGCATTGCGGCATCCTCCGATGCGCGAAACGCCCCCACGCCGGACGAGGATAGCGCAGTGCCGGGATGGCGGCAAAGCGGCGAATGCCGACAATCCGACCGGTCCGGGCGCGGCGGGGCGCCGCCTTGCGGGCCCCGCGGGGCCGCCCTAGACTCTGCCCGCAACCACGCGGAGCCCGACCTTGGCCAGCCGACGCAGCATCTTCGAGGAGGTCACCGAACCCGCATCCGCCGCCCCGCGGGGCGGCCTGATCGCCCGCGACACAGGGCCCGCCCGCCGCGCCATCCGGGCCTGGCTGGTGGCGCTGTTCGCGCTGGTGGCGGTGATGATCGCGGTGGGCGGGCTCACGCGGCTGACCGACTCGGGCCTTTCGATCACCGAATGGCGGCCCCTCTCCGGCGCCCTGCCGCCGATGTCCGCGGCGGACTGGCAGACCGAATTCGACCGCTACCGCGCCATCCCCGAATACCAGTTGCAGAACCGCGGCATGACGCTCGCGGCGTTCAAGGCGATCTACTGGTGGGAATGGGGCCACCGCCAGCTCGGCCGCGTCATCGGCCTCGTGTGGGCCGTCGGGTTCCTGGGCTTCCTTGCCGCCCGCGCCATTCCGCCGGGATGGACCGGGCGGCTTCTGGGCCTGGGCGCGCTTGGCGGGATGCAGGGGGCGATCGGGTGGTGGATGGTCTCCTCGGGCCTGACCGGCACCATGCTGGATGTCGCGAGCTACCGTCTGGCCGTGCATCTGGGGCTTGCCTTCGTCATCCTGGGCCTGATCGCCTGGTATGCGCTGCTGCTGGGGCGGTCGGACGCCGACCTGCTCCGGGCCCGCCGCGCGGGTGAGCCGCGGCTGTTCGGGCTGTCCACGGGCCTGATGCATTTCGCCTTCCTGCAGGTGCTGCTGGGGGCGCTGGTGGCAGGCATCGACGCGGGCCGCGGCTTTCCGACCTGGCCCGACATGAACGGGCAGTTCTTCCCGGCCGATGCCTTCTACGTCCCCGACGGGCTGGGCGGCAGCCTGCCGGTCTGGCATGCGGTGTTCGAGAACCCGGGCCTCGTGCAGTTCGTCCACCGCATGTCGGGCTATCTGCTGGCCGCCTTTGCCGTGGTGGCCTGGCTGCGCGGGCGGCGGTCTGCCTACCGGGCCACGCGCGCGGCCTTCCACGCGGTGCTGGCGATGGTGGCGGTGCAGGTGGCGCTTGGCGTCTGGACGGTGCTGGTCGCCGCGCAGCCGCATGTGGCGATCACCCATCAGGTGGGCGCCGTGGTGCTCTGGGTGCTGATCCTGCGGGCGCGCCACCTTGCGCGCTATCCGCAAGCGGGCTCGATCCGGCAGGGCACGGCATGACCGCCTACGATGACCTGATGGCCTTCGAGCGGCAGACGCAGGCGCTGGCCCAGATCGCGGGCCGCCTCGGCTGGGACCAGGAGACGATGATGCCCCGCGGCGCCGCGGGCCAGCGCGGCGAGGAGATGGCGGCCATCGAGGGCGTGCTGCACGCCCGCCGCACCGATCCCCGCATCGCCGGCTGGCTGTCGGCGGCAGAGGCGCCCGATGCCGCGGGTCAGGCGCAGCTGCGCCTGATCCGTCGCTCTGCCGCGCGGGCGGCCAAGGTGCCCGTGGCGCTGGCGCAGGAGATCGCGCGCGTGACTTCGGTGTCGCAGGGGGTCTGGGCCGCGGCGCGGGCGCGCGATGACGTGGCGGCCTTCCTGCCCGTGCTGGCCGAGGTGGTGCGGCTGAAGCGCGCCGAGGCGCAATGCCTTGCCTCCGGCGGCGACCCCTACGACGCGCTGCTGGACGACTACGAACCCGGCATGACCGCGGCGGACGTGGCGGCGATGTTCGCGGCCCTGCGCCCGCGCCTGGTGGCGCTGCGGTCCGCGGTGCTGGGCGCGCCGGAACCGGCGGGGCTGGCGCGCGACTTTCCGGCCGAGGGGCAGATGGCGCTGGCGCGCGAGCTTGCCACCGCCTTCGGCTATGACTGGACGCGCGGGCGGCTGGACCTCGCCGTGCATCCCTTCTCTTCGGGGTCCGGGCACGATGTGCGCATCACCACGCGGGTGGTGGCCCGCGAGCCGTTCAACTGCCTTTACGCCACCATCCACGAGGTGGGGCACGCGGCCTATGAACAGGGGATCGACCCGGCCCATGCGCTGACGCCCGTGGGGCAGGGCGTGTCGATGGGCGTGCACGAAAGCCAGAGCCGGATCTACGAGAACCAGCTTGGCCGCAGCCAGGCCTTCACCGGCTGGCTGTTCGGCCGGATGCGGGCGCACTTCGGCGACATCGGGCCGGCGGACGCCGGGGCATTTCATGCCACGGTGAACCGCGTGACGTCGGGCCATATCCGCACCGAGGCCGACGAGGTGCATTACAACCTGCACATCATGCTGCGCTTCGATCTGGAACGCGCGCTGGTGCGGGGCGATCTGGCGGTGGCCGACCTGGAAGCCGCGTGGAACGACCGTTTCCTGGCCGACTTCGGCCTGGCCGTGGACCGCCCGTCGCGGGGGATGCTGCAGGACGTGCACTGGTCGGTCGGGCTGTTCGGCTACTTCCCGACCTATACGCTGGGCAACATCTATGCCGGTTGCCTGCACCGGGCGCTGCGCGCCGACCTGCCCGACCTCGACGCGGCGCTGGCCGCGGGCGACCCCTCGCCCGCCACCGGCTGGCTGCGCGACCGCCTGCAGCGCCACGGCGGCCTGCGCCCCCCGCGGCAGACCATCGTGGCGGCAACCGGGGCAGAGCCCGCGGCGGGCCCGCTTCTGGACTATCTGGAGGCCAAGTTCGGCGCGCTTTACCGGCTCTAGCTGTGAGTTCTCATCAGGTTGTTCACCCTTGTGAGGGGTGGCAGGCCGT
>CAZCPY010000044.1:0-23677 GCA_964499865.1 uncultured Rhodobacterales bacterium | reverse complement strand
CGTCTTCATCGGCCAGGCGCTGCATGATCGCGCCGATGTCGCAGGCCGCGCCGTCTGCGGGGTCGCAGAGCACCGACCCGTCGGCGCCGATCACCCGGCCCGCCTCGTCCAGCGACTGCGCCACGACCGGCAGCGGCGGGGTGGAGGTCAGCGCCACGGCCAGCGCCGTGGTGGTCATGAGGATGCGTTTCATCTGCCTTGAGCCTTTCAATGCGAAGGTCTGTCGCCCGCGGGCGCTGCCCCGACATGGCCGCCCGCGTCCTGCTATGCCATATCAGCCGCCCCTTGCGGGGCCGCAAGCCGATAGCATCGGTCAGCTTCCGCCGATCCGGGCCAGCAGCCGGTCACGCTCGCCGCTGTCGCGCGCCTGCGCCAGCGCCGCCGCCAGCCCCGCCAGCGTGTCGACCGAATGGCCCGCGCGGAAGCAGTCCACCCGCGGCAGAAGCGTGCGGATGCCCGCCGCCCGCGGCGCGAAGCCGTCAAAGCGCAGCAGCGGGTTGATCCAGATCACCCGCCGCGCCGATCGCCGCAGCCGGTCGGCCTCGCGCGCGAGAAGTCCCGCATCGTCGCGGTCCAGCCCGTCGGTGATCAAGAGCACGACCGCCCCCTGCCCCAGCACCCGGCGCGACCAGTCGCGGTTGAAGGCGTGCAGGCTGGGCCCGATCCGCGTGCCGCCCGACCAGTCCTGCGCCTGCGCCCCCGCGGCCTTGAGCGCGGCATCCACGTCGCGGGTGGCCAGGTGGCGGGTGATGTTGGTCAGCCTCGTGCCGAAGGTGAAGGCATGCACCCGCGCCCAGCCCCGGCCGCGGGCGTTCGACACGGCATGGACGAAATGCAGCACCATGCGGGAATAGGTGCTCATCGACCCCGAGATGTCGCAGAGCACGACGAGGTTCGGCCAGCGCGTCCGCGGCGCCCGCGACGGCAGGCGCGCAAGGTCGCCCCGGCGCGCCATCTGCCGCAGCGTGGCGCGCGGGTCGGGCCGCCCGCGCGCGGCGGCGCCCGTGCGGCGGGTGACGAGCGGCGGGACAGGCAGTTCCAGCCGGGCGAGCATCGCCCGGGCGGCGGCGATCTCGGCCGTCGACATCTGCTCGAAGTCGAGCGTCCGCAGACGTTCCTGCGCCGACATCGTCAGGCTCGCGTCGATCTCGATCTCCGACCCGTCGCCCTGTTCCGGCTGCGGCACCGGGCGGTTCTTGTCGTCCAGCAACGCCTCGGCAGCACGGCGGGCGGCGGCCTCGGCGGGGGTTTCCTGCTGCACCCCGCGGACGGCGGGCACCATCATCGCCATCATGTGTTCAAGGTAACGCGGGTCGCGCCAGAACAGCCGGAACACCTGGGCAAAGACCTCGCGGTGGTCGGGGCGGCTGACGAAACAGGCGTGCAGCGTCCAGTAGAAGTCGCGCCGGTCGGTGAAGCCCGCGGCTTCCACCGCGCGGATCGCGTCCACCGTTCGCCCGGGGCCCACGGGCAGGCCCGCCTTGCGCAGGGCGCGGGCGAAATGGGTGATATTGTGGGAAAGCTTGCCGTCCTCGGGCAGCGAAAGGTCGGCGAAGCGGTCCATCTCAGGCCGCCTTCAGGCTCGCGCGGACCTCGTCGAGGATCGCCTTGGCGGCGGAACCCTGCAGCTTGGCGATGTCGTCCTGATACTTGAGGATCGCACCCAGCGTGTCGGCAATGGCCTCGGGGCTGAGCGTCAGCACATCCAGCGCCAGCAGGCACCTGGCCCAGTCGATGGTTTCCGCGACGCCCGGCTTCTTGAACAGGTCCTCCATCCTGAGCCGCTGCACGAAGGCCACGACCTCGCGCGACAGCGTCTCCTGCGCCTCGGGTGCCCGCGCCTTCAGGATCGCCAGTTCGCGCGCGCTGTCGGGGTAGTCGACCCAGTGGTAGAGGCAGCGGCGCTTGAGCGCGTCATGCACCTCGCGCGTGCGGTTCGAGGTCAGGATGACGATCGGGGGTTCGGGCGCGCGGATCGTCCCCAGTTCGGGGATGGTGACCTGGAAGTCGGACAGCGCTTCCAGCAGGAAGGCCTCGAAGGGTTCGTCGGTGCGGTCGATCTCGTCGATCAGCAGCACCGGCGCGCCGCCGGGCTGGGGGCGCATGGCAGCCAGCAGCGGGCGCTCGATCAGGTAGTCCTCGGTGAACAGCTCGGCCTTGAGCGCGTCGCGGTCGCCCCCTTCGGCGGTGCGGATGGCGATCATCTGCGCGGCAAAGTTCCATTCGCAGACCGCCTGCGCGGCATCGAGACCTTCGTAGCATTGCAGCCGGATCAGTCGGCGGCCCAGCCCCGCGGCGATGGCCTTGGCGATCTCGGTCTTGCCGGTCCCGGCCTCGCCTTCCAGAAACAGCGGGCGGCCGAGTTTCAGCGCGAGGAAGGCCACGGTGGACAGCGCCCGGTTGGGCACGTAGCCCTGCGCGGTCAGCAGCGCCTCGGTGGCGTCGATGCTTTGGGGAAACGTCATGGTGCGGGACTTTGGGCGCCGCCCGGCCCGGGGTCAAGCGCGGCGCGCAGGGCGTCGAAGGCAGGCAGGCCTTCGCTGCGGTCGGGCCAGGTCAAGACGTAGGGTGCGCCGCCGTCCAGGCTGTGAGCAGACAGACGGATGAGGGTGCCCGCGGCAAGGTCGGGGGCGGCCAGCACCTCGGGGATCAGCGCGGCGCCGATGCCGGCGCGGGCGGCGGCCAGCACCATGCCGAAGGTCTCGAACCTTGGCCCCCGCGCGGGCGCCCCGTCGCGGAAGGCGGGCCAGAGGTCGGGCCGCGTCGCCTGCTGCAGGAGCGGCAGGCGGTCGAGGTCGGTGCCGAGGCCGGGGGCCGCCACCGCGATCAGCCGGTCGGGCGCGAGGGTCAGGCTTGCGCCCTCCACCGGCCCGCGCAGCACCGCGGCATCGCGCAGGTCGCGGGCGAAGTCGAGCGGCGCCAGCGTCGTGGACAGGTCCACCGTCACACCCGTCTGCCGCATGAACCCCGCCAGCCGCGGCACCAGCCAGACCTGCGCGAAGGTGGGCAGGCTGGCGATGCGCAGGACCGGCGCGCCGCCGAAGCCCATCACGTCGCGCGCCCCGCGGTCGAGGTCGGCGAGCACCGCTTCGGCCTGCGGAAGGTAGGCCCGCCCCGCCGCCGTCAGCGTCAACCGCTTGCGGATGCGATGGAAAAGCGGCAGTCCCAGACGACCTTCCAGGGTTGCGACGGCGCGCGAGACGGCGCTTTGCGACAGCCCCAGGGCCATAGCCGCGGCGGTCGTCGTGCCGTCGCGGGCGGTGGCGACGAAGGCCTCCAGTTCCGCCAGGGTCGGGGTCCAGGCGTGGCGCATGGGCCGCATCATGCGCCGGGCGCATGATCTGGTAAAGCGTTCTCATTGGACGGAACGCGCCCGCCCGCGTATCCTCAGGCCAGAGGAGACCCGCCATGAACAAGCCCGACCGCCCCCCGCTCAAGGCCACCGACGCCCCCGACCTTGGCCGCTACGACTGGGCCGACCCGTTCCGGCTGGAGGACCAGCTGACCGGGGAGGAGCGCATGCTGCGCGACGCCGCCCGCGCCTTCGCCGCGGACCGGCTGGCGCCCCGGGTGACGCGGGCCTACCGCGAGGAAGCGACCGACCCCGGCATCTTTGCCGAGATGGGCGAGGCGGGCCTTCTGGGGGTCACGATTCCCGAGGCCTGTGGGGGCCTGGGTGCGGGTTACGTCGCCTATGGCCTGATCGCGCGGGAAATCGAGCGGATCGACTCGGGCTACCGCTCGATGATGTCGGTGCAGTCCTCGCTGGTGATGTACCCGATCCACGCCTACGGCACCGAGGCGCAGCGGATGCGCTACCTGCCCGGGCTGGCGAGCGGGCGCCTGATCGGCTGCTTCGGCCTGACCGAGGCGGATGCGGGATCCGACCCCGGCGGCATGAAGACGAAGGCGGTCGCGATCCCCGGGGGGTATCGCCTGAACGGTGCCAAGATGTGGATTTCCAACGCCCCCATCGCCGATGTCTTCGTCGTCTGGGCCAGGTCCGAGGCGCATGGCGGCAAGATCAGGGGCTTCGTGCTGGACCAGGGGACGCCGGGCCTTTCGGCGCCGAAGATCGGCGGCAAGCTGTCGCTGCGCGCCTCGGTCACCGGCGAGATCGTGATGAAGGACGTCGAGGTCGGCGAGGACGCGCTGCTGCCGCATGTGGAGGGGCTGAAGGGGCCGTTCGGCTGCCTGAACCGCGCGCGCTATGGCATCTCCTGGGGCGTGCTGGGCGCGGCGGAGGCCTGCTTCCACGCGGCGCGGACCTATGGCCTGGACCGCAGGCAGTTCGGCAAGCCGCTGGCGGGGATGCAGATTTACCAGCTTAAACTCGCCAACATGGCGACCGGCATCGCCTACGGGTTGCAGGCATCGCTGCGGGTGGGCCGCCTGATGGAGGAGGCCCGCGCGGCGCCCGAGATGATCTCGATGGTCAAGCGGCAGAACTGCGGCAAGGCGCTGGAGATCGCCCGCATGGCCCGCGACATGCACGGCGGCAACGGCATCCAGGAGGATTTCCACGTCATGCGCCACATGGTGAACCTGGAAACCGTGAACACCTACGAAGGCACGCACGACGTGCACGCGCTGATCCTGGGGCGGGCCATCACGGGGGTGCAGGCGTTTTTCTGAACGCTGAGGTGCCTGCGGTTTCCCGGACGCCTGCGCAGTCCGGTGTCTGCCGCCCGGTTTCGAAGTCAACCGGCGACGGCATGCGGTTGCGCCTGTGCTCGCGCTTGGGGCTGCAGGACATCCCGGTGCACGCGAGGCCGTCCTGCCTTGCGGCCTCGCGGGTTGGAGATGTGCGGCGGCGGATGCGTTCGCGCCTCGGGGCGACGGAAGCAGCGTCCAGCGGCCGCAAGCGTCCCCCGCCGACGCAAAGCGGATGGTCGCCGACGCGGGCAACGGCTGCGGGACACCCGGCGACCGGCGCGACAAGGCCATTGCCCTGGCGCCCCTCCGGGCACGGACGTGGGGAAGAACTGCCTGGACCGGACCTTTGGCCTGACCGGCGCGGCGGGCCTGCGCCGGAGCCGGGATGCCGGCCGGACCCGGCTGACAGCAGCGCGCGATCCGGCATTCGCTGAACATGCGTTCAGTGGGCTGGCGGCGTCGCCGGCCCTGTCCGCGCCGGGCCCAGGGAAAGCGACCGCGATGACCCAAGCCCCGCCTGCCCATGCGCCTGTCGTCATCGTCGGCGGCGGCGTCATCGGCCTCTCGATCGCCTATCATCTCGGCCGGCTGGGTGTCCGCGATGTGGTGCTGCTGGAGCGCGACAGGCCGACCTCGGGCACGACCTGGCACGCGGCGGGACTGATCGCCTCGGGCGGCATGTCGACCGACACGCTGATCCGGATCGAGCAGTACACGCGGCAGCTTTACCTCGACCTGCCGGCCGAGATGACGGTTGTCGAGGACACCGCGACATGCACCTACGGCCGCGAGGAAGGGGGCGGCCTGCCGTTCGGCCTGTTCGAGCCGCACGGCGCCACCTGGAACCTGAACGGCATCCCGGCGGATGCCAGCTTCTCGACCCTGCCGCCGGACCGGGAGCGGATGACGCCCTGTCTGGAACACGCCGTCACCCGCTATCCCGTGATGCGGCAGGCGGGGATCAGGACGTTCTTCTGCGGGCTGGAAAGCCTTACCCCCGACGGCCGCAATCGCTGCGGCGAAAGCCCCGAGGTGGACGGGCTGTTCCTGGCCAGCGGGCTGAATTCGTCGGGTGTCCTTTCGGCCGGTGGGGTGGGCAGGATCATCGCCGATCTGGTGACGACCGGGGTCACGGACCAGGACGTGACCGGCCTTGCCCCCGCGCGCTCGTGCAGCTCGGCAAAGGCGAATTTGGACCTGCGGTCAATGGCCGCGAAGAGATGGAGCCTGCCTTCGGCAGGCTGCACCTCGGCGATGTCGATGTGAAGGAAGCCGATGGCAGGGGCCGTGAACTTCTTCTTCGCGGGCAGGTCGCCTTCGACCTCGGGAAGCCGGCCGATCCCGCAGGCATGCCCGGCATCCGCGCGGCGGCCGAGGCCCATGTGATGCGCCATCTGGCGCTGATCGAGGATGCGGCGGGTCGGGGGGCCTTCCTTCCGGGCGCCGCCCGCATGGGCGTGGATTTCCTGATCTGGGTGCTGCTGACCCCGCTTGACCGCGACCGGGTCGCGGCCGTGGCGCCGCGGGTGCAGGCAAGGGCCGATGCCCTGACGGCCGATCCCCGCCTGGCTGCCACCGCGGCGCGACACCTGTGATCAGGCGCCGGCAAAGCCTTCCAGCACGTTGACCGTGTTCACCCCGATCCGGTCGATGGCATAGCCGCCCTCCATCACGAAGACGGTGGGCAGGCCCAGGGTGGCGATGCGGCGCCCGCAATCCGTGAAGTCGGGGCTGTCCAGACGGAAAAAGCTGATCGGGTCGTCCTTGTAGGCGTCCACCCCCAGCGAGACGACCAGCGCCTCGGCCCCGTGCGCGCGGATGCGGGCCATCGCCTCCGCCAGCGCCTGCACCCAGACGTCATGGGTCGTGCCGGGCGGCAGGGGGTAGTTCGCGTTCGCGCCCTCGCCCGCGCCTGCACCGGTTTCGTCGGCATAGCCCGCGAAGTAGGGATAGGCCTCGGCCGGGTCGCCGTGGATCGAGGCGAAAAGGACGTCGCCGCGGTGGTAGAAGATCTGCTGCGTGCCGTTGCCGTGGTGAAAGTCGATGTCCAGCACCGCCACCCGCCGGGCGCCATCCGTCACGAACATGTCGGCGGCGACGGCGGCGTTGTTCAGAAAGCAGTAGCCGCCGTACTGGTCGACCGTCGCGTGGTGCCCCGGCGGTCGGCACAGCGCGAAGGCCGCCCGCGCCCCGCCCGCCACGTCGCGCTGCGCCGCCTGGGCCGAGGCCATGGACGACTGCGCCGCCGCCCAGGTGCCGCCGGTGATCGCGGTTTCCAGCGCGTGGCAGTGGTAGCCCACGCGTCCGTCGATCGACCGCGGGCGGCGGTCCATCCGCATGTGGCGCGTGGGAATGCTGATCCCGATGATCTCGCCCGCGTTGCCCGCCGCCTTCCAGTCGTCCCAGGCGGTTTCGAGAAAACCCAGGAAATCGGCATCCAGCAGCCGCCGCACCGGCCCCGGGTCCACCGGCCCGGGGTCTTGCGGTGCGGCAAAGCCGCGGGTCCGCAGGCGGTTCAGGACGTGTTCGACGCGTGACGGGCGTTCGAAGGGCGTCACGAACTGGCCACCCGAAAGCTCGGCCTGCGGGAAGTGCAGGCGGTGGTCTTCGCTGAAGAAGGTGCGCATGGGCGTCTGTCCTGTCCGGGCCCCGGTGCCGCCTTTGTCGTTCATGCGGGGCCGGGCGGTAAAGGGCCCGATGCGGCCGGCCGCAGAGTGACGCGGCAGGCCGAGACCCCTTCGGACGTGGCCAGCGCATGGGCGGTGCCGGCGGGGATGAAGACCGCCTGCCCCGCCCGGAACACCTGCAGCGCGCCCGAGGGTTCGCGCACCGCGACGGCGCCCGAGATCACCTGCACAAGGCCCTGTGCCGGGGCGCGCGCGGGGCGCTGCACGCCCCCCCCGGCGCCACGTGGCGCGCCCGCATGGTGCCGGGATCGTTGCGGAAAGCCTCGACATCGCTGCTCGCGGGCGGGCGGTCAGGCACGATCACCCCGCCCGCGGCGCCGTCCTTGACCGGCAGGCCCGCGCGGGGGTCGGCCGGTGTCAGGTAGACCTTGCGCAGACAGCCCTGTTGCCTCCGGCCGGTCGGGGTGCCCCGGTGAAGGCAGACCGGGTCCCCCGCCCTGGCCGTCGACCATCGCAAAGGCGCCCTCCGGCACCGGGATGAATTCGTCGGCCGGACCGGGGCCGCACGCCTCCCGCATCATCGTCGTTTTCCAGATGCCGACCGACGGGGCGACGGCCCGGTCATCGAACCAGCGGTGGCAGTGCTGCACCGGCAGGGGCGACTGGAACGCCGCGGGGTCAGGCACCGGCGGCCGCGGGCCCGCGCCGTCGGGGCCCGCGGGGTCAAGCTGGATCACGCGGGGCAACGGGAGCCTGGCGGTCCTTCCGGCCGGGCGATTTTCGGTCGCGGGTGCAAGAAGAGCTTGATTCGGGCCAACCCGTCGACGAATTGCTTGAATGCTCGTTGAATGAAGTCAGGCGGATCGCCACCCGCGCGGCCAGCCACGAAACCGCCCCCCGGCCACCGGGAAGGCCACCTTCAGGGGCGCAATGCGGATGGACATCCACGACCAGCTTGGCGCCTTGCGCAAGGGCAGGCGCCGCCGCCGGGCCGTCATCCGGTCGCTCGCCTCGGTCGGCATCGTTGCGGTGATGGTGCCGCTGATACCGCGCCGCCTGCCGGCGGCGCCCGAGGATCACGCGACCTGGTTCACCTGGGGCGGGTTCGATGTGCCCGACGACTTCGACCGGCATGTCGCCAAGCGGGGCGAGCTGCCCAGATTTGCCACCTACGGCTCTGCCGAAGAGGCGCTGACCAGGCTCAAGTCGGGTTTCGTGGCCGATGTGGTGATGCCCTGCCTGTCGGACGTGCCGCGCCGGGCGGACACCGGGCTGTTCCGGCCGATCGACCCCGCGCGGCTGTCGAACAGGCCCGACGTGCTGCCGGAACCGTGGGATGTGGACGACAACCGCACCGGCGAAAAGGTCTGGATGATGCCCCGGGAATGGGGCCAGACCTCGGTCGCCTACCGCACCGGCCTTCGTGACCCGGAAGGCGCGAAAGAAAGCTGGGACATGCCGTGAAACCCCCGGTACGGCGGGCGCCTCGGCATGCAGGCGGGCGGCGGCGATGCCTGGTGATGCGCGGCGATCAAGGCCGGCGTGCCCTTCGACCGGAGCCACACCGACGAGGCCTTCGAGAAGATCCCGGCGGTGCTGCGCGAACGGCGCCCGCTGATCCGCATGTACACCCACGACACGACATCGAGCGACACCGCACTGGCGGCGGTCGAGATCGTGGCGATCATGGCCTGGAACAGATCGGTCGTGACGCTCAACGCGCAGGGCGTGCCGGTCAAGTTCGCCAAGCCGAACGAGGGCGCGCTGACCTGGGTCTGCGGGCAGATGCTGCACAAGGACGCGCCCAACCCCGACAGCGCCGATGACATCCTCGATTCCCCGATCAGCCAGGCGGCGTCCACCGCGCTGATCCGCGGGTCGGGCTACGGCGGGCCGAACCGCAGATCCCATGACGCGTTCACCGACGCGGATTTGGCGAACCTGGGCCTGTCGCGCAATCCGATGGACATCCGGCAGGCCGGGCATTTCGGCATCCCGCAAACCGCCGCATGGGACCGGAGGATGACCTCGACCTGGGAACAGATCAAGCTGGGCCTCTAGGGGCAGACCCTTGGCACGGATGGCACAGAGCACGTCGCGCCCGGGGGCGCTCGCGCGGTTCCTGCACCGGAACGAGGGCTGGCTTCTGCTGGCGCCCGCGCTGGCGCTGATGTCGGTCGCGATCCTGTTCCCCCTCGGCATGACGCTTGCGATGAGCAGCCGGTCCCTGTCGGGCGACGACATCCACACCACCCCGGGCTTCGGCAACGACGTCGCGATGGCGGAAAACCCGATGTTCGCGACGCTGATCGGGCGGTCCCTGACGGGGGCGGCCACGGCCACGCTGGTGACGGTCGCGCTGTGCTATCCGATGGCGTATCTCGTGGCCTTCCACGGCGGACGCCACAAGGCGCTGTGGCCGATCGTGCCGACGCTGCCGTTCTGGACCAGCTACCTGCTGCGCGTCTTCGCCTGGAAGGTGGTGCTGGGCTATGAAGGCGTGCCGAACACGGGCCTTCCGGGTCTGGGCATTGTCGACGAGCCCATCGCGGCGCTTGTGTACAGCCGGACGGCGGTGACGGTGGTGCTGGCGCTTTCCTGGGCGGCCTTCGCGATCCTGCCGATCTGTGTCTGCATGAAAAAGATCGACAAGTCGCTGCTGGAGGCCGCGGCCGATCCGGGCGACGGCCCGGTGCGGCGGTTCCGGCGGATCACCTTCCCCCTGTCGCTGCACGGCGTGGTGGCGGCCTTCGTGTGGATGTTGGTGCCGACCGCGGGCGAATGCATCACGCCGGCGATGTTGGGGGGGCCCGTCGGGATGATGGTCGGCAACCTGATCCAGGCGATGTTCGGGCCGATGAACAACTGGCCTGCGGGGGCGGCGCTTTCGGTGGTGATGATCGCCACCATCGCCTTGGCGGGGCTGGCCTGCCTGCTGCTCAACCGCCTTCTGCAGAGGCAGGGGGCATGGCGCGCTGTGCAGGCCTTCACCGCCCCAACCGGCCGCCGGCGCCGTATGCGGGTCTGTTGGCCGTCGTGCTGGAGCTGCCGATCCTGTTCATCCCGCTGTTTTGCTTCAACGCGGGCGTCTACGTGAAGTTCCCGCTCGAGGGCTTCACCTCCAGGTTCGGCCTGTCGGGCGCGACGATGGCCACCGCCATGCGCAGGAACTGGACCGGGCCGTCGACATCGACCTGCCGATGCGGCACGAGAAGATCGACGTGGGCGCCGAATTGCCCGCCGACTGTCGGACGGCCGCGGAATGACCCCCGGCCGCATCCCCCTGCCGGTCGCGCGGGCGCCGGCGCGGCAGCGGCCGTCGCCCGGGACCAGGGCCGCCGTCCCCGGCTCCGGCTCCGGCTCCGGCTGCGACGCCCGCCAGCCGCGCCGGGCCGGGATCGCGCCGGGCCCGAACCCCGGGGCCACCCGATGACCCGCGACACGGCAACCCTGCCGGACGCAGCCGCCCTGGCCGCTGCCCTGCCGCATGTGCTGGCCGCCCCCCGGCGGGACGGACCCGTGCGCCTGCTTGGCGCCCGCCCCGGCCACAACCGGCGCGTCTTCCCCGACCGCCTGACCCTGACCCGCGCCGCCGGCGTGGCAGGCGACTGCGAGCCGGCCCCTGGCTGACCCTGCCCGACGGCAGCCCCGACCCGCAGACCCGGGTCAGCCTGCTGCCCTGGCGCGTGCTCGACCTCGTCTGGCCGTCGCGCGACCCCGGGCTGCACCCCGGCGACAACATCGTGGCCGACCTCGACCAGAGCCACGCCAGCCTGCCCACCGGCACCCTGCTGCGGGCCGGAACCGCGGGGCTGCGCGTCAGTGCAGAACCGAACGACGGCTGCGCCAGGTGGAAGGTGCGGATGGGCCGCGCCGCCTACGACTGGGTGCGCGGCCCGGCCCACGCCTGCCTTCGCCCGCGCGGCCTCTTCTGTCCGGTGGAACGGAACGGCGTGGTGACACTGGACGACCGGATTTCGCCGCGCTGAGGGGGCGGTTCGCGATCAAGGCCCCGTGGACCGAAACCGGCGGCAGGCCGCGGCGATGACGGAACGCGCCCGATGTCCGTCAGGTCACCGTGCCGGCCATGTCCGGCATGCGAACCGATCAAGCCGAACCGGCAAAGCCGTCGAACGCCCGACGCCACCGCGGGCGCGGATCGGCGGGCATGAGGCGCCCCGGGTTTCCCGGACGCCCGCCGGATGCCGTTTGCGCCGGCCGGCGTCGAAGCCGCCGGGCGACGGCATGCCGGGGTTCGTGCGGTTTCGTTTCGCGTTGCCGACCATCCCGGCGGAGCCGAGGCCGGCTTGGCTTGCGGCAGCGCGGGTCAGGGACCCGGATTGCATCCCCGCATCCTCAAATCCCCGCCCCCCTCACCTTTCCCCCTGCCACGCCCGCGCCAGGTTCGAGAACCGGGTGAACCGCCCTTCGAACGCAAGCTCCACCGACCCGATGGGCCCGTGCCTCTGCTTGCCGATGATGACCTCGGCCTTGCCGTGGACCTGTTCCATCACCGCCTGCCATTTCGCCATCGCCTCGAGGTCGTGGTCGCCGGGCTTTTCCCGCTCGCGGTAGTATTCCTCGCGGAAGACGAACATCACCACGTCGGCGTCCTGCTCGATCGAGCCTGACTCCCGCAGGTCCGACAGCTGCGGCCGCTTGTCCTCGCGGTTCTCGACCTGGCGGGAAAGCTGGCTCAGGGCCACGACGGGGATGTTGAGCTCCTTGGCGATGGCTTTCAAACCTTGCGTGATCTCCGACACCTCCTGCACGCGGTTGTCGCCGGTGCGGGAAGACCCGCGCAGCAGTTGCAGGTAATCCACGAACAGCACGTCCAGCCCCTGCGTGCGCTTCAGCCGCCGGGCGCGGGCGGCAAGCTGGGCAATCGGCAGCGCTGGGGTGTCGTCGATGAACAGCGGGCAGGATTCCAGCGCCTTGGCGGCCTCGACGAAGCGGCGGAATTCGGCCTCGGTCATGTCGCCGCGGCGGATCTGTTCGGACGGCACCTCGGAGGCTTCGGACAGCACGCGGGCGGCCAGTTGCTCGGCGCTCATCTCGAGCGAGAAGAAGCCCACGACGCCGCCGTCGATGGTGCCCTCGGTGCCGTCGGCGCGGCGACCGCGGCGGTGCGCCCTGGCGATGTTGAAGGCGATGTTGGTGGCCAGCGAGGTCTTGCCCATCGACGGCCGGCCGGCGAGGATCAGCAGGTCGGACGGGTGCAGCCCGCCCAGCTTGCGGTCGAGGTCGGCCAGGCCGGTGGACAGGCCCGCAAGGCCCCCGTCGCGCTGGTAGGCGGCATTGGCGACGTTGACGGCATCGGTCACGGCCTTCAGGAACGACTGGAAGCCGCGCTCCGCATGTCCCTGCTCGCCCAGCTGGTAGAGCCGCTGTTCGGCCTCCACGATCTGGTCGCGGGGTTCGGAGGCCACGTCCACCCGCGCCGCCTGCGCGGCGATGTCGCGGCCGAGCGCGATCAGGTCGCGCCGCGCGGCCAGATCGTAGATCATCTGCGCATAGTCGCGCGCCGCATAGGCCGAGATCGCGGCGCCCGCCAGCCGCGCGAGATAGGCCGTGCCGCCCAGGTCCCTGAGGCCCGGATCATCCTCCATGAAGGCCTTGAGCGTGACCGGCGAGGCCAGCGCGTTCTTCTGGATGCGGGCGGCGGCGATGTCGAAGATGCGCTGGTGCGTGGGCTCGAAGAAATGCGCACCCTTCACCAGCGAGGAGATGCGGTCGAACACGTCGTTGTTGGTCAGGATCGCGCCCAGCAATTGCTGCTCGGCCTCGATGTTGTGCGGCAGGGCCTCTTCGCCGGGTTGCGCGGCGGCGGGCACCGCCTGCAGGATCGCCAGTTCGGTCATCTTGCACCCCCTGCCCGCTTCCCGGCCACGCCCCCCCCTGATGCGCCGGGGAACCGGGCCGATCAAGCCCCGGACAAGTCTGTGGACAAGCCCGGGAGAAGCCGGAGCCTAGGACAAATGCGGCGCGGGCGCCACAACATCCTGCGGCCACCAGGTGCAAGGCCACAAGCGGAAGCGATTCGCGTGCCCGGTCGCAAGGGCTGCGGCGGCATGCCGGCTCAGGGCGTCTTGCGCGCCTCCTGCCAGGCGCGGGGGGCGTGCAGGAAGGCCTCGACCTCGGCCAGGGTGGCGGCGTCGAAGTCAGCCCCCGCGCGCGCCTCGGCCAGCACGTCCCACCAGGTGCAAAGCCGGTGCAGGGTGATCCCGGCCTCGGACAGGCGGTCCTCGGCGCCGGGGAAGATGTCGTAGAAGAACACCACGGCGGTGTGCGCGCAGGTGGCGCCGGTGTCGCGGATGGCGTCGACGAAGGACAGCTTGGACCCGCCGTCGGTGGCCAGATCCTCGACCAGCAGGACACGGTCGCCTTCGCCCATCACGCCCTCGATGCGGGCGTTGCGGCCGTAGCCCTTGGGCTTCTTGCGCACATAGGTCATCGGCAGGCCGAGGCGTTCGGCGACCAGCGCGGCAAACGGGATGCCCGCGGTCTCGCCCCCCGCCACGCTGGTGAAGCCGAGCCCGCGGACCTGCGCCGCCATCGCGTCCATCAGCAGGCCGCGGGCGGCGGGGAAGGAGATGATGCGGCGGCAGTCGATGTAGGTGGGCGACGGCAGGCCCGAGGCCAGCGTGAAGGGCTGGGCCGCATTGAAATGCACGGCCCGGATGTCAAGCAGCGCGCGGGCGGCGTTTCGGGCGGCATCTGGGGCGGCATCTGGGGCGGCATCTGGGGCGGTCGTCATGGGAGGCCTCGCTGGCGGGGAACGCTGCCCCCTCCCCCCTCGTGGGGGAGGGATGCGGAGGGGGGGGTGCGCGGCTCGGGCACCCGCAGGGCGGCCGGTCGCCGCGGTCAGGCTTCGACATGCCAGCGCACCGGAAAGCCGGGGTCGAAGACGGTGACCGGGCCCGCCTCGGTCAGGATCCTGTCGGGCCAGACGGCGGGTTTGCCCTTCGCAAGGGTCACGGTCCCGGCGTTCACCGGCAGGCGGTAGAAGGCGGGGCCGTTGCGGCTGGCGAAATGCTCCAGCGCGGGCAGGCGGCCCGCGCGGTCAAACACCTCGGCCAAGAGCGGCAGGGCGTTCGTCGCGGTGAAGCAGCCCGCGCAGCCGCAGGCCTGTTCCTTCAGCGCATCCACATGGGGGGCACTGTCGGTGCCCAGGAAGAACGGCCCCGGGCCGGAGGTCGCCGCCTGTACCAGCGCCAGGCGGTGCGCCTCGCGCTTGGCCACCGGCAGGCAGTAGTAATGCGGCCTTATGCCGCCCGCGAGGATGTGGTTGCGGTTGATCACCAGGTGATGCGCGGTGATCGTGGCGCCGATGTCGCCGCCCGAACTGCTCCCGGCGCGCACATAGGCCAGGCCTTCGGCGGTCGTCACATGTTCCAGCACCACCCGCAGGCCCGGCGTGCGGCGGCGCAGGGGGTCGAGCACCGTCTCCAGGAACACCGCCTCGCGGTCGAAGATGTCGACCTCCGGCGTCGTCACCTCGCCGTGGACGCAGAGCGGCAGGCCGATTTCGGCCATGCGGTCCAGCACCGGCTGGACCCTTTCCAGGTCACGGACCCCGGCGTGGGAATTGGTGGTGGCGCCTGCCGGGTAAAGCTTGACCGCCGTCACCAGCCCCGCGGCCGCCGCCTGCGCCACGTCCCCGGGGTCGGTCGTCTCGGTCAGGTAGAGCGTCATCAGCGGGCGGAAGCCCGAACCCTCGGGCAGCAGCGACAGGATGCGGTCGCGGTAGGCCAGCGCCTGGGCCGCGGTCACCACCGGGGGCACCAGGTTCGGCATCACGATGGCCCGGGCAAAGTGCCGCACGGTTTCGGGCAGCACGCCGCGCAGCATCGCCCCGTCGCGCAGGTGCAGGTGCCAGTCGTCGGGGCGGGGCATGGTGAGGCGGTCCATCCCCTGCGGCTAGCGCAAAGGGGCGGCGAATCCTAGGGCGGGATCGCGCCGGGCGACGCCGGGGCGGCGTCTGCCGGGGGGATGCAGAGGGTGTTTCGGGGCCGCGCCCGCGGCAGGCGTCAGCCGCCGCTCAGGCCGGCCTCCAGGCGCAGCGCCTGCCGCCCGGTCTGCGTCATCATGCAGCCCGTCCAGGCCGGCCCCCCGCCGGTGCCGCCGCCCCAGAGCGACCGCTCGTAGGCGCAGGCGGCATCGCGGAAGGCGATCCAGGCGCGCTGCATGTCGCGCAGGGCGGGCGCCATCGGGGGCGCGCTCGCGTCCATGCCCGCCATTTCGGCATCCGCCGCCTTGTGGTCTTCCGCCAGCGCCTTGTAGGCCGCGTTCAGGCGGCGGTCCCAGAAGGTCAGTTCGGCATCGAGGCAGTATCCCATGCCGACCGTGGTGCTGCCGTCGTCCGTCGCCTCCATGCAGGCCTTGGCCGAGGCGCCGATGCAGTCCTCGGGGTCTTGCGCCTGATCGAGGCAGATCAGCGTCTCGGCATCCGAATAGCGCAGGTCCTGCGCCTTCGCCGCCATGGGCAAGAGCAGCGCCAAGAGCCCGATCGCGAAACCAGCCGTCATTCCAAAGCCCCCAACAGCTCGCGCCCCACCAGCATGCGCCTGATCTCGCTGGTACCGGCGCCGATTTCCATCAGTTTCGCGTCGCGGAACAGGCGGGCGACCGGCGCGTCGGCGAGATACCCCGCGCCGCCGAAGGCCTGCACCGCCTGATGCGCCTGCACCATCGCCTGTTCGCTGGCATAGAGCACGCAGGCCGCCGCATCCGCCCGCGTCACCTGCCCGCGGTCGCAGGCCTGCGCCACGGCATAGACATAGGCGCGCGCCGAGTTCAGCGCGACATACATGTCCGCCACCTTGGCCTGCATCAGCTGGAACGCCCCGATCGGCCGCCCGAACTGCCGCCGCTCGCGCAGGTAGGGGATGACGGCATCGAGGCAGGCCGCCATGATCCCGGTGCCCACGCCCGACAGCACCACGCGCTCGTAGTCCAGCCCCGACATCAGCACCCGCACGCCCTGCCCTTCCGCGCCCAGCACGTTCTCGGGCGGCACCGGGCAGTCGCGGAACACCAGCTCTCCCGTGTCCGACCCGCGCATCCCCAGCTTGTCGAAATGCGCAGATGCGGTGAAGCCGGGGAAGCCCCGCTCCACCAGGAAGGCGGTGATCCCCTTGGCCCCCGCCGCGGGGTCGGTCTTGGCATAGACCACCAGCACATCGGCCACGGGGCCGTTGGTGATCCAGTATTTCGACCCGTTCAGCAGGTATCCGTCGCCGTGGCGGTCCGCGCGCAGCGTCATGCCCACCACGTCGGACCCCGCCCCCGCCTCGGACATCGCCAGCGCCCCCACCCGGGTGCCCGCGATCAGCCCCGGCAGATGGCGCGCCTTCTGGCCGGGCGACCCGTTGCGGGCGATCTGGTTGATGCAGAGGTTGGCATGCGCGCCCCAGGACAGCGCCACCGAGGCCGAAGCGCGCGCGATCTCCTCCAGCGCCACGACATGGGCGAGGTAGCCCATGCCCGCCCCGCCATCCGCTTCCGCCACCGTGATGCCGTGCAGGCCGAGCGCGCCGAGGTCGGTCCAGAGGTCCGGCGGAAAGGCGTTCTCGCGGTCGATCCGGCCGGCGATCGGCGCCAGCCTTTCGCGCGCCCAGCCCTGCACCAGATCGCGCAGCGCGGCGATATCGGGGCCGAGGTCGAAGGTCAGGGGCGGGTCGAACATGGGCCCACCTTGGCGCGAGACGCGGGCGGCTGTCGAGCGCAAAGGGACCGGTCCCTGCCGGACCGGACCCCTGCCCCGAGGGCGCTTCCTTCCCCCCTTCGTGGGGGAGGGACAGGGTGGGGGGCACCCCGGCCCGGGCGCGGCGCCCCCCTCTCCCGACGCCTCGGCGTGAGGAAGGGAGACGCCTTCGGGGCAGACGGTTCCGCCTGCGAAAGCCCGCGTCAGTCCGCCGCCACCGGCCCCGCGGGTCCGTCCGGGTTCGACCCTGCCTCTTCGGTCAGGATGGCGCCGATCAGGGCGGCGTCTGTGGGCGTGAAGGTCAAGGGCAGGCGCAGGTCGATCAACCCGGCCAGGATGCGGTCGGTCTGCGGCAGCACCGGCGGGTCGGCATAGGCCCAGTGCACGTAGCGCGAGGTGAAGCCCAGGGGCTCGGCCGCGCCGAACCACTTGAGTTCCACGCCCCGGGCCGCGCAACGCGCGACATAGGACGCGATGCGGGCCGCGTCCCAGTCCGGCAGGCGGAACTGGAAGGACGAGCCCACATAGGCCTCCCGCGCGGGCCGCGGGATCAGACGCACCCCCGGCGCCTCCTTCAGGGCAACCTCCAAGGTCTCGTACAGCACCCGCCAGCGCGCCACGCGGCCGGCGAGCGTCCGCAATTGCGGCCGCAGGATCGCCGCGCGCAGGTTGTCCATGCGGCCCGAGATGTTGGGCACGGTCAGCCGCAGGCCCTCGAAAGCCTCGGGGCCCGGCGCCGCGCGGTGGCGGGCATAGAGCATGTAGCTGCCCGACAAGAGGATCGCCCGGGCCGCCAGCCCGGGGTCGTCGGTGGTCAGGAGCCCGCCCTCGCCGGAATTGGCGTGCTTGTAGGTCTGCGTCGAATAGCAGGCCGCCACGCCGTGGCGCCCCGACGGCACCCCGTCCCAGGCCGCGCCCATCGTATGGGCGCAGTCCTCCACGACGCGCAGGCCCAGACGGTCGCAAAGCGCCATCAGCGCCGGCATGACCGCGACATGCCCCCGCATGTGCGACAAGAGCAGCACCCGCGCCCCGGTCGCCCGGGCCTGCTGCGCCAGGTGCGCGGGGTCGATGGTCAGGGCTTCCGTCACCTCGACGAACACCGGCCTTGCCCCCACCGCCGCAATCGCCCCCGGCACCGGGGCCAGCGTGAAGGCGTTCGACAGCACCGGATCGCCCTGCCCCACCCCCACCGCGCGCAACGCGGTCGCCATCGCATAGCCGCCCGAGGCCACCGCCAGGCAATAGCGCGCGCCGGTCAGGGCGGCGAACTCTTCTTCCAGCAGCGCCACCTCGCCCACCTCGCCGGGGGCGAGGTTGTAGCGGTGCAGGCGGCCGTGCCGCAGGACCTCGACCGCGGCGGCGATAGCCTCCTCCGGCAACGGCTCCTGCTGGGTGAAGCTGCCGGTAAAGCGGATCATGCGGGCCGCACTTTCAGGAACAGCGCCAGCGCCAGCGCCAGCACCCCCGCGGCAACGAAGAAGGCCATGTCGGGCGAGACATAGGGCGAGGCGGGCGACAGGAAGAAGCCGAAGACCTGGCTGAAGACCACCGTGCCAGCCAGCATCGCCACGTTCATCACCGCCGAAATGCCGCCCTGCAATTCGCCCTGCGCGTCGTCGGGCACCGATTTCGACATCAGCGCGGTGACCATCGGATGCACGAAACCCTCGGGGCCATGCACCACCATCAGCACCACGACCACGGCGAGCGACCCCGCAAGCCCGTAGCCCAGGCAGGCGATCACCGCCGCCGTCAGCCCCAGCACCGCCACCCGGCTTTCACCCAGACGCGCGACCGCGGGCCCCGCCAGCACGCCCTGGAAGACCGCCGTGATGATGCCGAAGGCGGCCAGCGACACGCCCACCAGCCAGACCGACCAGCCGAATTTCTCCATCCCCCAGAACGGCCAGATCGCGGGGTAGACCGACGAGGCGAAGAAGAACACGAACAGCACCGCCGACAGCCCCAGAAGGCCCGGCACCTTGCGGAAGACGGCAAAGGTTCCAAAGGGGTTGGCGCGGCGCCAGTCGAAGGCGCGGCGGCGGTCGGGCGGCAGCGTCTCGGGCAGCACGAACCAGCCGTAGGCCAGGTTCAGGAACGAGATCCCGGCGGCCACCCAGAACGGCACCCGCGGCCCCGCCTCGCCCAGCAGCCCCCCGAGCGCAGGCCCCAGCACGAAGCCCACGCCGAAGGCCGCGCCCATCAGGCCGAAAGCCCTGGCACGGTCCTCGGGCGCGGTCACGTCGGCGATGTAGGCGTTGGCGATCACGTAGGACGACCCGCAGAGCCCCGCGATGCCGCGGCCCACGAACAGCCAGAACAGGCTCGGCGCCAGAGCGTGGAACACATAGTCGATCCCCAGCCCCAGCACCGCCAGCAACAGTAGCGGGCGGCGGCCGAAGCGGTCCGACAGGTTGCCCATCACCGGCGAGAACAGGAACTGCGCCGAGGCAAAGGCGAAGAACATCCAGCCGCCGATGACGGACGCCTCGGCGATCGACATGTCCGACACGTCGCGGATCAGGTCCGGCAGCACCGGCATGATCAGCCCGAACCCCACCATGTCGAGGAACACCGTCACGAAGACGAAGGTCACCGCATGGCGCGAGGCCTTCGGGACGGGGACGGCCGCGGCGGTCATGCGACAGCCTCGGGCACGAGGCGCGCGGCCAGCGCGGGCAGGTCAGGATAGGCGTGCAGCAAGGCCTCGGGCGCCAGCCGCGCGATGCCCGGGCCTTCGGGGCCGAAGCTGACCAGCACGCAGGGGACGCCCGCTCCCCGCGCCGTGTCGCGGTCGGTCTGCGTGTCGCCGATCATCACGGCGCGCGCCGGGTCGCCCCCGGCCTGCGCGACCGCCAGCCGGAACGGTGCCGGGTCTGGCTTGCGCACCGGCAGCGTATCGGCCCCCACCAGCGCGTGAAACAGCCCCGCCACGCCCAGCCGGTCGACCAGGACGCGCGCCAGGCGTTCGGGCTTGTTGGTGCAGATGGCGGTGCGGAAGCCGTCCGCCCTGAGCGCACTGACCGCCTCGACAGCCCCGGGATAGAGCCGCGTCTGCCGGTCGATCCCGGCCTCGTAGGCCTCCAGCAGCCGCGGATAGGCCGCCGTCACGCCCGCATCCCCCAGCCCCAGCCGCGCGAAGCCGAGGCTCAGCATCGCCCGCCCGCCATGGAAGGCCGTCAGCGCATCCGCGGGCCCGAGCGGGTCGCCGTGGCCGAGGTCGCGGAAACAGGCGTTCGCCGCCTCCAGCAGGTCGGCCGAAGTGTCGGCCAGCGTGCCGTCAAGGTCGAAGACAACCGTCCGCATGGATGTAACCTGCCGCAAGGTGGCGTGACCGTCGCGCCGCTTGCGCCCGCGAAGCCCCGGTATAGAAGGAAGCGCGCGGCGGACAAAGGGGCAAGAATGGCGGGGTCGGGTTTGGCGGGGGCAAGATGGGCCTGACCTTCGTGGTGCTGGCGGCGGGCCAGGGCAGCCGCATGAACTCGGACCGGCCCAAGGTCATGCATCCCTTGGGCGGAGTGCCGATGCTGTGGCACGCGCTGCACCTCGCCCGCGGGCTGGACCCCGACCGCGTGGTGGTGGTGGCAGGCCACGGCGGGGCCGATGTCGCGGCCTCGGTCGCGGCCTTTGACGACGGCCTTGCCGTGGTGGAACAGGCCGAACGGCTGGGCACCGCCCATGCCGTCCGTCAGGCGGCGGCGCACCTGACCGACGGGGTGGCCGTCGTGCTCTATGGCGATACGCCCTTTGTCCGCGCCGAGACCATCGACGCGATGGTGCAGGCGCAGGCGCGCCATGCCGTCGTCGTGCTGGGGTTCGAGGCTGCCGACCCGGGTCGCTACGGCCGCCTGATCGCAGCGGGGGAGGCGCTGCACCGCATTGTCGAATGGGCGGACGCCTCGCCTGAAGAACGTGCCATAAACCTCTGCAATTCCGGCGTTGTCTGCGCCGACGCCAGGCTTCTGGCGGAACTGGTCGCGGCGGTGGGCAACGCCAATGCCGCAGGCGAATACTACCTGACCGACATCGTCGAAATCGCCCGCGCCCGCGGCCTGTCGGCCGGTGTGGTGACCTGCCCCGAGGCCGAGACGATGGGTGTGAACACACGCGCCGAACTGGCTGTCGCGGAAGGGATTTTCCAGACCCGCATGCGCGCGGCCGCGCTGGCGGACGGGGTGACGCTGACCGACGCCGCCAGCACCTTCTTCGCCCCCGACACGGTGATCGGCCGCGATGCCGTGATCGGCCCCGCGGTCATCTTCGGCCCCGGCGTCACGGTCGAATCCGGCGCCGAGATCAAGGGCTTCTGCCATCTGGAAGGCTGCCACGTCTCCAAGGGCGCCAGCGTCGGCCCCTTCGCCCGCCTGCGCCCCGGCGCCGAACTGGCCGAGGACGTGCATGTCGGCAACTTCGTCGAGATCAAGAACAGCCGGCTCGCCGAAGGCGTCAAGGTCGGCCACCTGACCTACCTCGGCGATGCCGAGGTGGGCGAACGGGCGAACATCGGCGCGGGCACGATCACCTGCAACTACGATGGCGTGATGAAGCACCGCACCGTGATCGGCGCCCGCGCCTTCATCGGGTCGGACACGATGCTGGTCGCCCCGGTGACGGTGGGCGAGGGCGCGATGACCGCCTCGGGCTCGGTCGTCACGATGGACGTGCCCGCGGGCGCTCTGGCCGTGGCGCGCGCCCGCCAGGACAACAAGCCCGGCTTCGTCGCCCGCTTCACGGCAAAGCTCAAGGCGGCCAAGGTTGCGAGGAAAGGTTCGTGAATGTGCGGAATCGTTGGCGTCCTGGGCAACCACGAGGTGGCGCCCCTGATCGTCGAGGCACTCAAGCGCCTGGAATACCGCGGCTATGACAGCGCCGGCATCGCCACCGTGAACCACGGCCGCCTTGACCGGCGCCGCGCGGTCGGCAAGCTCGTCAACCTCTCGGACCTGCTGGTGCACGAGCCGCTCGCGGGCAAGTCCGGCATCGGCCACACCCGCTGGGCCACGCATGGCGCGGCCACCGTCGCCAACGCCCATCCGCACCGCGCCCGCACCGTGGCGGTGGTGCACAACGGCATCATCGAGAACTTCCGCGACCTGCGCGCCGAGGTCGAGGCGGCGGGCTACGCCCACGAAAGCCAGACCGACACCGAAACGGTGGCGCTGCTGGTGCAGATGCACATGGACCGCGGCCTGACAGCCACCGACGCCGCACAGGCGACGCTCGCGCGCCTGCACGGCGCCTTCGCGCTGTGCTTCCTGTTCGACGGGCAGGACGACCTGATGATCGCCGCGCGCAAGGGCTCGCCGCTCGCCATCGGGCATGGCGAGGGGGAGATGTTCGTGGGCTCGGACGCCATCGCGCTGGCGCCGATGACCGACCGCGTGACCTACCTCGAGGAAGGCGACTGGGCCGTCGTCACCCGCGACAGCGCCACGATCTACGACGCCGAGGGGCGCCGCGCCAACCGCCCGGCCACGCGCATCGCGCTGGATGCCACGCGGATCGAGAAGGCGGGCTACAAGCATTTCATGGCCAAGGAGATCGCCGAACAGCCGGTGGTGCTGGCCGATGCGCTGGCGCGGGCGGGGGTAGGCGGGGTGAACCCGGAGCTGCGCCTCGACCTCGACTTCTCGGCCGTGGACCGCCTGACCCTGGTCGCCTGCGGCACGGCGCATTACGCCTGCGCGGTGGCGCGCTACTGGTTCGAGGGGCTGGCGGGCCTGCCCTGCGACGTCGACATCGCCTCGGAATTCCGCTACCGCGACCCGCCCCTGTCGCCCGCCGCGTTCGCCGTCTTCGTCAGCCAGTCGGGCGAAACCGCCGATACGCTGGCGGCCCTGCGCCACGCCGAGGGCCGCGTCGCCCGCACGATCGCCGTGGTGAACGTCCCCACCTCGTCGATCGCGCGCGAGGCGGGCGCCATGCTGCCGATCCGGGCGGGGGTGGAGGTCGGCGTCGCCTCGACCAAGGCCTTCACGGCGCAGCTGGTGACGCTGGCGCTGATGGCGCTGAAGGCCGCGCGCGACCGCGGGCGGCTGGACGACGCGGGGCTTGCCGCGCACCTCGCCGACCTCGCCGCCCTGCCGGGGCTGATGAACCACGCGCTGACGCTGGCGCCCGAGATCGCGCGGGTCGCCGAAGAGATCAGCCATGCGCGGGATGTCCTGTTCCTCGGCCGCGGGGCGATGTACCCGCTGGCGCTGGAGGGCGCGCTGAAGCTCAAGGAAATCAGCTACATCCATGCCGAGGGCTATGCCGCGGGCGAACTCAAGCACGGCCCCATCGCACTGGTCGACGCCGACGTGCCGGTGATCGTTCTGGCGCCGCGGGACGCGCTGTTCGACAAGACCGTGTCGAACATGCAGGAGGTGATGGCCCGCCAGGGCCGCGTGCTGCTGATCTCGGACGCCGCCGGCGTGCAGGCGGCAGGCGCGGGCGTCTGGCGGACGCTGACGATGCCCGAGGTCCCGGCGCTCGTGGCGCCCATCCTCTACGCCATCCCCGCGCAGCTTCTGGCCTACCACGCCGCGGTGGCCAAGGGCACCGACGTGGACCAGCCGCGGAACCTTGCCAAGTCCGTTACGGTCGAATGACGGAGGACACGCCCGGGCCCCGCGCCTGAACCCGATAGAGTGCCTTCGGCACATTCCTTTCCTGTCGGTCAGCGGCCGAAGGGGCCGCTTCC
>CAZCPY010000043.1:0-23679 GCA_964499865.1 uncultured Rhodobacterales bacterium | reverse complement strand
GCGTCAGATGTGTATAAGAGACAGATGTTCTACTGCGCCCGCGCGGCCTTTGCGCAGCTGCGGCGGCAGGACCCGCAGGGCGGGCGGATCATCAACAACGGCTCGATTTCCGCCCATGCGCCGCGGCCCGGATCGGTGCCCTACACGATGTCCAAGCACGCGGTGACCGGCCTGACCCGCACCTTGAGCCTGGACGGGCGGCCCTTCGACATCGCCTGCGGGCAGATCGACATCGGCAATGCCCAGACCCGGATGACCGCCCGCATGACCGGCGGCGTGCCGCAGGCGGACGGGTCGGTCCGGCCCGAGCCGGTGATGGACGTGGAGGACGTGGCGCGCAGCCTGCTCTACATGGCCGGCCTGCCGCTGTCGGCCAACGTGCAGTTCCTGACGGTGATGGCGACGAAGATGCCCTTCGTGGGGCGCGGATGATCCCGGGCGTGGTGCTGGCCGGGGGTCGGGCCAGCCGGATGGGAGGACAGGACAAGGCGGGCGTCACGGTCGCGGGGCGCAGCCTGCTCGACTGGGCCTGCCTGCGGCTGGGTCCGCAGGTCGGCGCGCTGGCGGTGAACCTGCGGGCGGGGTCCGAGGCGCCGGGGCGCACGGTGCTGCGCGATCCGGTGCCGGGCCAGCCGGGGCCCTTGGCAGGCGTGCTGGCGGCGATGGACTGGGCGGCGTCGCGCGGGGCGGCGCGGGTGGCGACGCTGCCGGTGGACGTGCCCTGCCCGCCCCCCGACATGGTGGCGCGGCTGGCAGCAGTGGGGCCATTGGCCCATGCCGCCACGCTGGGCGGCGGGGCGCATCCCGCCTGCGCAGTCTGGCCGGTGGCGCTGGCGCCCGCGCTGCGGGCGGCGCTGGCGGCGGGCCAGCGGCGCGTGCGCGACTTTGCGGTGGCGCAGGGGTCGGTCGAGGTGCCCTTCACCGACACCTTCTTCAACGTCAACACGCCCGCGGACCTGGCCCTTGCCGAGGCGCTGCTGAGCGCCCCCGGGCCCCGTCTCTATGGCGTGACCGGCTGGAAGAACGCGGGGAAAACCACGCTGGTGGAAGGGCTTCTGCGCGTGCTGACCACCCGCGGCCTGCGCGTGGCCTCGGTCAAGCACGCCCACCACGCGGCGGAAATCGACCATCCCGGCCGCGACAGCCACCGCCACCGGATGGCGGGGGCGGCGCAGGTGATCCTGTCGACCCCCGCCCGCTGGGCCCTGCTGACGGAGCGTGAGGGCGAGGTGCCGCTGGCCACGCTTCTGGCGCGGCTCGACCCCTGCGACCTGGTGCTGGTCGAAGGCTGGAAGGCCGAGGGCCACCGCAAGATCGAGGTCCACCGCCCCGCGACCGGCCACCGCCTGATGGCGCCCGGCAACCCCACGATCCGCGCCGTGGCGACGGATGCGCCCCTGCCGGGGCTGGCTGTGCCGGTGCTGGACCTCAACGATCCCGCGGCGGTGGCGGATTTCGTGTTGTCTGACCTGTGAGGTTCGACCGCGTTGCCGTGCTGGACTGGTCGGCCGCCGCCGGGCCGCGGCAGGGGCGCGATTCGATCTGGCTGGGGATCGCCGGAGCGGACGGCGAGACGCAGGAGAACCTGCCCACCCGCACCAAAGCCGAGGCGCGCCTGAAGGCGCTGCTCGCCGAGACCGGGGCGAAGCGGGAGCGCCTGCTGCTGGGCGCCGATTTCGCCTTTGGCTGGCCTGCGGGCCTGGCGCGCGCGCTGACCGGGCGCGACGGGGCGCTGGCGGTCTGGGACTGGCTGGCCGACCGCGTGCGGGAAACGCCGGGCCACGGGTCCACCTGCCGGCAGGTCGCGGCGGCGATCAACGCCCACTTCTCCGGCGGCGGGCCCTTCTGGGGCGACGGCACGCGGGCGGGCACGCCCGGCCTGCCCCGCCTGCGTCCGCCCCTGCCGCCGGGCCTCGCCGCCCACCGGCAGACCGAACTGGACGCCCGCACGACCGGGGCGCAGCCCAAGTCCGCCTGGCAACTGGCCGGTGCAGGGGCTGTGGGGGCGCAGGCGCTGACCGGGGTGCCCGTCCTGCACCGCCTGCGCGGGCCCGGGGTCGCGGTCTGGCCCTTCGAGCCGCCCGACCGCCGGGTTGTCTTCGCCGAGGTCTACCCCTCGCTGCTGGCCCCGCAGGTCCGTGCCGCGGCGGCGGGCGGCGAGGTGCCGGACGCGGCGCAGGTGCGGCTGCTGGCCCGGGCGCTGTGGCGGCTGTCGCAGGCGGGCGGCCTCGCGCCGCTGCTCGCGGGCGGATCGGCGGAGGAAGGCGCGATCCTGGGCGCCGGCCGCCACGACCTGCTGCGCGCGGCGCTGGACCCTTGACCGCCGCCCGCGCCGCGCCCAAGTCTGCCGCGACCCGACCGCAGGTGCCTCATGACCATGCTGACGCTGAACGACGGCCGCACCATGCCGCAACTGGGCTTCGGCCTGTGGCAGGTGGCCGAGGCCGCGCGGGTCACGGAAACGGCGCTGGCCATGGGCTACCGGCTGGTCGACGGCGCGGCGATCTACGGCAACGAGGTGGGAATGGGCCAGGGCATCGCCGCGGCGGGCCTGCCGCGGGATCAGGTCTTCGTCACCACGAAGGTCTGGAACGACCGGCAGGGGTTCGCGCAGACAAAGGCGGCGGTCGGCGAAAGCCTGGACCGCCTGCGGCTGGACCGGCTGGACCTGGTGCTGATCCACTGGCCGGTGCCCTGGGCCGACAGGTATGTGGAGACGTGGAAAGCGCTGGCGGACCTGCGGGCCGAGGGCGTGGTGACCTCGATCGGCGTGTCGAACTTTGACGCGGGCCAGATCGACCGGCTGGTGGCGGAAACCGGCGTGACCCCGGTGCTGAACCAGGTGGAACTGCACCCCCGCCTGACGCAAGGGCCGCTGCGCGAAGCCCATGCCGCCCGCGGCGTCGCCACGCAAAGCTGGACGCCGCTGGGGCAGGGGCAGAGCTTCACCGCGCCGCCGGTGCAGGCCGCCGCGACCCGGACCGGGAAAAGCCCGGCGCAGGTGGTGATCCGCTGGCACATCCAGCACGGCCTGTCGGTGATCCCGCGATCCACCCGCCGCGAGGGGCTGGCCGAAAACCTGGCGGTCTTCGACTTTGCCCTGACGGATGAAGAGATGGCCGCCATCGACGCGCTGAACGCGGGCAGCCGCTGCGGCCCCGACCCGGCGCGGTTCGGCTGAGGCCCAAGGACCGGACCCGGGCCGACGCTCTGCCCATCGGGTGCTTCCCTCCCCCCTCGTGGGGGAGGGAGAGGGTGGGGGGGGCCTGCGTGTCGAGGTGGAACCCCCCTCCCCCATCCCCTCCCCACGAGGGGGAGGGGAGGCGCTTCACCGGAGGGTTGAGAATGTGTCGGGGGCGCATCAGCCCTGCAGCAGCCGCTTCAGCATCTGGATGTCGTCGGACAGCTGGCTGTCGGTGGCGGCCAGTTCCTCGATCTTCTTGACGCCGTGCAGGATGGTGGTGTGGTCGCGCCCGCCGAAGCGGCGGCCGATGTCGGGCAGCGACCGGGTGGTGAGCTGCTTGGACAGGTACATCGCCACCTGCCGCGGCCGGGCGATGGTGCGCATGCGTTTCGGCCCGATCAGGTCGGACAGCCGCACGCTGTAATGGTCGGCGACCTTGCGCTGGATCTCCTCGACCGTGACCTTGCGGTCGGATGACCGCAGGATGTCGGCCAGGCAGTCCTGCGTCAGCTCCAGCGTGATGTCGCGCCCGACGAGGCTGGCGAAGGCGAACAGCCGCGTCAGCGCGCCTTCCAGCACGCGGACGTTGGTGGCGATGCGGTGGGCCAGGAACTCCAGCACGCCGGGCGCGATCACGAGGCCGGGGTATTCGCGGCGGTACCAGTCGCATTTGGAATGCAGGATGCCCAGCCGCAGCTCGTAATCCGCCGGGTGCAGGTCGACGACCAGGCCGCACTGCAGGCGCGACTTGATGCGTTCCTCCAGGTCCTTGATCTCGCCCGGCGCCCGGTCGGCCGAGATCACGATCTGCCTGTTGTTGTCGATCAGCGCGTTGAAGGTGTGGAAGAATTCCTCCTGCGTGGAATCCTTGCCCGCGATGAACTGCACGTCGTCGACCATCAGCACGTCGACCGACCGGAACAGTTGCTTGAACTCGATCTGGGTCTTTTCCCGCAGCGCCTGCACGAAGCGGTACATGAACTGTTCGGCCGACAGGTACAGCACGCGCATCTCGGGCTGGCGGGCGCGCAGTTCATGGGCGATGGCGTGGATCAGGTGGGTCTTGCCCAGGCCCACGCCGCCGTAGAGGAACAGCGGGTTGAAGGTCGGCGCCCCGCCAAGCGCCACGCGGCGGGCGGCGGCATGGGCCAGCGCATTGGGCTTGCCCACGACGAATCCGTCGAAGGTGAACTTGGGGTCGAGCGGCGCGCTGGGCAGGTCGTCGCCCGCCTGCGGCCGGCTGCGCGAGGCCCTGGCCCGCGTCGCGGCGGCAGGTTTCGGCGCGGCGTCCAGCACGCATTCCAGCCGTTCGGCCGCCACGCCGTGCTGGCTCAGCGCGGCCAGCACCATGTCGGCATAGGTGCGCCCCACCCAGTCGCCCACGAAAGTGGACGGAACGGCAAAGCGGACAACGCCATCGGCCACGCCGACCAGCCGCAAGGGCTCGATCCAGCGCGCGTAGTTCTCTCGCCCGACCCGCACGCGAAGGTCCTCGCGCGCCGCGAGCCAGCTGTCCTGCGTCATTGCGCCCTGTTCCGTCTGCCCTGTCGCCCGCACGGCCTGCATCTTGCGGCCCGTGGTGGGGGCCTCTGACGCAGGCGCGTTCCCCATCGCGGGGGCGGGCGCAGCCCGGTCGGCAAAGCGCACGGACAAGCCACGCCGCCATCTGCGGCACGGTTCGCCATAACCCCCTGCCGCCTTTGGCGTGCAGACCCTAAACAGTTGATCGCGAACGCATTTCCAGCCCCGCACATGCAGGCAGCATCAACGGCCGGTCATGGACCGCGACCCTGCCCTGTCCCCCCGGACGAGTGAATCGCCCAAGAACGCTAGCAACCCCGCGCGCGGCAGGGCAACCGAACAAGTTGCTTGACAGCGCTTTCGGCCATCGAATCCCGCGGCCCGTGCAAACCTGCCACGCCCAGCGCCCGCCGCGGGCCGGAAACGCAAAAGGCGCGCCCCGCGGGGGCGCGCCATGATGGCCGGGCGACGGGTGCCCCGTCAGGCGGTGGCGGGGACCGCGACGGCCTTCACGCGGGCCGACAGGCGCGACATCTTGCGTGCCACGGTGTTCTTGTGCAGCACGCCCTTGGACACGCCGCGCGCAAGCTCCGGCTGGGCCGCCCGCAGCGCCGCCGCCGCCGCCGCCGGGTCGCCCGAGACGATGGCTTCCTCGACCTTGCGCACGAAGGTGCGGATGCGCGACTTGCGCGACTTGTTCACGGCAGCGCGCGCCTCACCCTGGCGGGCACGCTTCTTGGACTGGGCGGTATTGGCCATGGCGGCGGAGTTCCTGCAACTTTGAGCCCGGGCCATTACGGGCGACTCGCGGCATTGTCAACCCGACCTGCCCGCCCCGCGGTCCTGCTCAGCGGTCGCGGAACTGCGGCTGACGCTTTTCGAGGAAGGCCGCCATGCCTTCCTTCTGGTCCTCGGTCGCGAACAGCGCGTGGAACAGGCGGCGTTCGAACAGCAGGCCCTCGCGCAGCGACACCTCCTGCGCGCGGTTGACCGCCTCCTTGACCGCCATCACCGTCAGCGCCGACTTCTCGGCGATCTTGCCCGCGGCCTTCATCGCCTCTTCCAGAAGCGACTTGGCGGGCACCACGCGGGACACGAGGCCCGACCGTTCCGCCTCGGCCGCATCCATGAAGCGGCCGGTCAGATGCATGTCCATCGACTTGGACTTGCCGACGAAACGCGTCAGCCGCTGCGTGCCGCCCATGCCCGCCACCACGCCCAGGTTGATCTCGGGCTGGCCGAACTTGGCGGTGTCGGCGGCGATGATGAAGTCGCACATCATCGCAAGCTCGCACCCCCCGCCCAGCGCATAGCCTGCGACGGCGGCGATGATCGGCTTGCGCACCCGCAGGATGGCATCCGTCTCGGCGCCGAAGGTGTCGCCGGCGAAGACGTCGACAAAGCTCGCCTCGGCCATGTCGCGGATGTCGGCCCCTGCGGCGAAGGCCTTGTCCGACCCCGTCAGCACGATGCAGCGCACCTTGTCGTTGCGGTCCGCCTCGCCGAGCGCCGCCGCCAGTTCGGCGATCAGCGTGGCGTTCAGCGCGTTCATCTGGTCGGGCCTGTTCAGCCGGATCAGGGCCACATAGTCCTCGACCGACACGATCAGCGTCTCGTAGGCCATCCGTTCCCCCCCGGGTTGCGGCATCGGGGGCGATACCTACCACCCGGGGCGCGGGGATCAAGTCACCTCTGGCAGGCGGGGCAGAAGTAGCTCGACCGGCCCGACTGCACGATGCGAACGACGGCGGTGCCGCAGACCGGGCAGGGCTGGCCTTCGCGCCCGTAGACGCGGAAGGCATGCTGGAAATAGCCAAGCTCGCCATCCGCCTGCCGGTAGTCGCGCAAGGACGAGCCTCCGGCCGCGATCGCCTCGGCCAGCGTCTCGCGGATCGCGGGCACCAGGCGCGCAATGCGGGCCGGCCCGAGGTTGCCCGCCAGCCTGCGCGGCGAGATGCGGGCGCGGAACAGCGCCTCGGCCACATAGATGTTGCCCAGGCCCGCCACGACGGTCTGGTCCAGCAGCGCCGCCTTCACCGGCGTGCGCCGCCCGGCCAGCCGCGCCAGCAGGTGGGCTTCGGAGAACCCGTTGCCCAGGGGCTCCGGCCCCAGCCCCGCCAGCAGCGGATGCGCCGCCTCGGACCCCGTAGGCATCAGGTCCATGGCGCCGAAGCGGCGGGCGTCGTTGAAGGTGACGCGCGCCCCGCCGTCAAGGTGCAGCACGACATGGTCATGCTTCTGCGGCGCCGGATGGTCGTGGTGAAAGGCGCCGACCAAAGCCCCCGACACCAGCACGCGGCCCGACATGCCCAGGTGCATCAGCAGCGTCTCGCCGGTGGACAGGTCGGCCAGGATGTACTTCGACCGCCGCCTGAGGCTAATGACCCGCGCGCCGGCCAGCCGTTCGGCCATCCGCGCGGGCAGGGGCCAGCGCAGGTCGGGGCGGTTGACCTCGGCCCGCGCGATGCGCGCGCCTTCCAGCACGGGCGCAAGCCCGCGGCGGACGGTTTCAACCTCGGGCAGTTCGGGCATCAAAGTTCCGGGCCAGCACCTCGCCCAGAAAGTTCAGCAAACCCGGCATCCCCACAAGGTATTTCGGCAGCCGCATGCGCCGCGCGCCGAAATCCAGCCGGTATTCGTAGGCGCCGCTGTCGGCGATCCCCTGCAGGTCGCGCCAGGCGTATTCGCGCCGCCAGACCAGCAGCGTCTCCGTCACCAGCCGGTCGCGGTCGACGCGCGCCTCGAACAGGAACTGGTGCAGCACGCCCAGGACCACCAGCGCCGTCAGCCCCGCCTTCACCCACGGGCCGCCCGGCACCATCTCGCCCATCGGACCCGTCTCTCCGGCCCCCGGCGATTGCCAGATCAGCCACAGGAACACCGCCGTCAGCCCGACCGAGATCAGCCGCACCCCCGGCGTCACCGTCATCACCAGCGCATCGGCCGACACCCGCGGCCCCCGCGCCTCCCCCAGGGACGCCAGCAGCGTGATCGGCGCGGGCAAGGGCTGTCCCAGCCGCGCCTCCCAGGTCCGCCCGACCTGCCCGCGCAGCCGCTGCGCGCGTCGCCGCTCGGCTGCCCAGGCGGCAAGCCAAAGACCCATCCCCAGCACCATGGCGCCGGCCGGATACCAGCCGCTGCCCGTGATCTCGCGCCAGACGTCCATGCCGCACCCCCTTGGCGGTTTTCCTTTTCGCCGCCGGGGTATATCTGCATCGCGGCAGAACCGGGGCGGACGCATGCAGGGCGACGACGGCAGGACCACGCATTTCGGCTTCCAGGAGGTGCCCGAGGCCGACAAGGCCGGCATGGTGCACGGCGTCTTCTCGCGCGTGGCCTCCCGCTACGACGTGATGAACGACCTGATGTCGGGCGGCCTGCACCGGGTCTGGAAGGACGCGATGATGGATTGGTTGGCGCCCCGGCCGGGCCAGCGGCTCCTCGATGTGGCGGGCGGCACCGGCGACATCGCCTTCCGCTTCCTGCGCCGCGCGCCCGGCACGACAGCCACCGTCTGCGACATGACCGAGGACATGCTGGCCGAAGGCCGCAAGCGCGCTGCCGCCACCGAACTGGCCGACCGGCTGGCCTGGGTCGCGGGCGACGCGATGGCGCTGCCCTTTCCCGACCGCAGCTTCGACGCCTACACGATCAGCTTCGGGATCCGCAACGTCACCCGCGTCGCCGACGCGCTGACGGAAGCCTTCCGCGTCCTGAAGCCCGGCGGCCGCCTGATCGTGCTGGAGTTTTCGCGCCTCCCCAACCCCGCCCTCGCCTGGGCCTACGACCGCTATTCCTTCAACGTCATCCCGGCGATGGGGCAGGTGGTGACCGGCGACCGCGCGAGCTACCAGTATCTCGTCGAATCGATCCGCAGGTTCCCGGACCAGGAGGCCTTCGCCGCGATGATCCGCGCAGCAGGCTTCGGCCAGGTCGCCTGGCGGAACCTGACGATGGGCGTGGCCGCCCTGCATTCCGGCTGGAAACTCTGACCGCCATGCAGCTTCATCTTGGCCCAAATACCCCGGGGGGAGCCGCAGGCGGGGGGCAGCGCCCCCCTGCAACGCCGCTGCGGGGCGCGCGTCCCGCCACCCGGGCGCGGCAAAATTCTTCGAAGAATTTTGCAATTTCCTTTCTTCAAGGAAATTGCTTCCAGACCCCGGCGTCGCGCCGATGAGGGGCCCGCACAATATCGTCCGGCTTGTGCGCACGCTGGCGACGCTGGAACGCACCGGCGCCATCGGCGTGGTGCTCGAGGCCTTCCACGCCCCGGCCCGCCTGCGCTTTGTCGCCCGCGTGCTGGGCTGGCCCTTTGCCTGGCTGGGGCTCAAGGGCGACCCCGCCCTGCCGCCCGCGACCCGCGCGCTGACCGCGCTCGGCCCCGCCTACATCAAGTTCGGCCAGATCCTCTCCACCCGACCCGACATCGTGGGCGAGGCGCTGGCCGAACAGCTCAAGTACCTGCAGGACAAGCTGCCGCCCTTCCCCACCGCCACCGCCCGGGCGATGGTGGAACAGGAGCTCGACGTGAAGGTCGACGCGGCCTTCTCTGCCTTCTCCGAGCCCGTCGCCGCCGCCTCCATCGCCCAGGTCCACCGCGCCACGCTGGCCGAGGGCGGCGCGGATGTGGCGGTCAAGGTGCTGCGGCCGGGGATCGAGCGCGCCTTCCGCAAGGACATCGACGCCTTCTACCTGGCCGCCTGGATCATCGACGCGCTGGCGCCGATGGCGCGCCGCCTGAGGCCCAAGGAGGTCATCGCGCATTTCGAGGGCGTGGTGCTGGGCGAACTGGACCTGCGGCTCGAATCGGCCGCGGCGGGCGAATTCGCGGCCAACACCGCAGAGGACCGCGGTTTCCGCGTGCCGAAACCCGTCTGGCACCTGTCGGGGCGCCGCGTGATGACGCTGGGCTGGGCGGAAGGGCTGTCGATGGCCGACAACGCCGCCATCGACGCCGCGGGCCACGACCGCAAGGAACTGGCGTCCCGCGTGCTGGCGCTGTTCCTGCGCCATGCGCTGCGCGACGGCTATTTCCACGCCGACATGCACCAGGGCAACCTCAAGGTCGCTGCCGACGGGGCGATCATCGCCTATGACTTCGGCATCATGGGGCGGCTCGACGAATACACCCGCCGGGTCTACGCCGAGATCCTGTTCGGCTTCATCCGCCGCGACTACCGCCGCGTGGCCGAGGTGCATTTCGAGGCGGGCTACGTGCCGCCTGACCGCGACATCGACGAATTTGCCCGCGCCCTGCGGGTGGTGGGGGAACCCATCTTCGGCATGGACGCCAGCCGCATCTCGATGGCGCGCCTGCTGGCCTACCTGTTCGAAGTGACCGAGCGCTTCGGCATGCAGACCCGCACCGAGCTGATCCTTCTGCAGCGCACCATGGTGGTGGTGGAAGGCGTGGCGCGGTCGCTCGACCCGCAGGTCAACATCTGGGAAGTGGCCCGCCCGGTGGTCGAGGGCTACCTGTCGCGCAACGTCGGGCCGCGTGCGCTGGTGCGCGATCTGGTGCAGACCGCCCGCGTGCTGGCACGCTTCGGGCCGAAACTGCCGGGCATCGTGGAACGCGCGTTGATCCGCCAGGCGGAGCCGGCCGTCCCACCCCCGCCGCGCCGCTGGCCCGCCGCGGCCTGGGCCGCCGCGGGCGCCGCGGCAGGGGCCGCGCTGGTGGCGCTGATCCGGTTCTGACCTGCGCCGGAGGGGCCTGGCCGTCGGTGAGGGTCGGATGGCCGCGCTCCTCACCGGGAGGCCGCGGACGGGGACGGCGCCCCGGTTCCGGCGCCGCATCCGTCGAGAGCGGACGCGGCGACCGGTCCGCGGTCAGTTCTCGCCGTCGCGTTCGAGGCCTGCGCGGCGGTCGTCGGGCGAGATCGCGCCGTCGCCGTTGCGGTCCATCCGCGCCACCGTGTCGCCGAAGCGCGCGTCCAGCTCCGCCTGGGTCACCTTGCCGTCGCCGTCTTCGTCCAGCTTCTGGAAGGCGTCGACGATCTGCGACCGGATCATCGCCGTGAAGACCGGCTGGAATTCTGCCAGATCCAGCGCGCCGTCGCCCGAGGTGTCGCCCCCGGCCACCTGCGCGGCCAGCCAGGTGTCGATCTCGGCCTGGGTCACCAACCCGTTGCCGTCGGCGTCGATCGTCTGCATCAGCTGGCGCAGCATCGGCCCGCCGAACGGCCCGCCGCCCATGCCGCCGCCCATGCCGCCGCCGTGATCGCCGCCGTGATCGCCGCCGCGGTCGCCGCCGCGGTCGCCGCCGTGATCGCCGTCCATGCCGTCATGCTCGCCCGGGGCGCCGCGCACCGGCACCACCTGCGCATCGGCCGGGGCCGTCCCGGGCGCGGTCTGCGCGGTCGCCACCAGCGCGCCTGCGGTCAGCAGGCCGACCGCCACCGCGGCCAGGGGGAAGTATTTCGCGTTCGCCATTGTCGTCATCCCTTTGTTGTCCGGGGACGGTCCGTTCCGTCCGCAACCGGCATGTGGGACGGGATGCCCCGGATTGTGTGTCGCCGCGACCGCCGCTTTGTCGCCCGCCGTCGCGGCGCCCGGGCGCTGACACAGGTTGCGACAAAACGCGGGTCCCGCGGGCTACCCAAGCTCCCCGCGCGGGGCGTAGACCTTGGCCCATGGACGACCCGCAGCCGCATCTCCTGATCGTCGACGACGCCCGCGACATCCGCGAGCCGCTCGGCCAGTACCTGCGCAAGCAGGGTTTCCGCACCCGTCTGGCCGCCAATGCGGCCGAGGCGCGCCAGGCGGTCGAGGAGGCGGCGCTGCACCTCGTCATCCTCGACGTGATGATGCCGGGCGAGGACGGGCTCAGCCTCTGCCGCTGGCTGGTCGCGCGCGGCGGGCCGCCGGTGATCCTGCTGACCGCCATGGCCGACGACACCGACCGCATCGTCGGGCTGGAGCTCGGCGCCGACGACTATGTCGTCAAGCCGTTCAACCCGCGCGAGCTGCTGGCGCGCATCCGCGCGGTGCTGCGCCGGGTGCCACCTGTCGCGCCGCCCCCGCCCAGCGGGCGGCGCGGCTTCGGGGCCTGGGTGCACGACCCCGACGCGCTGCGCCTGACCGCCGCCGATGGCCGACAGGTCGAGATCACCTCGGGCGAAAGCCGCCTCCTGGGGGTCTTCCTGGATCACCCGGGCAAGGTGCTGACGCGCGCGCGGCTTCTCGACCTGACGATGGGCCGCGAGGCCAAGCCCTATGACCGCGCCATCGACAACACGGTCAGCCGCCTGCGCCGCAAGATCGAGGCCGATCCCGCCGCGCCCGTGCTGATCGTCACCGAATGGGGCGGCGGCTACCGGCTGGCGGCGGCGGTGGAGGCCCTGCCGTGATGCCCCGCGGCCTTGCGGCACGCTTTGCGCTGCTCCTGGTCGGGGCGCTGCTGCTGGCGAACCTGGTGGCGCTGACGCTGCTGTCGACCGAGCGCAGCCGCCTGATGCGCGACGCCCGCGACGGCCGCGAGATCGAGCGGCTGGCGGTGCTGGTCCCGGTGCTGGAAGGCGCCGACCCCGCGCGCCGCGCCCGGCTTGCGGCCGAGACCTCGACGCGTCTGGCCGAGGTGCGGCTGGGGCCGGTGGCGCAGGTCGGGCGGTCGGGCGGCGACCGCTGGTCGCGGGCGCTGGCGGCGCGGCTGGCCGAGGTGCTGCCGGGGCGCGAGGTGCGCGCCGCGGTGGGCCCCGCGGCGGCCGCCCTGGCGCCCGGCGGCGCGCCGCACGGGCCCCGGCCGGCGGTGCTGATCAGCGTGGCGCTGGCGGGCCCGGACGGGCCGTTCTGGCTGAACCTGTCGGTGCGCGGGCCGCCCGTGCGCGAGGATGTGGACGGGCGGGCCATCGTCGTCGTGCTGGTCCTGTCGCTGGGGGCGACGCTGGCCGTGGGGCTGGTCTTCATCCGCCGCCTGACGCGGCCGCTGGCGGCACTGGCGACGGCGGCGCAGGCCGCGGGCCGGGGCGACCGCGGCGCGCGCGTGCCGGTCGAGGGGGCCGCCGAGATGCGGGCCGCGGCCCGCGCCTTCAACGAGATGCAGGCCGAGATCGCGCGTTTCGACACCGAACGGATGCGCGTGCTGGGCGCCGTGGGCCATGACCTGCGCACGCCGATCACCAGCCTGCGCCTGCGGGCCGAGATGGTGGACGACGAGGCGCAGCGCGCCGCCATGGTGCGCACGCTGGACGAGATGGCGGTGATGGCCGAGGGCCTCGTCGCCTATGCCCGCGGCAGCCGCGAGGCGGAGCCGGTCGCCCGGATGGACCTGCGCGCCTTCCTCGCTGGCATCGCCGCCGACCGCGGCCTGCCCTTCGCGGCGGAGGGTGACGCCGCGGTGCAGGCCCGTCCCGTCGCGCTGGCGCGGGCGGTGGGGAACCTTCTGGACAATGCGCTGCGCTACGGCGGCGGGGCGCGGCTGTCGCTGGCGCGCGCGGGGTCCGAGGCGGTGATCGCGGTCGAGGACGACGGACCCGGCATTCCGCCCGAGCGGCTGGAGGCCGTCTTCGACCCCTTCGTGCGCGGCGAGACCAGCCGCAACGCCGAGACCGGCGGCGCCGGCCTTGGCCTGTCGATCGCGCGGGCCGTGGCGCTGGCGCATGGCGGCAGCGTGTCGCTGGCCAACCGCGCGGAGGGCGGCCTGCGCGCCGAACTGCGCCTGCCGCTCGCCTGATCCCCCGCAGCCCCGGAGCGACCCCGCGCCTCTGGCGCGGCCGATGGCCAGGGCGATGCCCTGGCCGCCGCCGATGCACAGGGTGACCGGCGCGCGCCTGCCGCCGGTGCGCTCGGGCCCGGCGATCGCCTCGACGACCGGGATCGCCCCGGTGGCGCCGACCGGACGGCCGGGCGCGACGGCCCCGCCGCTGGGGTTCGCGCCGCCCGGATCGCGGCCCGGGCCCTGCGTCACCGCGGGGGACTGCGCGCCGAAGCCCGCGTTCGATCCGATCGCGTCGAAGTCCCGCGCGGCCCGCCCCGTCCGCGCCAGGAACGCGCGCACCCCGGGCACCGTCCGGGATGCGGATGCCGGTCATCCCGGGCTCCTGCCCAAGGCTGCGGAAGCGCCGTCAGGCCGCGGCAGGTGCGGGCCTGGCCCAAGGGGCCTGCCTGCGGCGCAGGCAGACGGCGGGAAATCCGCGCCGCCACCCTTTGCCCGCCGTTGACACCCCCCGTCCTTCGCGAGAGGGAGGCGCGCAAGCAGGCAAGGGGAAGGCGATGCGGGCGCTTCTGGCGGCGAATGCGGGGCTGGTGATCGGCTGCAGCCTGAGTTTCGTGCTGATGGGTGTCGGCCAGTCGGTCTATGGCCCCGCGCTGCCCGCCTTTGCCCGCGCCTTCGGCATCGACACCTCGCTTGCGGGCCTGATCGTGCCCGCGCACTGGATCGGCAGCGCCCTGGGCGTGGCGGTGATGTACCTGATCGGCGACCGCGTCACCCCGCGGCACGGGCTTGCGGTCTTCGCGCTGGGGGCGGTGATCATCGCCGCGCAGCAGGGCTTTGCGGTCACGGTGCTGGGCGCGGTGGTCTTCGGGCTGGCCTACGGGCTGGCCACGGTGATCTACAACCGCCGGATGCTGGCGGTCTTCGGCGCGCGCGGGCCCTCGATGCTGGCGGCGATGAACGCGGTCTTCGGGGCGGGCGCGATCGGCGGCCCGCTGGTCTTCGTGGCCCTTGGCAGCGATCCGACCTGGACCTATCTGGGCGTCGCGGGGCTGGCGGCGCTGGCCTTCCTGGCAGCGCGCGGCATCGGACCGATGCCCGCGGCGCGCGGGCCGGCGGCGCCGTTCCGGCCGCGGCTGTCGATCCTGACCTTCGGCGCGCTCGGCATCGGCACCGAGGCCAGCCTGATCGGCCTGGGGCCGCTCGCGCTGATCGCGGGCGGGGTAGAGGAGCGGGCGGCGGCGGAACTGCTGTCGGCCTTCTTCGCCGCCTTCCTGCTTGCGCGGACCTTGCTGGTGGGCGTCGCGCACCGCATCCCGCCCTTCAGCCTGTACACCTTCGCCGTCGGCACCACCGGACTGCTGGCGCTGCTGCAGGTGCTGACCGGCTGGACCTGGAGCTTTGTCGCCATGGGCGCGGCGGTGGGGCTGGTGTTTCCGGGCTTCTACGTCGCGGGCAGCCGGATGATGGGCGACGACGCGCGCGTCAGCCCCCTGCTGATCGCCGCGGGACTGGCGGGCGGGATCAGCCTGCCGCTGATCCTGGGCGCGGCGATGCGGTTCCAGGGCGACGGCATCCTGTTCCCGCTGGTCGCGGCCCTGATGCTGGCCAGTGCCGCCTGCGCGCTGGCCGCGCACGGCCGGATCGGCCGCGAGACGGCGGCAGCCTGAGGCCGGCCCGTCGTTACGCGGGCGCTTCAGCCCGCCGTTTCCAGGCAATGCCGCCGGAACGCGCGCTTGAGCATGTCGAGTTCCGCGCGCAGCAGGTCGACCTCGGCGCGGATGTCGTCTTCCATCGCCACCCCGGTCAGGATGGTGAAATGCGCGAGCTTCTCGCCGCTGTCGCGGTCGCGGAACAGGAAGGTCTGGACGCCTTCGCTGAGCACCTCGGCGGGGATCGGCAGGCGCACGGCGTGGCGGCCGGGCTGGCCGTCGACCTGGGTGACGGTCAGGCCCGGCAGGACGGTGCCGCCAAGCTGCGCCTCGATCTGCGGGGCAGCGGCGGCGCCGGACAGTTCGCCCTCCCAGACCCCGCCGCGGATGCGCGTCTGCGTCAGCACCATGTCCATCGCCGCGACCCCCTCACATCTCGGCCCGCGGGCGGCGGCAGAGCGTCACGTCGCGCAGGATGATCTGGTTCATCTCGGGCCCCTCGAAGATCAGGTCGACCCACAGCTTTTCCACCCGCTTCTCATTGATCTTGGTATAGGCGAGGTCGAACTCGACCATCACCTCTTCCTCGGCCAGCGGCAGTTCGCGCACCATCTGTTCCACGTTCGGCCCGTGGCGCACGTTCAGGCGGGCGAAGATTTCCAGCGGTTTCTCCATCTCGACGATCGCGTCCAGCCGGATCAGGTGGCGCGTGCGCAGGCCGTCGACCGCCTCGGGCGGCAGGTCGATGACCAGCGACAGGAACGACCCGTCAAAGCGGAACACGTCCATCCGCACGCCGAAAGGGGCCAGGTCCTCCTCGCGCGTGTTGCGGACCTGGCGGACGGTCAGTTCCGACCGGCGGCAGTCATGGAAGACGGTGGCGCCTTCGGCGATCTGCGCGCGGGCGGGGACCGAGGACATCCCGGGGACCGGGACCGGCCCCTTCCACAGCGGCGGGCGCCAGACCCAGTCGGCCCCCAGCGGGCGGCGCAGCGCATTCGAGCCGATCACCGGCAGGGCCAGGCGGTGTTCGGCCTGGTGGATCAGCCGGTCGAGATGGCGGCGCAGCGCCCAGGCGCGGCCACGCTGGCGCCTGAGCGTGCCGAGGTCCATGGCGGTGGCCGCGTCGCTGACCTTGCGCCATCGGCGCAGGGCCGCGCGATGGACCAGACGGTCGATCAGCCTGTCGAAGCGTTCGCCCATGATCCCTACGCCTGCCGGGCCGGTCTTGTCGCCGATTGTCCGCGCAATGGAAACGATTCGGCAGCGATGCGCAAGAATGCGCGGGCCGCGTTGCCATGGCGTGAACAAATGCTCAGGCGCCCAGGTTGGCGGCCCGTATCGCCCGCACGAAACGGCCGATCAGTGCGCGGCCCGCGCCGCGGTCCAGAGGTGCGGCCTCGGTGCCTGCGACCGACAGCGTGACCAGCCGCCCCGCCACCTGCAGCACCGCGCGCCAGCCTTCGCCCGGGGCCATCGGGGCGGGCGCGGGCGCGGTGTCGGTCAGCCGCACCAGCACCGCGCCCTCGGCCACGATGACCTCGTGCACCCGGACCGTCGCCGCCCGCCCGCTGCGGCTGAGCAGCGCACGGCCCGCGGGCGTGGTCAGCACCCCGGCCACCGCCCGGCCCGACAGGTCCAGACCCTCGGCCGACCCCGCAGGCCCGACCGTCGCCGTCAGCACGACCGCCGGGGCGCTGGCCGCGCAGGGCGTGAAGGCAACGAAGGACTGCCCGTCCAGCGTCGCCCGCCCCTCTGGCGCGGCGCAGAAGCCCTGCGGCGCGCGCACCGCCACCCGCGCCTCCTGCGCCGCAAGGGGCGCGGCGAGCGTCAGCGCCAGCGCAAGGCTACTGGTCCATGTAGACGTGGCTTTCACCCCTGGCCCCCGGATGGGTGACGGCACCCCAGCGCGCCCCGCCGCAGAGCCTGGCGAACTTGTGCACGGCGCCCGACGTGTAGGCGGTCTTGCGCGGGCCGTTCCATTCGGCCTTGCGGGCGGCCAGGTCGGCATCGGTCAGGGCCACCGAAAGCTCGCCCGTCAGCGCGTTCAGCGTGATGATGTCACCGTCCCTGAGCAGCGCGATCGGCCCGCCATGCGCGGCCTCGGGCCCCACATGGCCGACGCAGAAGCCGCGCGTGGCGCCCGAAAAGCGGCCGTCGGTGATCAGCGCCACCTTCTTGCCCATGCCCTGGCCCGACAGCGCCGCCGTGGTCGCCAGCATCTCGCGCATCCCCGGGCCGCCGGCGGGGCCCTCGTTGCGGATCACCAGCACCTCGCCCTCCCTGTAGGCGCGGGCGCGGACGGCCTCGAAGGCCTCTTCCTCGTTCTCGAAGACACGGGCCGGGCCCCGGAAGACCTGCTCCTCCGGCGTCATGCCCGCGACCTTCACGATGGCGCCATCGGGGGCCAGGTTGCCCCTGAGGCTGACGACCCCCCCGGTTTTCGTGATCGGCGAGGCGATGTCGTGGATCACCCGCCCGTCGGCCTCGCCCCTGATCTCGTCGAGCGATTCGCCCAGCGTCTTGCCGCTGGCGGTGATGCAGTCGAGGTGCAGCAGGCCCGCCCTGGCGAGTTCCTTCATCACCACGGCCACGCCGCCGACCTCGTGCAGGTCCTTGGCGACGTATTTCCCGCCCGGCCGCAGGTCGACGAAATAGGGCGTGTCGCGCATCGCGTCGGCCACGTCGAACAGGTCGAAGTCGATCCCCGCCTCGTGCGCGATGGCGGGCAGGTGCAGGGCGGCGTTGGTCGACCCGCCGGTGCAGCCCACCACGCGGGCGGCGTTCTGCAGGGATTTCAGCGTGACGATGTCGCGGGCGCGGATGTTGCGCTCGATCAGGGTCATCACCGCGACTCCGCTCGCCTCGCAGAACTGGTCGCGGGATTCGTAGGGCGCGGGGGCGGAGGAGGAATTGAGCAGCGCGAGCCCGATCGCCTCGGACACGCAGGCCATGGTGTTGGCGGTATACTGGGCCCCGCAGGCGCCGCTGGAGGGGCAGGCGACCCGTTCCATGATCGCCAGTTCCGCCTCGGACAGCGTGCCGGCCTGGTTCCTGCCCACGGCCTCGAACATGTCCTGCACGGTGATGTCGCGGCCCTGGTAGCGGCCGGGCAGGATCGACCCGCCGTAGATGAACACGCTCGGCACGTTCAGGCGGACCATCGCCATCATCATCCCGGGCAGCGACTTGTCGCAGCCGGCAAGGCCCACGAGCGCGTCATAGCAATGCCCGCGCATCGTCAGTTCCACCGTGTCGGCGATGGCGTCCCTCGACGCCAGCGACGAACGCATCCCCTCGTGCCCCATGGCGATGCCGTCGGTCACGGTGATCGTGGTGAATTCCCGCGGCGTGCCGCCGGCCTTCTTGACGCCCTGCTTCACCACCTGCGCCTGCCGGTTCAGCGCGATGTTGCAGGGCGCGGCCTCGTTCCAGCAGGTGGCGACACCCACCCAGGGCTGGTGGATTTCCTCTTCGGTGATGCCCATGGCGTAGAAATACGACCGGTGCGGCGCCCGGGCGGGGCCTTCGGTGACGTGGCGGCTGGGCAGTTTCGACTTGTCGAAACGCTGGCTGGTCATGGCTGGTTCCTCCCCGTCCGGCTGTCTGTCCGGGGCAGGGATAGGGCGGCAGGCGCGCGGGGGCAAGGCGGGACGGCAGGGATCGGGCAGACGATTTCCTTGAGGAAATCGTGCCGGAAAACGACCGGTTTTCCGGCGCGACCGGCGGCGTCACGCCTCCGGATGGAAGAAGTTCCACACCGTTTCCGCCACGCCCTGGCTGATCCCCGGCGCGTCCATCAGGTCGGGAAGGGCGGCGCGGGCCACCGCCTTGGCGCTGCCGAAGTGGGACAGCAGCGCCCGCTTGCGCGCCGCGCCCACGCCGGGGATGTCGTCGAGCGGGGTGGCCGAAACCGCCTTGGCGCGTTTCGCCCGGTGCGCGCCGATCGCCCAGCGGTGCGCCTCGTCGCGCAGGCGCTGCACGAAATACAGCACGGGGTCGTTGCGGGGCAGCGCCATCGGCGGCTCGCCGGGGCGGTGGAATTCCTCTTTCCCCGCGTCCCGGTCGATCCCCTTGGCCACGCCGATGACGGGGATGTCGTCCACCCCCAGTTCCGCCATGATCTCGCCCACCGCCGAGACCTGCCCGGCGCCGCCGTCGATCAGCAGCAGGTCGGGCCAGGCGTCGGACTTGCGTTCGGGGTCTTCCTTGATCAGGCGCTCGAAGCGGCGGGTCATGACCTCCTTCATCATCGCGAAATCGTCGTTCCCGGCGGCGGCCTTGATGTTGAACTTGCGGTACTGCGACTTCAGGAACCCCTCCGGCCCCGAGACCACCATGCCGCCCACGGCATCCGAGCCCTGGTTGTGGCTGTTGTCGTAGACCTCGATCCGCCGCGGCGGGGCGTCGAGGTCGAAGGCCTCGGCCAGGCCGGCCAGAAGCCTGTTCTGCGTGGCCGATTCCGCCATCCGGCGGGCCAGGCTCTCGCGGGCGTTGCGGGCGGCGTTTTCCACCAGTTCCGCCTTTTCGCCGCGGACCGGCACGGCGATCTCGACCTTGCGGCCCGCCCGGTCGGACAGAAGCTGGCCCAGCAGGTCGGGGTCCTCCACCCCGTGCGACAGCAGGATCAGGCGGGGCGGGTCGCGGTCGTCGTAGAACTGGGCGAGGAAGGCCTGCAGGATCTCGGGCGCCTCGGCGCCGCCGCCGATGCGGGGGTAGAAGTCGCGGTTGCCCCAGGACTGGTTGGCGCGGATGAAGAAGACCTGCACGCAGGCCTGCCCGCCGTCCAGATGCAGCGCCACGACATCCGCCTCGGCCACGCCGCGCGGGTTGATGCCTTGCGTCGACTGCACCTGCGTCAGCGCGCGGATGCGGTCGCGCAGCGCCGCGGCGCGTTCGAACTCCATCGCCTCGGACGCCTCGGTCATCGCCCGGGCCAGATCGGCCTGCACCGTCGTCGTCTTGCCCTCCAGGAACCGCCGCGCGTCGGCGACCAGCGCGCCATAGTCCTGCGCGTCGATCCTGCCCACGCAGGGGGCGGAGCAGCGGCGGATCTGGTGCATCAGGCAGGGCCGGGTGCGGCTGTCGAACATCGCGTCCGAGCAGTTGCGCAGGAGGAACACCTTCTGCAGCTGGTTCAGCGTGCGGTTGACCGCGCCCGCACTGGCGAAGGGGCCGAAATAATGCCCCTTCTCGGCCTTCTTGCCGCGGTGCTTCTTGATCTGGGGAAAGGCGGTCTCGGTCGAGATCAGGATGTTGGGGAACGACTTGTCGTCGCGCAGCAGCACGTTGTAGCGCGGTTTCAGCTGCTTGATGAGGTTCTGCTCCAGGAGCAGCGCCTCGGTTTCCGTCCGCGTCGTCAGGAACATCATCGACGCGGTTTCCTGGATCATCCGGGCGATCCGCGGCGCATGGCCGGCGGGGCGGGCATAGGTCGACACCCGCGCCTTGAGGTTGCGCGCCTTGCCGACATACAGCACCTCGGCGGCGGCGTTGAGCATGCGGTAGACGCCCGGCGCGGCGGTCAGGTGGCGCAGTTCGGCCGCGATCACGGCGGCGCCGCGTGGCGCCGGGCCCTCCTGGGGGTCTGTTGCGTCAGTCACCGGCCGTCCGCCTTGCGCCATCCCGATTCTGCCCTAGCGCTGCAATGCCGGGGCGGCTTTCGCAAGGGCAAAGGCATCCACCGTTTCTGTGGACAAGTCTGTGCGGAAGATTTCGGGACAGCGAAATTTTCGTTGTTTTCAGCCCGCTTCGCTGATCTGCCTGTTTTTTGAGCAGTTTATAACCATATGATTTCACGGCAAAGATTTGTGTCCACCGGGTAAATCCTTGGCCTGCAAGCACTTCCGTCACAGCCCTGTTACGCGCGCGCCGGCGGTGGACAACTTGCGGTGGCAGGCCGCGTCACCCCTCTTCGATGCCCAGGATGTCGGGCGTCTGCCAGCCCAGATGCTGGCCGCCGTCGATCACCAGCACCTGCCCGGTCACCGCCCGCGCGGCCAGCAAGTAGGCCAGGGCGCCGCAGATGTCGGCTTCGTCGGCGCCGCGTTGCAGGACGGTGGCGGCACGCTGGCGGGCGAAGTGGTCGGCGCTTTGCCGGGCGCCCTGAAGCGTCGGGCCCGGGGCGATGGCGTTGACGCGGATCGCCGGCGCCAGCGCCTGCGCGGCGGTGCGGGTGAATGCCCAGAGCCCCATCTTGGCGATGGTGTAGGTCATGAACTCGGGCGTCGGCTTGTGGATGCGCTGGTCGATCAGGTTGACGACGAGCCCGGTGGCCAGGGGCTCGCCGTCGCTGGCGGCGGGCAGGGCCTGCGCCGCGAAGGCCTGCGTCAGCACGAAGGGCGCGCGCAGGTTCGATCCGATGTGGCGGTCCCAGGACGCCCTGGTCGCCGTGGCCAGCGTGTCGTGCTCGAAGATCGAGGCGTTGTTGACCAGCACCGTCAGCGGCCCGCCCAGGGCCTCGGCCGCCCGCGGCACCAGGCCCGCGGTGGCGTCTTCGTCCAGCAGGTCGGCCTGCAACGCCTGCGCCTTGCGGCCCGTCGCGCGGATCTGGGCCGCGACCGCCTCGGCTTCGGACGCCGAGCCGTTGTAGTGCACCGCCACGTCATGCCCGGCTTCGGCCAGCCGCAGCGCCATCGCCCGCCCCAGCCTGCGCCCCGCGCCGGTCACCAGTGCCCGCATGAACGCCCCCTTCGGTTGCGGCGCCAGAGGTAAGCCGAAAGCCGCGCCGTCAAGCCTTGCCGCAAGGGCAGCGTTCGCCCGTCCGCACCAGCCGCCCGCAGCTCCGGCAGGGCCGGGCGGTGCCGATCCGCGGCACGTCCTTGCGGCGCGTCAGGGCGCGGCCGACCATGCCCACCCCGACCATCAGCAGCAGGAAGACGAGGACGGCCTTGACCAGCATCCCGCGTCAGAGCCCGTAGCGCGCCCAGAGCGCGCGGTCCTCGGCGCCGTCCAGCGCCGCCGCGGCCAGCCCCCCCGAACCGGCACCGAGGCCCATCCCGATCAGCCGCGACAGCCGCGAGGCGCGCGGCGCCAGCGGCATCAGGCGCAGCCTGCGGCCGTAAAGCTCCTGCAGTTTCGGCACCAGATGCGCCACGCCGTCGGCAAGGCCCAGGTCCACCGCCTCCCGGCCCACCCAGACATCGGCGTTGAACAGGTCGGCGGTGGTGTCCAGCCGGGCGCCGCGGCGGTCCTTCACATGGTCGATGAAGGCCTGGTGGATCGGCGCCTGAAGCGCGCGCAGGCGGGCCACGTCCTCGGGCTTTTCGGGCTGGAACGGGTCGGCCAGCGACTTCGACTTTCCGGCCGTGACCACCCGCCGCTCCACCCCCAGCCTGGCCATCGCGCCGGGAAAGCCGAAGCCCGCGAAGATCACCCCGATCGACCCCACGATCGAGGACCGGTCCAGCCAGATGTGATCCGCCGCGCAGGCCAGCCAGTAGCCGCCCGAGGCCGCCACATCCTCGACGAAGGCATGCACCGGAACACCCTTTTCCGCCGCCAGCCGCCGGATCCGGGCGCCGATCAGCGACGACTGCACCGCCGATCCGCCCGGCGAGTTCACCACCAGCGCCACGGCGGCGGGCTTGCGGGCGAAGGCGCGGTCGATCAGCGGCCCGAGCGCCGCATCCGACAGCCCGCCCGAGGCGCGGCCTCCGGCAGAGATCACGCCCTGCAGGCGCAAAACGGGGATGCGGGGGGTGCGGCGGGGGTTCAGCCAGGACATCATCAGCAGGATGTAGGCCCGGCGAGGGGGCGGTGCAACCGGCACCCCGCGGCGGCTGGACAACCGGGGTGGGCCGGGTAGGCTTGCCGCCATGCCGACCCCCCTCGCCCCAGCGCCTGTGCCAGATGCGGTGTCCGACCGGCTGGCGGTGCTGCGCGCGATCCTGGGCAGCGACTGGGCGGAGTTCCTGCACCGGCTGGCCGAGGACCTGTCGCAGCAGCGCCCGGCGCTGGCCGGCGGGCAGGCCGGTGCCGCCGAGGTGGCCCGGGCGGCGCATGTGCTGGTCGCGCTGTTCGGCACGGTCGGGGCCACCGCGGCCGCGGCGCAGGCGCGCGCGCTTCAGACGCGGGCCGAGGCGGGCACCGCCATGCCGGCAGAGACCGCGGTGCTGCTGGCCGCGCTTGACGCCCTGCTGCACCGGCTGGGGACGGCCGCCGCATGACCGACGCGCGCCCCCGCACGACCGTGCTGCTGATCGAGGACACCGCATCCCTGCAGATGGTCTACCGCGCCGCGCTGACCGCCGCTGGCCACAAGGTGACGGTCGCGGCCACCGCCGCCGCGGGGCTGGCCGCCTGCGGCCGCCACCGCCCGGCCGTGGTGCTGCTGGACCTGAACCTGCCCGACCGGGACGGCATCGAGCTGATGGCCGACCTGCGGCGCCTGCTTCCGGCCTGCCGCATCATCGTCATCACCGCGCACGGGTCGATCAACCGCGCGGTCGAGGCGATGCGCGGGGGGGCGCACGACTTCCTGGTCAAGCCGGTGGAAGAGGCGCAGCTCTGCGCCGCCGTCGCCAACGCCGCGCAGGACCCCGGATTGCCCGCCCCCGCCCGGCGGCCCGATCCGCAGGGGTCGCCCTTTCTGGGCTCGTCGCCGGCGATGCGGCGGGTGCAGGACAAGATCGCCTCGGTCGCGCCGTCGATGGCCACCGTCTTCATCA
>CAZCPY010000042.1:0-23941 GCA_964499865.1 uncultured Rhodobacterales bacterium | reverse complement strand
TTTTTTAGGATATCGCGCTCCTCGGTCACCCGAGCCAACTCCCGCTTCAGCCGCCGGTTCTCGGCCTCATGGTCAACCCCGGACACCCTGGGAGCAGGTTCCGCGAAAAGCTTCATCCACTTGTAAAGCGAGTGCGAACTCACCCCCAAACGCTGCGAGACCTCCCGAACCGGATACCCCCGCACCCGGATCTGCTGCACCGCATCCCGCTTGAACTCGTCGCAGTAATTGCTCGTCCCCATCTCGGCCTCCTTGCCTCAAAGTTAGGGGGCAAAGCGTCTACAAATCTAGGGGCACCTCAGACAGCCGTGACTGGCCGAGTGCGCCCAGAACCCGTGCCAGGGCAGCCTTGTCCTTGACCGGGCTGTTGCCCTTCCTCTTGCGCTGCGCTGCGCTGCACCATCACCAAGCAGGCGCTTGCGGATGAACGCCCCGAGCGGCATATCCCCGGCATCTGCCTCCAGCCGCTGGCGCTCCTCGAAGGTCAGCCGTAGCGAGAAGGGCGGTGGCGTTGTCTTCGCCGCCTTGAGAGCCGCTATGTCATTGAAATTATGGCGTAGGGTGCTCATCGTCGCACCTCAGGCGTTCAACGCCTAGTGGTGCGAGATGGCGCTCCCATTCCTCCAGTGCCTCAAAGAGAGCGTTCCAACTTTCTCTCTCCAGCAGCACCATCCGCCCCCTGTTGCGAGCGAAGTCCCGCGCGGCTCAGGCCATCAGCCGCTGTAACAGCCGTCCGGCGTGCCGGGCCAGCGCGGCGGTGTCGACCGTCTGCATCCTGCCGTCGCGCACCACCTCGCGCCCCTCGACCACCAGCCCGCGCACCTGTGCGGGGCCGGCGAGCAGCAAAGCCGCGGGGTCCCACGACCCCGCGCTGTCCAGCCCCGACACGTCCCAGATGGCAAGGTCGGCCCTGAGACCGGGTGCGACCTGCCCCAGATCGTCGCGCCCCAGCACCTCGGCGCCGCCGCGGGTGGCCAGCCGCAGGGCCTGACGCGCGCCCATCGCGGTGGCGCCGCGTTCCACGCGCTGCAGCAGCATCGCCATCCGCGCCTCGGCGATCAGGCTGGCCCGGTCGTTCGAGGCGGAGCCGTCCACGCCCAGGCCCACCTTCACGCCCGCATCCCGCATCGCGCGCACCGGCGCGATGCCCGACCCCAGCCGGCAGTTGGAGCACGGGCAATGCGCCACGCCCGTGCCGGTGCGGGCGAACAGCGCGATCTCCGTCGCGTCCAGCTTGACGCAATGGGCGTGCCAGACGTCGGGGCCGGTCCAGCCCAGATCCTCGGCATACTGGCCGGGGCGGCAGCCGAATCTGGCCTGCGAATAGGCGATGTCCTCGTCGTTCTCGGCCAGGTGGGTGTGCAGCATCACGCCCTTGTCGCGGGCGAGCAGCGCGGTCTCGCGCATCAGGTCGCGGCTGACGGAAAAGGGCGAACAGGGCGCGAGGCCTACGCGCAGCATCGCGCCCGGGCGGGGGTCGTGGAAGCGGTCCACCACACGGACCATGTCGTCCAGAATGGCGGCTTCGCGTTCCACCAGGCTGTCGGGCGGCAGGCCGCCCGCGCTTTGCCCGATCGACATGGCGCCGCGGGTGGGGTGAAATCGCAGGCCGACTTCGGACGCCGCAGCAATGCTGTCGTCCAGCCGGGCGCCGTTCGGAAAGATGTAGCCGTGGTCGGCCGTCAGCGTGCAGCCCGACAGCGCCAGTTCCGCCAGCCCGACCTGCGTTGCGGTGAACATCTCCTCCGGGCCGAAGCGTGCCCAGATCGGGTAAAGCGTGGTCAGCCAGCCGAACAGCAGCGCGTCCTGCGCGGCGGGCACGGCGCGGGTCAGACTTTGGAACAGGTGGTGGTGCGTGTTCACGAGGCCAGGCGTGACGACGCAGCCGCGCGCCTCGATCACCGGGACGCCGGGCGCCTCCAGCCCCCGGCCGATGGCGGCGATCACGCCGCCCTGCACGAGGATGTCGCATCCGGCGGGTTCGGACCCCGCGTCGTCCATGGTCAGGATCCGGTCGGCGTTGCGGATCACGAGGTCGGGCACGGGGGTCGCCTTTCCGCCCCTTCGGCGACCGTTGCGGCGCGCGGCAGAAGGGGGAAGGACCCGCGGGCAGGGCCAACCTAGCCGCGGACGGGGGTGCCGGACAATCTTGCCCGCGTTGAAACTGCTTCAGCCGTTCAGAAGCGCCAGCGCGGCGGCATGGATTTCGGCATTCGCGGCGGCGATGACCTGGCCCCCGTGCGGATTGCGGCGGCCCTGCCAGTCGGTCACAAGGCCGCCCGCCGCCTCGATCACCGCCATCGGCGCCTGCACGTCATAGGGCTGAAGCCCCGCCTCGATCACCAGGTCGGCCTGGCCTAGGGCCACCAGCGCATAGCCGTAGCAGTCGGTGCCGTAGCGCGTCAGCCGCACCTGCCCTGCGACCCGGCGGAAGGCCGCGCCTTCGTCGGGCGTGCCGACCTCGGGAAAGGTCGAGTACAGGATGGCCTGCGAAAGAGGCCGCGGCGCGCGGCAGCGCAGCGGTCGGGCGCCCATCGGCCCCGACGTTGCGGCGCGGCCGAAGCCGCCCTCGAAGCGTTCGCCGATGAAGGGCTGGTCAACGATGCCGTAGCGCGGGCCGGAGGCGTCGGCGACCGCGATCAGCACCCCCCAGGTCGGCGCGCCAGACATGTAGCTGCGGGTGCCGTCGATTGGGTCGATGACCCAGGTCCAGCCCGAGGTGCCGGCGGTGGCGGCGAATTCCTCGCCCAGGATGGCATCCTGCGGGCGGCGTTCGGCAAGGATCGCGCGCAGCGCGGCCTCGGTCTCCCGGTCGGCGATGGTGACGGGGTCGAAACGCGCGGTCTCTTTCGACACGGCCGACAGGTCGGTGCGGAAGTGCCGCAGGGTGGCGACGCGGGCAGCATCGGCCAGCGCATGGGCCACCGCGATCAGGTCTTCCGTCTCTGCCATCGCCGCCCCCAAGGAAGCCCTCGCGGTCAGGGGCGGCTAGCAGGGTCGCCGACATGGCGTCAAGCGGCCTCGGACAGCACGCGGGCCAGGTCGAACAGGCGGCGGCGCTGCGCCTCGGGGATGGCGTAGTAGGACCGCACCAGCTCCAGCGCCTCCTTGTCGGCCAGAAGATCGGATGCGGCACCGCCCGCATCGGCGCCCATGCCTTCGAAGAAAAAGCTGACCGGCACCGTCAGCGCCTCGGCGATGTCCCACAGCCGCGAGGCGGACACGCGGTTCATGCCGGTTTCGTACTTCTGGATCTGCTGGAACTTGATCCCGACACGATCGGCAAGCTGCTGTTGCGTCATGCCCACCATCCAGCGGCGGTGCCGGATGCGCTTGCCGACGTGGGCGTCTACGGGATGCTTCATGCAATCAACTCCATACACGGGCGCTTTCCGCGATAGGCGCGCCCCTGACCTCTTTGTAAGCAGATTCCGTGCCAGACTATCCGTTCCGGCAAGTTCTCCCCAAGATTTACCGTGTCGTGCGAAAACCTGTCCTTTAGGATATGTCCAATTATACAGTTGCACAACAATCTGTGTCCGAGGGCCCGCGCTCGCGCATGGCGCGCTTGGCGACCGTTCCACTCGCCTTATGCGTGTTTCGCAAAATGCCATGCAGAACGCAAGAGCAATGCCCTTTGGTTTGCCAATTGCAAATACAGCCGTCCCGCTCAGCCGCAGCATCTGCCGGGCGCAGGACAGAAGCTGCGCGCCCCCCGGGCGTCGGCGTCTGTCGGCGGCCACAGCGCAGGAACAGCGCAAGGCCGAGCGAGGCCTCCGGCCGCCTGATCTGCATCGACACGGCAGATTGCGTCGGGTTCAGGAACCCCGCCGCGCGGGTGACGCCGCCCACCTCGGCCACGGTGGAAAAACTGCGCAGCGAGGCGAGGTCGAGCGTGCGGATCATCATCAGTTCCCGTTGCCCCGGGTCCGGCAAACAATCGTTCCCCGTTCTTCAGCGCAGGTCATTCTTCAGGCACGGCGATGGCGGATGCGAACCGCATCACGTCTCGGGACGGAAAGGGACCAAAGCCAATCCCCGCGCGCGCATCCGATGACGAAAACCCGGGCCGCCCGGCTGCACCCGTTGCGGATGCTCGGCCTGCGGCGGCGGCACGCGGCGCCGGCGCAGCCGGGCGACCGGCTGGCGCGCGGGCATCGGCCGGACGCGGCAAGACGCCGCAGACGGGGCCGCGCGGCCGCGCAGGGCCGCCCCGGACCGCTGGTTGCGATGCGTTTTCCTGACCACAGCACTCTGCCAATCCGCGAGGCGTCTTGAAACGCGGGCCCGGCCTGCCAATATTCCGCACGTGAGGGTCGGCCTGCCAGGGTCGGCCCGACGACTTCAACCGGAGGCACCAATGGCAGAGTATCAAACCCTGGGTTCGGTCGGCGCTGGCGCCCGTGCCGCCCAGATCGACGCAGGGCTGCGCGCCCACATGAACAAGGTCTATGGCCTGATGTCGGTCGGCATGCTGCTGACCGGCGGCGTGGCCTGGGGTGTGGGCACGACCCCTGCGCTGATGTCCCTTCTGATGTCGCCCACGGGCGGGATGACCATCCTCGGCTGGATCGTGATGTTCCTGCCGCTGATCATGGTCTTCGCCTTCTCGGCGATGATCAACCGCCTGTCCTATGGCGCGGCGCAGCTGTTCTTCTACGCCTATGCGGCGGTGATGGGCCTGTCGCTCGCGTGGATCTTCCTTGCCTTCACCGGCGTGTCGATCGCGCAGACCTTCCTCGTGACCGCCGTGGCCTTCGCGGGCCTGTCGCTGTATGGCTACACGACGAAGAAAGACCTGTCGGCGATGGGCACGTTCCTGATGATGGGCCTGATCGGCCTGATCGTCGCCTCGATCGTCAACATCTTCCTCGCCTCCTCGGCGCTGATGTTCGCGATCTCGGCTCTGGGCGTGCTGATCTTCGCCGGCCTGACCGCCTATGACACGCAGTCGATCAAGAACGAGTACATCCAGCACGCGCAGTACGGCGACGAGGCATGGCTCGGCAAGGCGGCGATCATGGGGGCGCTGCGGCTGTACCTCGACTTCATCAACATGTTCATGTTCCTGCTGCAGTTCCTCGGCAACCGCGAGTGACCTGACACAGGCTTCGGACTGGCGGGCCGGGGGGAAACCCCCGGCCCGTTTCCGTTTCCGGGGTTACAGCGGGCGGGCCATGCGCTCGATGGTCAGCACGATGCCGGGCGCCAGCGTGATCGTGGCGGGGCCCAGGCGCGCAAAGCCCTGCGCGGCGTAGAAGCGCACGGCGGTCAGCGTCGACAGGCAGTCGATGCGCGCGGCCCCTTCCGCCGCGGCGGCGGCCAGGACACGCGCCACGATGGCCGCGCCGACGCCGCGGCGGGTGGCCGCGGGGTCCACCGCCAGGTGCCGCACCTCGGCCCGGGGCCTGCCGTCCGCGCCGCGGCCCAGGCTGTAGCCGCCCGCGCCCAGCAGGCGGCCGTCCGCATCCTCGACAAGCCAGTAGCGCCCGGAGTGCAGAAGCTCGGGCCGCGCGCGGGTCAGGCGGGGCACGGCGGTGACCATGACCGAGGGCGGATAATCCGCCGCCAGCAGCCGCGGATAGCTGCGTGCCAGCAGCGTGTCGACGGCGCCAAGGTCGCCGGGCCGGGCCGTCCGCAGGGAAAGCGTCGCGCGCATCTGGCGAAAGCTGGGGCGGCGGCCGCAAAAGGAAAGGGCCGCGCCCCGCGGCGCGGCCCCCGTCGCCCCGATCAGGGGGCGCGGTCAGATCACTTGATCTTGCCTTCCTTGTATTCGACGTGCTTGCGCGCGACCGGGTCGTATTTGGTCACGGAAAACTTCTCGGTCATCGTGCGGGCGTTCTTCTTGGTCACGTAGAAGTGCCCGGTGCCGGCCGAGGAGTTGAGCCGGATCTTGATCGTGGTCGGCTTGGCCATGGTCGTCGCTCCCTGGGTCCGGCGGGGCGTGCCCGGCCGGGAAATTCGTCAGCGGTGGCTTCTAAGCATGGCGCGGGCAGAGTCAATGGGGTGCGGACGGCGGGGTGCGGACGGCGGGGTGCGGACGGCGGGCGGAAGCCCGCCCTAGGCATCCCGCGCCACCAGCCAGGCGAAATCGGGGTGGGTCTCGAACCGCCAGGCGCGGCGCGGGCCGGCCATGACGTTGAGGTAATACATCTCCACCCCCCAGGGGCTTCCGCAGGGGTGGTGGCCGCGGGGGACCAGCACGACGTCGTGGTCGTGCACGGTCATCGTCTCGTCGAGCGACAGGTCATCGGTGAAGACGCGCTGGTGGCCGTAGCCCCTGGCGGGGTTCAGGCGGTGGTAGTAGGTCTCCTCCAGATACGTCATCCGGGGGAAGTCGTCCTCGTCGTGCCGGTGCGGCGGGTAGCTGGACCAGTGGCCTTCCGGCGTGAAGACCTCGGTCACCAGCAGGCTGCGGGCGACGTCGCGCTCCTCCATCGCGATGGGGTGGATGGTGCGCGTGTTGCCGCCCCTGCCGCGGGTGACCCGCGCGATGCCCTCGGGGCCCAGCCGCTGCGCAGGATATGCTCCGCCCCCGGGGGCGGTGCAGAGCGCGAGCGTCAGCGGCGTGACCGCCGCTGCCCGCCATGGCTGCCCGGCGGGGACATAGAGCGCGTGCGGTGGGGTCTTTTCGAAGACATCCAGCCGGTCGCCCATCCGCGCGAAGTCCTGCCCCGCGGCGGTGATGTCGGCATGGCCCTCGACAAGCACGAGGATGCCCTCTTCGGCCCCGAGCGTCGTGCCGACGGTTTCGCCCGGCGCCAGCCGCCAGAGCGAGAAGCCGACGTGGCCCCAGCCCGCGGTGGCGGGCGTGACGGCATGGATCAGGCCGGAGGTCGCGGTCGGGCGGCGGAGCAGGGACATCTTGACCTCGCGTCGGTCTGGGTGGAGAGCCCCGGGGCGCTGCCCCGGACCCCGGGATATTTCAGAAGAGATGAAGCGGCGAGGTCAGGCCTGGTCGAGCCCCGCCTCCCGCGCCAGCACGCGCAGGGCGCCGAGGCCCATGGACTGGTAGACCACGGGGTCGCGGACCTTGCTGTCCTGTTCCGCCTCGATCACCAGCCAGCCCTTGTAGCGGTGGTCGGCGGCGCGCTGCAGGACCGGGAAGAAATCGACGCAGCCGTCGCGGTCGCCCGGCACGGTGAAGACGCCGTGGCGAACGGCGTTCAGGAAGCTCCAGCCCTCGGCGAAGGCCTGGTCGGCGATCTCCCTGCGGAGATTCTTGCAGTGGATGTGGCGCACGCGGCTCATCCAGCGGTCGGCCAGCGCGCGGGCGTCGCCGCCGGCAAAGGTGATGTGGCCGGTATCCAGCAGCAGCTGGGTGTGCGGCCCGGTGGTCAGCATCAGCGCCGTCACCTCCTCCATCGTCTGCACCACGGTGCCCATGTGGTGATGGTAGACCAGCGTGATGCCGCGCTGGGCGGCATGGGCGGCCAGTGCCTCGATCCCGGCGCCGAAGGCGGGCCAGCCGTCGCCGGGCAGTTTCGGGCGGGCGGAGAGGGGCTTGGCATCGTCGCCGTGGATCGCGTTCGAGGTTTCGCAGACGATGATCACCCGCGATCCCATGGCGGCGAGGAGGTCGAGGAAGGGGTCCATCGCGGCCTTTTCGGCCTCGACGCTGTTCACCAGCAGGTTGGTCGAATGCCAGCCCGAGACGAACTTGAGCCCCCGCGGGTCCAGCACCGCCTTCAGCCCCGCGGCGTCGGTGGGGAACCTGTGGCCCTTCTCGATGCCGTCGAAGCCGATGCGGGCGGTGTCGTTCAGGCAGTCGTCGAGTGACAGGTGGGCGCCGATGGACCGGTCGTCGTCGTTGGTCCAGGCGATGGGGTTGGTACCGTAGAGGATCATCAGTCTGCAAGCCTTTGATGGGTGCGGGCCGCTTCATGGCGGGCACGGGCCAGGGTGACTTCGGAACGGGTGGAAACCTCGGGCACGCCCACGTCCCACCAGGTGCCCGCGCCTTCGGGGCCCGAGGGGCCGGGGTCGGTGTCGATGACGATGACGCGGGGGCGGTCAGAGGGCGCAGGGGCGGCCAGTGCGGCCTCAAGCTCGGCGATGGAGCCGACCTTGACCGCCTGGGCGCCCATGCTGGCGGCATGGGCCGCGAAGTCGATGGCCGAGGCGTTCACGTGGCGGCTGTCGTCCAGGAGGTTGTTGAACGGCGCGCCGCCGGTGTGCTTCTGCAGGCGGTTGATGCAGCCGTAGCCGCGGTTGTCGGTGATCACAACGGTGAAGGGCACGGCCATCATCACCGCGGTGGCAAGCTCGGAATTCGCCATCATGTAGGACCCGTCGCCGACCATGCAGATGACATCCGCCCCGGGCCGCGCCATGCGGATGCCCATGGCGCCCGCGATCTCGTAGCCCATGCAGGAAAAGCCGTACTCCATGTGGTAGCCGCCCTGCGCCGCATCCCACATCTGGTGCAGCGACCCCGGCATCGTGCCCGCCGCCCCCATCACCACGGTTTGCGGCCCGGCGCTGCGGTTCACCGCGCCGACGACCTGCGCATCCGTCGGCAGGGCGTTGCCTGCGGCAGGCGCGGCCTTGACCCTTGCCGCTGCGTCCAGCGCCTCGGCCTTCAGGCGGGCGTCGGGGGCGGGGAAGCGGTGGGTCCCCAGCGCCCTGTGCAGCGCCGCGAGCGCGACCCTGGCGTCGGCGACCAGCGCATGGGCCCCGTGCTTGGTCGCGTCGAAGGGCTGGACGTTGATCGACAGGAGCCGGCGCGCGGGGTTCTTGAACAGCGACCACGACCCGGTGGTGAAGTCCTGGAACCTTGTTCCCAGCCCGATCACCAGATCGGCGGCCTCGCAGACGAGGTTGGCGGAGGAATTTCCGGTCACCCCCACGGGGCCGAAGTTCAGCGCGTGGTCATGCGCCAGCGTGGACTTGCCCGCCTGGGTTTCCACCACCGGAATGTCATGCGCGCTGGCGAAGGCGGCGAGGTCGGCCTCGGCGCCCGAATAGATCGCGCCGCCGCCGGCCACGATGACGGGGGCCCTGGCGGCCTTCAGCAGCGCGATGGCTTCGGCCAGTTCCGCTGCATCGGGTTCCGGGCGGCGGATGCGCCAGACCTTGGGCGCGAAGAACGAGACGGGGAAGTCGAAGGCCTCGGCCTGGGTGTCCTGGCAGAAGGCCAGCGTCACCGGCCCGCATTCCGCGGGGTCGGTCATCACGCGGAAGGCGCGGGGCAGGGCGGTCAGCAGGTGCTCCGGCCGCATGATCCGGTCGAAGTAGCGCGACACCGGGCGGAAGCAGTCGTTGGCGGTGACGGTGCCGTCGCCGAACGCCTCGACCTGTTGCAGCACCGGGTCGGGGGCGCGGCTGGCGAAGACGTCGCCGGGCAGGATCAGCAGCGGGATGCGGTTGACATGCGCCAGCGCGGCGGCGGTGACGACGTTCAGCGCACCCGGGCCGATCGAGGTGGTGACCGCCATGGCCCGGCGCCGCTTCATGGCCTTGGCATAGGCGATGGCGGCATGGGCCATGGTCTGTTCGTTGTGGCCGCGCCAGGTGGGCAGGTCGTCGCGGTGGGCGTGCAGCGCCTCGCCCAGGCCCGCCACGTTGCCGTGGCCGAAGATCGCCCAGACGCCTTCGATGAATCGCTCGCCGGTTTCGGTGCGCTGCGCGGCGATGTAGCGGACGGCGGCCTGCGCGGCGGTCAGTCTGATCGTGGTCATGCAGCTCTCCCTGCGCCCGCGCGGGCGTCGTCCCAGATGCGGCACAGCCGCGTGTAGCGGGCGGCCATGTCGGCGATGGCCTGGTCGCCGGTGATCTGCCCGGCCAGCCAGTCACGGGCGGCCTGGCCAAAGATCGTGCGGCCCACGGCAAAGCCTTTCACCAGCGGCTGCGCCGCGGCAAGGGCGAAGCTTTGCGCCAGCGCATCCTCGGCCGCATCGAGGCCCAGCACCACGACACCGCGGGTGTGGGGGTCGCGCGTCCGGATCGCCGTGCAGGCGGCGTCCCAGGCGGCGGGGGTGGCGAAGGGTTCCAGCTTCCACCAGTCGGGGAAGACACCCAGGTCATAGAAGCGGTGAATCAGCCGGGCCGAGGTGTCGTCGGTGACGGGGGCGACCTTGGAGGGGATGATTTCCAGCAGGAATTCCAGCCGGTTGCGGCGGGCGGCGTGGAACAGGCGGGTGACCTGCTCCTCCTGCCGGGCGGCAAGGGCCGGGTCGTCGTCGGGGTGGCAGAAGCACAGGACCTTGACCACCTGCGTCAGCGGCCATTCCGACAGGCCGCCGAGGTCGGGGCCAAGTTCGGGCTCGAAGTCCAGCGGGCGCGAGCCCGGCAGTTCGGTCGGCCGCGCGACCCAAAGGCCCGTGCCCGCGGCAGCATGCAGGGCGTGGCGGCCAAGGCGGTCGTCGCAGAGGATGCCGTGACCGGGCCTGCCGTCAGCCACGCGCAGCGCGGCCTTCAGGCACAGTTCCTTGAAGGCGCCGATCTTCTCGGGCGTGGCGCCCTCCATCGCCTCCATCTGCGACCGGTGGTCGAAGGCGAAGACCCGCATCTCGGGCCAGTCGTCGCGGCGATTGGTAGACCAGTGGATCTGTTCCAGTTCCGCATCGTGGCGCAGGGCGGGGGTCTTCACGCCGCGGTTCAGGAAGAACCGCAGCTCCTCCAGCGAAGGATAGGCGGGCGTGCAGCCGTGGCGCGACACGGCGAAGGCGCCGCAGGCGTTGGCGTATTCCAGCGCGCGCGGCCAGGTCTCGTCATCTAGCCAGCCCTTGAGCAGGCCGGACATGAAGCCGTCGCCCGCGCCCAGCACGTTGAACACCTCGATGGGGAACCCGGGGCCTGCCTCGCCCTCGTCCAGCGTCGCGGGGATGGCGCCGGTGAAGGCGACCGCGCCCCTGGCGCCGCGCTTGCAGACCAGCGTGGCCCCGGACACGGCACGCACCGCGCGCAGGGCGGCGATGGTGTCGGTGCTGCCGCCTGCGATGTGGAACTCCTCCTCCGTCCCCACGATCAGGTCGAACAGGTGCAGGTGGGCCATCAGCTTGGCCGTGACGGCGGCCGATTCGATGAAGCGGCTTTCGCCGTCGCCGTGGCCCGCCAGACCCCAGAGGTTGGGGCGGTAGTCGATGTCCAAAGCGGTGCGCGCGCCCGTTTCCCGCGCGATGCGCAGGGCCTTGAGTACCGCGGCCTCGGTCCGCGGATGGGACAGGTGGGTGCCGGTGGCGACGACCGACCGCGCTTCGGCGATGAACCCCTCGCGGATGTCGTCCTCGCACAGCGCCATGTCGGCGCAGTTCTCGCGGTAGAAGATCAGCGGAAAGCGGTGTTCGTCGCGGATGCCGAGGATCACCAGCGCGGTCAGCCGCTCCGGGTCGGTCACGATGCCGCGGGTGTCCACACCTTCGCGCGCCAGTTCCTCGATCAGGAAGCGGCCCATGTGCTCGTCGCCCACACGGGTGATCAGCGCCGACTTCAGCCCCAGCCGCGCCGTGCCGGTGGCCATGTTGGTGGGGCTGCCGCCGACGTATTTCTGGAACGACCCCATGTCTTCCAGCCGCCCGCCGACCTGCGCGCCGTAGAGGTCGACCGACGACCGGCCGATGGTGATCAGGTCCAGGGTCTTCATCCGCGCGCCTTTCCGCAGGGGCGAGTCCGGCCCCGGCAAACATGTAGCAGAAATTCCATTACGCCTGCAACAGAATTTGCGTTCTATTTGCTGCCGCGCGCCGCCCCCGCCGCCACGGCGAGCGCGGTGGCCAGCGTCATCGTCGCGGCAAGCGGGCGGAAGGCGCCGAAATCGGCCTCGGCCACCGTCAGCAGCACCGGGTCCAGCCGCCGCAGCGGGCTGAGGCCGGGGTCGGTGATCGCCACCACCGGCAGGCCGCGGGCATGGGCGGCCTCGGCAAAGCCCAGCGTCTCGGCACTGTAGGGGGCAAAGCTGATCGCCACCGCCACGTCGCCCGGGCGCAGCGCGTGGCGCGCCGACAGGCTGCCCACGCTGTCGTGCAGGATCGCCGCCAGCCCCATCTTGTCCAGCGTGTAGGCGAGGTAGGCGGCCACCGGAAAGGCGCGGCGCAGGCCCATCAGGTGCACCATCTGCGCCCGCGCCAGCAGCGCCACGGCATGGTCGAGCTGACCCGTGTCGATGGTCTTGGCCAGGCCCTCCAGGCTGGTGCGCCCGGCCTCCATGAACTCGGCCAGCAGCGCGGGCGCCGACCCGGCCCCGCGCTGGCGCAGGCTGGCCAGGCGGCTGTCGTAGTCGGGGCGGGGCTGGCTGCGCTCGGCGCGGAAGATGCGCTGAAGGTCGGAATAGCCGGAAAATCCCATCGCCTGGGCAAAGCGCATCATCGCCGAGGCAGGCACCCCCGCGCCCCCCGCAAGCTCTGCCACGGTCGAGACGGCGATGCGCTCGGGGTTGGCGGCGATGTGGTCGGCGCATTGCCGCAGCCGTTTCGGCAGGCTGTCGGACAGCGCGAAAAGCCGTTCGTCGAATTCGGCGCGGGTGGCGGGGGCGGTCAGAACGGATGCAGCCATGCGGGGCGCCAATGGAACGCAGGTTCCGCTTGGTGGCATGGCGCCTGCGGCTTGTCATGCGAATTCGTCGCGCGCCCCGCCATGCGCCCCGCCATGCGCCCCGCCATGCGCCCCGTCGGGGCCCCTTCGTGGCGCCGGGCCCGGGTGGAGGGGCCCGGCAAGACGCGGCTGCCGCCGGGCGCCGACGGCAACCCGCCCGTGCGGGGGATCTCCGCCGCTTTCGGGGATTGCGCCGCCGCGCAAAACCCAAAACAGATGGCGCCGCGTCCAGGGGGTGACGGGCGGTGTGGGTATTCGGCTACGGCTCGCTGATCTGGGATCCGGGCTTTCCGGTGGCGGAAACCGCCGTGGGCCGCGTGACCGGCTGGCGGCGCAGCTTCTGCATGGCTTCGATCCACTGGCGCGGCACGGCCGAGGCCCCGGGCCTGGTGCTGGCGCTGGATGCCGCCGAGGCGGCCGCCTGCGACGGCGTGGCCCTGCGCGTGGCCCCGGGCGCCGAGGCGGAAACGCTGGACGGCCTGCGGGCGCGGGAACTCGTGTCCTACGCCTATGTCGAACGCGACCTGCCGGTGCGGCTGCGCGACGGCCGCGAGGTTTCGGCGCTGGCCTACGTGATCGACCGCGCGGGCCCGCAGTATCGCGGCGGCCTGACGCCGGACCGGCAGGCCGAGGTCATCGCGCAGGCCTCGGGCGCCCGCGGCCCGAACCGCGACTACCTGTTCGCCACCGCGGCGCATCTGGCGGCGCTGGGGATTTCGGATCCCGAGCTCGAGGCGCTGGTCGCCCGCGTGCGCGCGCTGGCGCCCTGACCTGTCCCCCGTCCGGTGGTACCCGCGGCGGGGGTCGAACCCGCACGGCCTTTCGGCCTGGGGATTTTAAGTCCCCTGTGTCTGCCATTCCACCACGCGGGCGCTTTCCGTGGGCGCGATCCGGGCGGTCGAGTGTAGCGGGCGGGCGCGGCGGGTAAAGCCCGCCCGGCGGGAGCCGCGCAAGGCCAGTCCCGCGCCGACCCGCCATGCCGCCGCGGCCCGGTTTCCGCATCGGTCGCTTCCGCCTGTGCGTTCACCCGGTCCGCCGGGTGGTGGCCCGCCGATCACGCAGGCCCAGGCCCGAAATCGCGGCGATCTTCATGGCCAGCCGCGCCAGGCCCTGGAACACGACCCATTGAAGCCCTGAAGCCCCGCCGCGCGACTGATGAAGCATCCGCCGCCGCAAGGGCGGCTGGCGCAGGCGAGACCATTGCCGCTGCACGCACGGCAACTGGCAACGGATCGGTTGCCTTCAGGTGCGGGGTGTGGGCATTTCGCGCCACATTTCGCCCAAAGCCCCGCTTGATTTCCCTGGGCTTTCTTCGGCGCACGGAAGGCGAGGAACCGCCAGACCCCGCCCGCCACCCCCGAAACCTCCAGACCAGGTGAAGCCGCCCTCCCGTAACTCCTGATTTTCCGGCCCGCGATTTCTGCCCACCGTCAAGCCACGCGGGCGCCGTCAGGAAGCACGCCAGCGACCTTCGTTGCCGCTACTTCGGCCCCGGCGCCGGCGGCCCGGGCGGGGACAGCCGTCGAAGCGCACGCCGCCGGGCGTGGTCGGCCCGCAGCTCCCGCCAGACGGTCTCCAGCGCCGCGACCGCCTCACCCACCGTCACCGCGGCGAATCGCAGCGTGGCCCCGGCGCGCGCCTGCGCCAGCCACGGCAGGTCGGCGCGGATCACGCAGCCGAGCTTGGGGTAGCCCCCGGTCGGCTGGCGGTCGGCCATCAGCACCAGCGGCGCGCCGTCGCCCGGCACCTGGATGGCCCCCAGCGGGATGCCGTCCGACACGATGTCATGCCCCCGCGCATGGGCCAGCCGCGGTCCGTCCAGCCGGTAGGCCATGCGGTCCGACCGCGGCGCCAGGCGCCAGGTGGCGGCGGTGAACAGCGCCAGCGCCTCGGGCGTGAAGTGGTCGTCCTGCGGCCCGGGGACGAAGCGGATCGGCCCGCCATTGCCGGGCCTGTCCTCGCCCGTCGCGGGATCGCGCAGGGCCGATTCGCCGCCGTCCTCTGCCCCGGCGGCGAGCGGCAGCACCATCCCCGCCACCAGCCCCGCCCCGCCGAAGGGCCCAAGGCCCGACCGCGCATGCGTGGACAGGCTGCCCATCACCGGCGCGGCCTGAAAGCCTCCCGCCGGGGCCACATAGCCCCAGACGCCGCGGGGCCCCGGCAGGATGTCCAGCCGCGCACCGGGGACCAGCACGAGGCAGGCACGCGCCGGCAGGGCGCTGCCGCCGCGGACGACGCGGAACCCCGCCGCGGCGATGCCCAGCCGTGCCGGAGCCCCCGTCACTTCCAGCGACAGCCCGCCCGGGCCGACCTCGACCGCCGCCATGCCCGGCGCGTTGCCCGCCATCAGGTTCGCCGCCGCATGCTGGCGCCAGTCCATCGGCCCCGCGGGCGTGACGCCATAGCGCAGGAAGCCGACCCGCCCGGCGTCCTGCACCGTGGTCGCAGGCCCCGCCCGCAGCACGACCAGCGCGGGCGCCGTCATCCCGCGCCCTGCCGCGCCACCACCTCGCCCGCGGCGACGCGCAGGGAAAGGGTGTCGAAGGTCGCGCGGTCCACGGGGGCGAAGGCCAGCCGGTCGCCGGGGGAAAGCAGGAAGGCCGGGTCGCGGCCCGGGGCGAACAGGCGTTCCGGCGTGCGGCCCAGGACATGCCAGCCCGAAGGCATGGCCTGCGCCACGACGATCGCCTGGCCGCCCGCCACGATCAGGCTGCCCGCCGGGATGCGGTCGCGCGGACTGGCCCGCCGCGGCAGGGCAAGCTCCGGCGCCAGCCCCGACAGATAGGCCCATCCCGGCGCAAAGCCGTACATCACCACGCGGTAGGTCGCGCCCGCGTGCAACGCCGCGACGCGCGCGGGCGAAAGCCCGCAGGCGGCGGCGACGGTGCCCAGGTCCTCGGCCAGCGCGGGGTCGTAGCAGGCGGGAAGGCGCCACAGGCGCCCCTCTGCGGCCGCCGCCGCCGGCGCCGCCAGCGCCGCCCGCAGATGCGTGACCAGCGCCGAGCGCGTCAGCACGCGAGGGTCGTAATGGACCATCAGCGCGCGGTAGGTCGGCACCGTCTCGACCAGCCCGGCGGGCGGGGCGGCGGCCAGGGCCGCGTCCAGCGCCAGCACGCGCGCCGACAGGGCCGCGTCGATGCGGTCGCCGAAGTCGACCGACAGCGCGCATTCGCCCGCATCCAGCAGCCGCGGGGTCATGCCGCAAAGGGCGCGACGCGCCCGCCCTCGGCGGCGATGCCGTCGCGGATCGCACGCGCCAGCGCCACCGCGCCCGGCGTGTCGCCGTGCAGGCACAGGCTGTCCATCGCCAGGGGCAGCGGCGTCCCGTCCGTCGCCGTGACCGTGCCCATGCGCAGCATGTCCCGCACCCGCGCCACCACCGCCGCGGGGTCGCGGATCACTGCCCCGGGCCGGTCGCGCGGCACGAGGTGGCCGTCGGGCTGCACGGCGCGGTCGGCAAAGACTTCGGCCGCCACGCGCAGGCCCATCTCGGTCAGGGCGCGCGCCCCGGCCGAGCCGGACAGCAGCAGCACCGTCAGCGCGGGGTCCACCGCCCGCACCGCCCGCCCGACGGCCTGCGCCGCGGCAGGGTCTGCCGCGGCGCGGTTGTAGAGCGCCCCGTGCGGCTTGACATAGGCGATGCGCGTGCCCGCCAGCGCCGCCATCCCGCAGGCCGCGCCGGTCTGGAACGCCACCAGCCGCTCGATCCCGCCGGGGTCCAGCCCGACCTCGACCCGGCCGAAGGTCGCCCGGTCCGCATAGCCCGGGTGCGCCCCCGCCACGACGCCCCTTGCCCGGGCCGCGGCCAGCGCGGCGAACATCGCCTCGGGCCCGCCCGCATGGCCGCCGCAGGCGATGCTGGCCGACGACACCAGCGCCAGCAGCGCCGCATCGTCGCCCGCCTCCTCTCCCAGGTCGGCGTTGAGGTCGATGCTGCGCGGCAGGGCGGCCTCCTTGCGAAACGGAAAGCCCGACTGTCCTGCGGGCCGCGCCCGGACGCAAGCCGCAGCCGTCAGCGCGCGCCCCAGGTGTCGGAGAGCCGATACCCCTGCGGCCAGGGGTCGGCGGGGTCGAGCAGGTGCTGGTGGATGCCGGTGATCCAGGCGCGGCCCGAAATCTCGGGCAGCACCGCCGGGTGGTCGCCCACCCGCGCCTGCCCCACGATCCGCCCCTCGAAGGTGCCGCCGATCAGCGACCGCGCCCGCAGGTGATCGCCCGTCCCGATCTGCCCCCGTGCGGCCAGCAGCGCCAGCCGGGCCGACACGGCGGTGCCGGTGGGCGACCGGTCCACCTTGCCCGGCCGGATCGCCACGGCGTGCCGCGTCTCCAGCGCCGCGCCGTTGCGGGTCAGCGGCCCGGCGAAGAGGCAGAACGAGAAATGCGCCCAGTCGGGGTTTTCGGGATGACGGAACCCGACCTGTGCCTCGGCCGCGGCCACGATCCGCACACCCAGGGTGGCGATGCGGTGCGCCTCGCCGGGCACCAGGTCCAGCCCCAGCGCAGCCGCATCGACGACGACGAAACTGTCGCCGCCATAGGCGGTGTCGACGACCAGCCGATGGCCGTCCACCTCCAGCGCCACGCCCAGCCGGCCGGCGAAAGAGGGCAGGTTCGTCACATGGATGCGCTCGGCCTTGCCGTCCCGGCAGTCCGCGCGCACCCGCACCAGCCCGCCCGGCGCCTCCAGCACCATCTCGGTCACCGGTTCCGTCATCGGCAGGATGCCGCTGTCCAGAAGCACCGTCGCCACGCAGATCGCGTTCGACCCCGACATCGGCGGGTTGTCCTCGGGCTCCATGATGACGAAGCCCATCTGCGCCCGCGGGTCCCGGGCCGGGACCAGCAGGTTGGCATGCCGGAACACCCCGCCCCGCGGCTCGTTCAGCAGGAAGTTGCGCAAGGTCCCGTCGCGCCACAGCCAGTCGCGCTGGTCCCACAGCGTGGCGCCCGGCGGCGGGGCGACGCCGCCCACGATGACATCGCCCACCTCGCCCTCGGCATGGGCCGAGATCACATGGATCGCCTTGCCGCTGCGCATCTCGCCGCCCCCCCAGCTTTACCCCCCCGTGCCCAAGCCTTGCAGGCCGCCGGGCGGAATGGCAAGCGCACCACCCATGGCAACGCATGACACCCGCACCGCGACGCTCGCCTCGGCCCTGGTGGTGGCGACCGGCATGCTCTGGGGCCTGTACTGGCTGCCGGTGCGGCGCCTGGGGCAGCTTGGCCTGGACGGTGCCTGGGGAACGCTGGCCATCGTCGCGGTGGCGGCGCTGGTGCTGGCGCCCTTCGCCTGGACGGCGCGGGCGCGGCTGGCCCGGGCGCACCGCGTCGGGCTGGCGTCGGTCGCCCTCGGCGGGCTGGCCTTCGCGCTCTACTCGGTCGGCCTGATCTACGGGCGGGTGGCGATCATCGTCATCCTGTTCTTCCTGACGCCGGTATGGAGCACGCTGATCGGCCGCTTCGTCCTGGGCTGGCCGGTCGGGCGGCTGCGTCTGGCGGCGCTGGCGGCGGGGATGGCGGGCCTCGTCCTGGTACTGGGCGCGGGCGGACAATGGCCGCTGCCGCGGTCCCTCGGCGACTGGCTCGGGCTGGCCTCGGGCGCCCTCTGGGCGGTCGCCACCACCGGCATCCGTACAAGGTCCGACACCGGCCCGGCCGAGACCGCCTTCGTCTTTGCCGCGGGCGCCTTCGCCGGGGCGCTGGTGCTGGCGCCGCTGCTGGAGCCCCTGCCCCCGCGGCTCCCCTCCCCCGCCGCGGCCCTTGGCTGGGCGCTGGCGGCGGGGGGGCTGTGGTGGGGCCTGTCGATGGTGGCACTGATGTGGGCCGTTGCACGTCTGGACCCCGCGCGCAGCGGCATCCTCCTGATGGCCGAGGTGCTGGTCGGCGCACTCTCGGCCGCCGTGCTGTCGGCCGAGACGCTGAGCCCGGCCGAATGGGCGGGCGGCGCACTCGTCTTGCTGGCCGGGGTGCTGGAGGTCTGGCCGCAGAAGGCGCGCCCTCGCTGACGTCCGCCCCCATCTTCCGATCGCAAATATCCCACGGGGGGTGCGGGGGGTGTGAAACCCCCCGCTCCGCCCTCACCGCCGGGTGCTACCCCATCAGTTCAGCAGCCCCGCATGGCGCATCGCCGCGTCCAGCCTCTCGCGCACGCCCTGCGTCACCGGCACCAGCGGCAGGCGCACCTCGTCGCGGCACAGGCCCAGGCGGGACAGCGCATGTTTCGCGCCGCACAGCCCGGGCTCGAGGAAGATCGCCTCGTGCAGCGGCATCAGGCGGTCCTGCAGGGCCAGCGCGGCCCTGAAGTCGCCCGCCAGCGTCGCCTCCTGGAACTGCGCGCAGAGCCGGGGCGCCACGTTGGCGGTGACGCTGATGCAGCCCACGCCGCCATGCGCGTTGAACCCGAGCGCCGTCGCGTCCTCGCCCGACAACTGCACGAAGTCGGCGCCGCAGGTCGCGCGCTGCTGGCTCACGCGCTCGATCCTGCCGGTGGCGTCCTTGACGCCGACGATCCGCGGCAGGGCAGCCAGTTTCCCCATCGTCTCGGGCGCCATGTCCACGACCGACCGGCCGGGGATGTTGTAGATGACGATGGGCAGGGCCGAGGCGTCGTGCAGTGCGGTGTAATGCGCGATCAGGCCGGCCTGCGTGGGCTTGTTGTAATAGGGTGTCACCACCAGGGCCCCGTCGGCGCCCACCTTTTCGGCAAAGCGGATCAGGCGGATGCCCTCGATCGTGTTGTTCGACCCCGCCCCCGCGATCACCGGCACGCGGCCTTTCGCGGCCCGGACCACCGCCTCGATGACCGCCTCGTGCTCCTCGTGGCTGAGCGTCGGGCTTTCCCCCGTGGTGCCCACCGGCACCAGGCCGTGCGAGCCCTCGGCGATGTGCCAGTCGACCAGCGATTTCAGCGTGTCGAAGTCCACCGCGCCGTCCTTGAACGGCGTCACCAGCGCCGGCATCGAGCCGCGGAACATCGCACGCATCATCCCCTCCTCCGGGCCCCGCAGGGGCCAGCCAAGACCGCCCGCTTCCTACAGGCGCGCCCGGGCCTCGCCAAGGGGGGCCCGGGGAGGGGGGCTTGCCCGGGGGCGGCGGGGCGGGTCAGCCGGGCGCCCGCGGCCTTGTGAGTTGCGCGGCGGCGGTCGGACCGCTAGGTCGGGCGCATGTTTCGTGCGCTGACGCTGATCCTTGCCCTGGCCTTCGCCCCCGCCGCCCTGCGCGCGCAGGAGGCCGAGGCGCTGCGGCTGGCCCTGCGCGACGCGGGCGCGGCCAACTGGGCCGCGGCGGCGGCGCAGGCCGCGCAGGCCGGGCCGGTTGCCGCCGACATCATCGAATGGATGCGCCTCAGGGCGGGCGAAGGCACGCTGACCGACTACGAGGGCTTCCTCGCCCGCCGTCCCGACTGGCCGGGGCTGGCGCTGGTGCGGTCGCGCGGGGAAGAGGCGGTCGCCCGGTCCTCCTCCCCCGCCCGCGTTCTGGCCTGGTTCGGCGACCGCAAGCCCGCCACCCCCGCGGGGTCCATGGCGCTGATCCGCGCCCACCGCGCGAACGGCGACGAGGCCGCGGCGCGGGACGAGGCGCGTCGCGCCTGGGTGGCGCTGACGTTCGACGCCGCCGAGGAAGCGGCCTTCCTCGCGCTGGCCGGGGCCGCGGTCGATGACCGCCACGCCGCCCGCCTGGACCGCCTGCTGTGGGACGGCGACAGAAACGAGGCCGCGCGGATGCTGCCCCGCGTGGGGCCGGGCGTCCGCGCGCTGGCCAGCGCGCGGCTGGCCCTGCAGGCGGGGCAGGCCGATGGGATCACCGGGCTGATCAACGCCGTTCCCGCGGCGCTGCGGTCGGACCCAGGCCTTGCCTGGGACCGCTTTGCCTACCGCATGCGCGCCGAACGCTACGACGACGCGGCGGACTTCCTGATCGAGGTTTCGGCCAGCGCCGAGGCGCTGGGGCGGCCCGAGGTCTGGGCCGAACGCCGCGCGATCCTCGCCCGCTGGCTGATGCGGCAGGGCCAGCCGCGCCAGGCCTACCGTGTCGCCTCCGCCCACCACCTGTCCAGGGGGCAGGCCTATGCCGACCTCGAATTCCTCGCAGGCTTCATCGCCCTGCGGCGGCTGGACGACCCCGAGACCGCCAAGGCGCATTTCCAGCGGCTGAAGGCGGCGGTCACCACCGGCATCAGCCTGTCGCGCGCCGATTACTGGATCGGCCGGGCGGAAGAGGCCGCGGACCGCCGCGACGCCGCGCAGGCGGCCTACCGGTCGGCGGCGGTGCATTCCACCGCCTACTACGGCCTGCTGGCCGCCGAACGCCTGGGCCTGCCGCTGGACGCGCGCCTTCTGGACGACACCCGCCCGCCCGACTGGCGGCAGGCCGACTTCGCGCGGTCCCCGGTGCTGGAGGCGGCGCGTCTGCTGATCGCGGCGGGCGGCCGGACGCAGGCCAGGCAGTTCCTGCTGCAACTGGCCGAAGGGCTGTCGCCGCAGGGGATCGACCAGCTCGCCGACATGGCGCTTTCGGCGGGCGAGCCGAACCTTGCGGTGGTGCTGGCGAAAAAGGCAGCCGAGCGCGGCGCGATCCTGCCGCGCGCCTACTACCCCGTGGTCGGCATGGTGCCCGACAGCCTGCCGGTAAGCCGCGCGCTGGCGATGGCGATTTCCCGCCGCGAAAGCGAATTCGACCCCGCCGCGCAAAGCCCCGCAGGCGCCCTGGGCCTGATGCAGGTGATGCCCGGCACCGCCAAGCTGGTGGCGGACGAACAGGGCCTGCCCTACGACGTGGGCCGCCTGACGTCCGACCCCGCCTACAATGTCATGCTGGGATCGGCCTATCTTGCGGGTCTCGTCGAGGACTTCGGCCCCGCCGTGGCGCTGGTGGCGGCGGGCTACAACGCCGGTCCCAACCGCCCGAAACGCTGGATCGGCGAATTCGGCGACCCCCGGTCGGCCTCGGTCGACGTGATCGACTGGGTCGAGACCGTGCCCTTCACCGAAACCCGCACCTACATCATGCGCGTGGCCGAGGCGGTGGTGATCTACCGCGCCCGCCTGCGCGGATCGGTCGGCCCGGTGGACGTCACGGGCGAACTGGCGGGGCGGTAGACCGCGATCATCCCGGGCGGAACCCCGGACGGTAAGCGCCCCCCCTCCCCCTCGTGGGGAGGGGATGGGGGAGGGGATGGGGGAGGGGGGCGCCCGGCCGGTCCGGGGAACCCCCCCACCCCATCCCTCCCCCACAAGGCGGGAGGGAGGCTCTTGATGCGGAGCGGATCGGGTTCGGGCCCGGTCTGACGGGGCGCCCAGCCGGGGCGCCCGGCCGGGGCGCCGAGCCCGCCCTGCCGCGGCGCGGCGGATTCCGCGCTGCGCCCCTTTCCGCCGTGGCCTGCCTGCGCCATATGGCGCCTCCGGGGCGATGCGCGCCCCGGAAGGTGCGCCATGCCCGAGATCCTCGCCCTCGCCCAGGCCAACCTGATGACGCCGATGATCCTGGCCTTTGCGCTGGGTCTGGCGGCGGCGCTGGCGCGGTCCGACCTGTCGGTGCCCGAGGCGGTGGCCAAGGGGATGTCGCTGTACCTCCTGTTCGCCATCGGCTTCAAGGGCGGGGTGGCGGTGGCGGGCCACGGGCTGGACCTGACGCTGGGCGCGGCCCTTGCGGCGGGGATCGCGCTGTCGGCGGGCCTGCCCTTCGTGGCCTTCGCGCTGCTGGGCCTGCTGACGCGCCTGCCGGTCACCGACCGGGCGGCGGTGGCCGCGCACTACGGGTCGATCTCGATCGTGACCTTCGTCACCGCGACCGCCGTCCTGTCCGAACGCGGCATCGCCGCCGAGGGCTACATGGTCGCCGTCGCCGCAGCGATGGAGGCGCCCGCCATCGTCGCCGCGCTGTGGCTGATCGCAAGGAACGGCGGCGGCGCAAGGATGGACGCCGGGCTGTGGCGCGAGATCCTGCTGAACGGGTCGATCGTGCTGCTGGTCGGCTCCTTCCTGATCGGCATGGCGACGGGCGAGGATGGCAAGGCCCGCATCGACGCCTTCATCACCGCGCCCTTCCAGGGCGTGCTGTGCCTGTTCCTGCTCGACATGGGGCTGGTCGCGGGCCGCGGCCTGCGCGGCCTGCGGGGAACGCTGGGCGGCGGCGCGCTGGTCTTCGGCGTGCTGATGCCGCCGGTGGGCGCGGCCTTCGGCCTGGCCGCCGCTCTGGCGCTCGGCCTGTCGCCCGGCGGCGTCGCGCTTCTGATGACGCTCTGCGCCTCGGCCTCCTACATCGCGGTGCCCGCGGCGATGCGCGTGGCCCTGCCCGAGGCCAACCCGTCGGTCTACCTCACGCTGTCGCTGGGCGTGACCTTTCCCTTCAACCTGGTCATCGGCATCCCGGCCTATGTCGCCGTGGCCCTGGCCGTGACCGGAGCCTGACCGCCGATGCAGACGCACAAGGCCAAGCGGGTCGAGATCATCATCGAGGCGCCGATGGAAGGCCGCCTGACCGAGGCGCTGACCCGGGCGGGCGTCACCGGCTTCACCGTGCTGCCGGTGCTGGGCGGGTCGGGCCGGTCCGGGCGCTGGACGCGCGAGGGGCAGGTGGGCCGCGCGGGCATGGTGGCGGTGATCTGCCTGATCCGCCCCGACCGTCTGGACGCGCTGCTGGACGCGGCCTTCGCCGTGGTGGAACGCCACATCGGCGTGGTCAGCGTGTCCGACGCCGAGGTCCTGCGCGCGGAACGCTTTTGACGCGATGCCCGCTCAGGCGCAGCCTGCCGCCCGGGTGACGGGGGGGGGACGCGATGCGCTTCGCCAGGCGGCCGGTCGTGGTCGCGGTGCCGCTTGCGGCGGCGCTGGCCACGATCGGGCTTGTCCTGCCGCGCGGTCCGCATCGCGGCCCCGCCCGCGGCGGCCTTCCCCCATGTGAGCGTCCTGCCCGCCTTCGCCGCCGGGTCGCCCCGGCAGGCGATGGATCCGGCCATGACCCGGACCTTCGAGGGCCCGGCCGCAGGCCTTGGCGCAAGGATGGCCCGGGCGTCTTCCGAGGTCGGCAATGGCACGCAGGAAACCGTGGCGATCGAGGCCGACACAAGGGTCGAGAATCGGCTCGTCTTCGACGGCACGGCGCCCTCGACCGCCGTCTTTCCGCCGGAACCGGCGGGCGCGGCGACGATGGTCTGCCGCGCCCTCAAGTCCGGCACGGGAACGAACCCCGTGTCCCGCCGGCTGGGCGTCCTGGTGCTCGACCACCGGGTCTGCGGCGACTTCGCGCGGGGCCTGGCCAGCCTCAAGGCCAGGGCCGAAGGCGGCTGAGCCCGCCCTCGGCCGCTGAAGCAAATTGCGTGCCTTCGGCACATTCCTTTTGTGTCGGTCAGCGGCCGAAGAAGCCGCTTCCCTCCGTGAAGGGGGCGTTCCGCCCCCACCGCTCCCTTCGG
>CAZCPY010000041.1:0-24339 GCA_964499865.1 uncultured Rhodobacterales bacterium | reverse complement strand
TGATCGTCACCCACGACCGCTATTTCCTGGACGACATCACCGGCTGGATCCTGGAACTGGACCGCGGCCGGGGCATTCCCTACGAGGGCAACTATTCCGCCTGGCTGGAACAGAAGGCCAAGCGGCTGGCGCAGGAAAGCCGCGAGGACAAGAGCCGCCAGAAGGTGCTGGAACGCGAACTGGAATGGATCAGGGCCGGCGCCAAGGCGCGGCAGGCCAAGTCCAAGGCGCGGATCAACGCCTACAACGAGATGGCCGCCAAGTCCGAACGCGACAAGCTGGCGACCGCGCAGATCATCATCCCCAACGGCCCGCGCCTCGGCGGCAAGGTGATCGAGATCGAGAGCCTGACCAAGGGCTACGGCGACCGCCTGCTGATCGAGAACCTGACCCTGTCGCTGCCCCCCGGCGGCATCGTCGGCGTCATCGGCCCGAACGGCGCGGGCAAGTCCACCCTGTTCCGGATGCTGACGGGGCAGGAGACGCCCGACACCGGCACCATCACCCTCGGCGATACGGTGGAACTGGCCTACGTCGACCAGTCGCGCGACGCCCTGGATGACAAGAAGACGGTGTGGGAAGAAATCTCCGAAGGGCTGGAGATCCTCGACATCGGCGACGCCACGATGAACTCCCGCGCCTATTGCGGGGCGTTCAACTTCAAGGGCGGGGACCAGCAGAAGAAGGTGGGCCTGCTTTCGGGGGGCGAGCGCAACCGCGTCCACATGGCGAAACTGCTGCGCCGGGGGGGGAACGTGCTGCTGCTGGACGAACCCACCAACGACCTGGACGTGGAAACCCTGCAGGCGCTGGAAGCCGCGCTGGAAGACTTCGCCGGCTGCGCCGTCATCATCTCCCACGACCGTTTCTTCCTGGACCGGCTGTGCACGCATATCCTCGCCTTCGAAGGCGACGGGCATGTGGAATGGTTCGAAGGCAACTTCGAGGCCTACGAGGCGGACAAGATCAGGCGCCTGGGGCCCGATGCGGTGGAGCCGAAGCGGGTGAAGTACAAGAAGTTTGCGCGGTAAGCGGGACACCCGATGCGCGCCTCCTCACCCGGAAGAGCCGCACCAGCAGCGCCGAGCCGTGAAGTTCGCAGTCCCAGAACTACCCGATCGCTTGCGCGACAGGCCCTTGGCCGCCTTGGCTATGGCCGTGGCTACATCCCACGCGGCGCGCCGGGCTGCCCACTTTCCGGCTGCGATGGCAGCGTCCTTCTTTCCGCCGGCGATGGACGCTGAGATACCAGATACCAGGACGACGCCCGCGATGGCGGCTGCCGGCATTGCCCGTGGCAGGTAGTCCGTGGCCGTCTTTTCCTGCAACCTCACGAGCAGGCGCCGTTCGCAGGTCAAGGTTCCTGATTGACCTCAACAAACTGGCTTCAAAGAGTGAATCCTTCATCGCCCTGGCTGGCTCTGTTGCACAAATCGGCTGACGACCGGACGTCCCCTGTCCCCGGACAGACTTATCCCATGACCTGCGTGACGGGGATGCCGAGCGCGGTGAAGCCGTTCAGGACGGCAACACGGACCTGGAACTCTGCGACCTGGCGGTCGAAGTCCCGCGCCATGAGGCGCTGACCCAGCAGTTTGACGCAGTGCATTTTCGTTTCTGCGCGGCTTCGGCGGTGGTATCCGCTCCATCGTCGCCAGAGCGCGCGTCCGAGGTATTTCGATGCCCGCAGGGCCTCGTTGCGCGCGGCTGCCCCGGCGCTGTCGGCTTTCCACGGCTTGGCGTTCTTGCGGGGCGGGATCACGGCATGTGCCCCGCGTCCGGCGATGGCGTCGTCGCATTTGCGCGTGTCGTAGGCCCCGTCCGCGGTGACGCTGGCGATCTCCTGATCGGGAGGGATCTGGCTGAGCAGTTCGGGCAGCATCGGCGCGTCGCCCATGTCGCTGATGGTGACCTCGACCGCCCTGATCTCCAGCGTTTGCTCGTCGATCCCGAGATGGGCCTTGCGCCGGACGCGGCGTTTTGCCCCGCCATGCTTGCGCGTTCGTCGGGAAAACAGTCCTCCGGACTGTTTTCTGATCCTCCTCACTCCACTCACCTTCGCCCTCGACCTTGATGCCAGTGCTGTCGATCAGCAGGTGCAGCGGACCCTGCGCCCCCCGATGCGGGATGCTCACGGCCAGCGTCTTCTGGCGACGGCTGAGCGTGCTGAAGTCCGGCACGTCCCAATCGAGGCCGATCAGGCGAAGCAGGCTCTCGACGAAGCCCGTCGCCTGTCGCAGCGCCATGCCGAAAAGGACCTTCATCGTCAGGCAGGTCTGAACGGCGGCGTCACTGTAGGCGGGCTGTCGTCCACGCTTGCCGGCCGGCTTCGCCGCCCATGCCATACCGGGATCGAACCAGATTGTCAGAGACACGCGGCGCTTGAGCGCGTTCGCCATTGCGCTCGAACCAATGGCGCATCAATGGCTCACTGTACGCGGGCCAGTTCCGTGTCTTGTAGCCCGGGGTGTTCGGTCTGCTCATCCACCCCAGCTATCACGCTGGATTCACGAGATGAATCCCTCACGGGATTTGTGAAACAGAGCCCCTGCGCGCCGCCTGTCCTTCGCCCTCCTCCTCACCCTCCTCCCCACCGCAACCCCTGCCCAGATCCTCCTCACCGGCGCCCCCGCGGCCGACATCCTGCTGACCCGGGCGCTGGCGGAGCATCGCGTCTTCCTGACCTGTTCGGTCCTCGACGCCGACACCCAGGCGATCATCACGAAGGGCTGGACGGAAGACGTCGCCGGGGCCGTCGCGATCCTCGCCGCCAACAACGCCCCGCCCGAGGCCATCACGGCCTTCCGCTCCGCCGCGGACCCGGCGGCGCTGCTGCCTGACCCCGAAGCCCCCTTCGCCGAGGTGCGCCAGTTCTGCGAGGCCAATGCCGACTGGACCGCGCGCTATGCGCAGCTGCGTTTCACCGTGCTGGCCCGCACGCTGCCCGCCGCCTGGGACTGACCGCGCGCGGCCCCCGCCGGGCGCCGGAAACTTGTGAAGTTTCCGGTCCGGTTTCTTCGAAGAAACCGGCTTGTCCCCCCCCGCCGCAGCCCTTACCCCGGGTCCGGGCAGCAGGGGGCGCGCATGAAGACCATCTCCGAAAACCGGGCCTTCCGTGGCGTGCAGGGGGTCTACAGCCATGCCTCGCAGGCCACCGGCACCGAGATGACCTTCGGCCTCTACCTGCCCGACCAGGCCGAGGACGGCCCTGTGCCGGTCCTGTGGTTCCTGTCGGGCCTGACCTGCACGCACGAGAATGCGATGGTGAAGGCGGGCGCACAGGCACAGGCCGGCGAGATGGGGGTGGCGCTGGTCTTCCCCGACACCTCGCCCCGCGGCGAGGGCGTGGCGGATGCGCCCGAGTTCGACCTGGGCCAGGGTGCGGGGTTCTACGTCAACGCCACCGAACAGCCCTGGGCCAGGCACTTCAGGATGTGGGACTATCTGACCGAGGACCTGCCCGAGGCGATCTTTCCGGCCTTTCCCATCGACGAGGGGCGGCAGGCGATCACCGGGCATTCGATGGGCGGTCACGGCGCGCTGACGCTGGCGATGTCGCTGCCGGGGCGGTTCCGCTCGGTCTCGGCCTTCGCGCCGATTGCCAACCCGGTGAAATCCGACTGGGGCCGCAGGCAGTTCACCGCCTACCTTGGCCCCGACGAGGCGAAATGGGCGGCGCATGACGCGAGCCTTCTGATGCGCAAGCGCGGCTTCGACGGACCGGTGCTGATCGACCAGGGGGCGATCGACCCCTACCTCGACCTGCTGCGCCCCGAGGCGCTGGCCGAGGCGATGCTGGCCCGCCGCCAGCAGGGCGTGTTCCGCATGCAGAAGGGCTATGACCACAGCTATTTCTTCGTGGCGAGCTTCATGTCCGACCACATCGGCTTTCATGCCGAGGCGCTTTATGCCTGAGGACGCGCTGCAATGGGCGCCGCGCCCGGGTGAAAGTCGCTTCCCTCCCCCCTCGTGGGGGAGGGAGAGGGTTGGGGGGCGCCCGGCCGGTCGGTGGAGCCCCCTTCCCCCATCCCCTCCCCACGAGGGGGAGGGGAGGCGCCCGCGGCGGCCTGCGGCACGATGACCGGGCCGCGCATCCTGGTTGATGCCGATGCCTGCCCGGTCAAGGCGGAATGCGAGGCGGTGGCGACGCGGCACCGGCTGGTCATGGTGCTGGTGTCGAACGGCGGCATCCGGCCCTCGGCCAATCCGCTGGTGCAGTCGGTCTATGTCGGCGCGGGCCTCGACGAGGCCGACCGCTGGATCGAGACCGCGGCGGGCCCGGCCGACATCGTGGTCACCGCCGACATCCCGCTGGCCGCCCGCGCGGTGGCCCGGGGAGCCCGCGTGGTCACCCACACCGGCGAGGTGATCGACGCGCGCAACGCCGGCGAAAGGCTTGCGATGCGCGACCTGATGGCCGACCTGCGCAGCGCCAACCCGCTGGGCGGCGGCGGCGGCAAGGCCTATTCCCGCGCCGACCGGTCGCGCTTTGCCGACACGCTGGACCGACTGGCCCGCAGCCTGCCACGGGGGTAGGGGGCGGGGCCCTTCGCCCCGGCCAGGCAAGGCGGCGGGCCTGCCCCGCGCCGGAGCTTCGCGCCCCTCACGCCGGGCGCGAAGCAGGCGGAAGGAAAGGGGACCCGATCAGGTGGCAGAGGCGCGCGCAGGCGCCGGACCGGTCCACGGCCCGCCGCAACGCTCCCCCGGGATTGGGGGGTCGAAGCGGGCCGGTCCCTTCGCCCCCGGTGTCCGGCGCCGCAACGGTCCTGCACCCGGCCCGCCGACACGGGTTCGGCGGACACGCCGACGCGGCCCGCGGGCGCCGGGAAGGTCACCCTGTCGAGAAGGTTCACGCGTCCCGCGGGTCCGTCGTCGGATGCGTGGTTTCCCGGCGCCATGGCATCAGGGCCGATGGCCTGCATCGTCTCGACGTCGACGGCGCCCCTTGCAGGTCGCCCAGCAGCGACGGCCCCGGCAGCTGCTGCCCGCCGCCGTCAGCAGGGTGTTGCCGCAGTCCGCCCGGATCTCGTCGACCGAGGTCCTTGACAACGCCATGCCGTCGAAGCACCGCGCGCTCTGCGGCATCCCCGGCCGATCAGGTGCCATGCGGCCTGCCGATCCGCTCGATGCGGCCGTGCCTGCCGTTGACGGGCAGAACGGTCGGCTCGAATTCCGCCGGCGCGGCTGTGGTCGGACGCAGGATCGCGGCAAGGCCGAAGCGCAGCATTGCCGGGACTCCTCTCGCGGACATCGCGGCCATTGTCGGCGGCAGCGGCGGTATGCGTCGATGGCGTGTCCGTCGCCCCCGCGGACAACCGCCCGATGACGGAGGATTGACCGCCGCTGACAGGCGGTGCAGGAGGACGGCCATGCTGATCTTCAAGATCTTCCGCCGTGCCGAATGGAACGTCTTCCGGGCGGCCGGGATCACGCGCGGGGCGCCGGTCGATCTGGCGGATGGCTTCATCCATTTCTCCACCGCCGCGCAGGTGGCCGCGACGGCGGCGCGCCATTTCGCCACCGAAAGCGACCTCGTGCTGGTGGCGGTCGAGACCGACCGTCTGGGCGAGGCGCTCAGGTGGGAGCCGTCGCGCGGCGGGGCGCTGTTTCCGCACCTCCATGCCGACCTGACGATGGCCGCCGTGGTCTGGGACAAGTCGCTGCCCCTGGGCGCCACCGGCCACATCTTTCCGGAGGCGTACCTGTTCGAGGGCTCGCGGTGAGCCTGCTGGAACGGGCGGGCCTGGCGGTCCTGCGGCAGGTCGATCCCGAACGGGCGCACGGGCTGGCGCTGCTGGCGGTGCGCGCGGGTCTGGGGCCGGCGCCGGGGCCGGTCATGTCGGCGAGGCTGGCCACTAGGCTGGCAGGGCTGGACCTGCCCAACCCGGTGGGGCTGGCGGCGGGGTTCGACAAGAACGCGGTGGCGCTGGCGCCCTTGATGCGGGCGGGCTTCGGCTGGATCGAGGTCGGTGCCGCGACGCCCCGCCCGCAGGAGGGCAACGCGCGGCCGCGGCTTTACCGGCTGGTGCAGGACCGCGCGGCGATCAACCGGTTCGGCTTCAACAACCAGGGCGTGGGGCCGATCGCGGCGCGGCTTGCCGCGCGGCCGGCGGGGGTTCCGGTGGGGCTGAACCTGGGCGCCAACAGGGACAGCGCCGACCGCGCAGCGGATTTCGCCGCGGTGCTGGGGGCGGCGGGCGCGCATCTGGACTTTGCCACCATCAACGTCTCGTCCCCCAACACCGAACGGCTGCGCGACCTGCAGGGACCGGCGGCGCTCGCGGCCTTGCTGCGGGGCGTGATGACGGCGCGCGACCGGCTGGCGCGGCCTTTGCCGGTGTTGCTCAAGATCAGCCCCGACCTGACCGACGACGACCTGGCCGCCGTGGCGGCGGTGGCCGAGGCCGGGGGCGTGGCGGCCATCGTCGCCACCAACACCACGCTGTCGCGCGACGGGCTGGTCTCGCCGCGGGCGGGGCAGGCGGGGCAGGCGGGCGGGCTGTCGGGGCAGCCCCTGTTCGCGCGGTCCACCGCGGTGCTGGCGCGGCTCTTCCGGCTCACGGGCGGGCGGATGCCGCTGGTCGGCGTGGGCGGGGTCGGGTCGGCCGAGCAGGCCTATGCCAAGATCCGCGCGGGTGCCGTGGCGGTGCAGCTTTACACCGCGCTGGCCTATGACGGCCTGTCGCTTGCCGCCCGCATCGCCCGCGGGCTGGACGCGCTGCTGGCGCGGGACGGGTTTGCCTCGGTGGCCGAGGCGGTGGGGGTCGACGCAGGCCGCGTGGGCTGAGGCGCTGCGATTGCGCGCCCAAAGCGCTTTGGGTTGTGCTACAGTGACCCTGCGCCCGGGATTCGCGGTGCCGTTGGAGGATGCCCCATGTCCGACCTTGTGATCGTCGCCTTTCCCGACGCGGCCACGGCTTTCGAGCTGCGCGCCGAACTTGTGCGGCTGCAGAAGGAATACCTGATCGAGATGGACGACGTGGTCGTCGTCACCCGCGACGAGCACGGCGGCGGGGTTCACCTGCACCAGGCGCTGAACCTGACTGCGGCGGGCGCCATCGGCGGCGGGTTCTGGGGCACGCTGGTGGGGTTGCTGTTCCTCAACCCCGTCGTGGGCGCGGCGGTCGGGGCCGGGGCGGGGGCGCTGGTGGGACGCGCCACCGACATCGGCATCGACGACGTCTTCCTGCAGAACGTCGGCGCCAGCCTCGACCGCGGCGGGTCGGCGGTCTGCGTGCTGATCCGCAAGCTGACCGCCGACAAGGTGCTGGACCGCCTGTCGTCGTTCCGCGCGAGGGGCCGGGTGGTGCAGACCTCGTTCAGCAAGGCGACCGAGGACCGCCTGCGCGCGCTGATCGAGCCCGGGGTCGCGCCGATGACCGCCGCGCCCGACCAGATGGGCCTGCCGGAGGGGTAGGCGGGACCTTTCCCGTGGAAACCCCGTCCCGGGCCCGATCCGGGACCTTGCCCGCCGGCGGCGCGCCGGTCGAGGGCGAGGCCCCGGCGCAGGGCCGGGGCCGGGTCTGGGGCAACCTCGACCGTGCCCCGGGTTGCGGGGCAGACACCGCCCGCCGTTTCCGTCCCCCCGGCCCCGGCCGCCCGCCCGGGCCGCGGCCGGGGCCGAAGACCTCGGGCGGCAGGTCCGGCAGGCCCGAGACCGCGCGGTCCGGCGACCCCGCGCCCGCCGCACGCCCGGGCAGGGGACCGAAGCCCTTTCCAGCACCCGGCGAACCTGCCAAGAAGGGGCATGGCCTCTCCTGACCGCGCCCCCCGCCTGTGCGTCCTGATCGACGCCGACAACGTCCCGGCCGGCTATGCCGATGCCATCTTCGGCGAGATCGCGGCCCTGGGCGAGGCGTCCGTCCGGCGCATCTACGGCGACTGGTCGGCGACGCGGCTGGCCGGATGGGCGCGCAAGATGGCGGCCTACGGCATGGTGCCCGACCAGCAGTTTTCCAACACCAAGGGCAAGAACGCCTCCGACATCGGGCTGGTCATCGCGGCGATGGACTTCCTGCATTCGGGCCTGTTCGACGGCTTCGTGCTGGTGTCGTCCGACAGCGACTTCACCCGTCTGGCGGCGCGGATCCGCGAACAGGGGCTCGACGTCTACGGCATCGGCGAGAAGAAGACGCCGGAGGCCTTCCGCATGGCCTGCAAGCGGTTCATCTACGTCGAGAACCTGGGCGCCGAGCAGCCCGTGCCCAAGGCCGACGACGCCCCCGCCACGCCCGCCGACCCCGCGCCCAGGCCCGGTGTCAAGGAACAGCCGGCCCGGGCGATCCCCTTCATCATCAACGCGATGCGGGCGATCGACCCGGAAGGCGAATGGTTCACCCTGGGCCAGATCGGACAGTACATCACCCAGGCCAACCCCGACTTCGACACCCGCACCTACGGCGCGGCAAAGCTGTCGGACCTCGTGCGCAAGATCAGCCGGTTCGAGGTGCGCAAGGGCCCCTCGGGCCAGCTTCAGGCGCGCGACGTCGCCTGAGGGGGGGCGAGGGAAAGCGCCTGCACCGCGGCGGCCAGCGCGGGCCCCAGGCGGTCCAGCGGCACGGTCAGGGCATTGTCCCGCCCGGCCTCGGCCCGCACGCCCGTCACCGCCCTGCGCACCGCGGCGGCGACCGTCCGGGTCTCCCGGTCGGGCAGGTGGAACTCCAGCCCCAGGCGGCGTTCGTTCGGCAGGCGGACAAGGCGCAGGTGCTGCGCCTCGGGACGGGCGTGCAGGAACAGGCGCAGGTACTTGCGGTCCGCCCGCAGGTCGGCGACCAGCCCGGGCGGCAGCAGCGGGCGCAGCGCCGGGAACAGGTCCTGCCAGAAATCGCGCATCTCGGCGGCCTTGAGCGCCTCGGCGGGGTCGGCGGGATGCACCTCGGCCAGCGTCAGCGGCCCGTCGTAGGGCGCGCCGCCCGCCGCCACCCAGGCGGCCTGATGGTCGGCCCAGTCGGGATAGGCGTGGATCAGCGGCGTGGCGTTCCAGAACTTGTGCGCCCCGATGGCATGGATCGCGACCGCCGCCGCGGCGCCGGGCGTGGTGACCGGGTGGTTGAAGGCCAGCGGCAGCGCGGTCACCGGCACCCCGCGGGTGGCGGCCAGCAGGTACCAGGCAAGCTCGACCACCTGCGTGGTCTCGCTGCGCTCCAGAAGCAGCGCGGCCAGCGCGTGCAGGTCGCCGGTGCCCAGGCCGTGCCGGTCCCGCAGGGCGCGGCCCGCGCCGATCACGCCGCCGTTCATCAGGGGCGTGGCGGGGTCGCGCCTCAGGTCGGACAGCGCCGCGAAGGCCTTCTCGCGGCGGCCGAAGGCGCCGTCCGGCAGGGGCCGCCAGGCCAGCGCGTCGAAGTCCCAGGCGGGCCTGAGCGGCCCCCGCACCAGGATGTCGGCATCGAGCCACAGGACCTGATCGTAGTTGTCCAGCAGCGCGGGCAGTTCCAGCTTGGCAAACAGCAGCGCCGAGAACCGGGCGTACAGCGGCGCCAGCCGGACCGCTGTGCCCGCGGCCCCCATGCGCGCCGCGACCTCGGCCCGCCCGAAGGGGCGGAACCGGCAGCGGGGGTAAAGCCGCAGGAAGGCCGCCTCATGCGCCGCGGTCAGGCCGTCGTGCAGGATCACCACGTCATCGGCAAAGCCCGGGTCATGCGCCCGGATCGAGGCGATCAGCGCCCCCGCGGCAAAGGCATGGTCCGCCGTGATCCCGAAGACGACCGCGCGCGCCACCCCATGCTCCCTCTGCCACCCCGCCAAGATGGCCGCCCGGGGCCGGTTGCGCAACCGCACGCCCACGATTCGCCGCAATGGTCGGCGATTCCGGGCGGATGGTGCAGGCGATCCTGATCGACGGCGAGAACATCGCCAGCCGCCATGCCGCGGCGATCCTTGCGGCGGCGCCCGGCGCGGCGATCCGGCGCGTCTATGGCGATGTGGCGCGGCTGAACGGCTGGCTGTCGGTTCCGGGCCTGCGCGCCGTCCACAGCCCTCCCGGCCGAAACGCCGCCGACATCGCGCTGGCCGTCGATGCGATCCATCTGGCCGCGACAGGGGCCGTGCGCGACTTCACGCTGGCGACCGGCGACGGCGGGCTGGGGTCGGTGCTTCTGTATCTGCGCGAGGCCGGGTGCACCGCGCGGCTGGCCTGCGGTCCGCAGGCCGGGGCCGACCTGCGCGCGGCGGCCAGCGCGGTGGTCACGCTGGAGTCACCCTCCGAGGCGCCCCCGGCGCCCAAACTCATCGCTCCGCCACCCGCGCCGAAACCCGCGCCCCCCGCACTGAATGCGGCGGAGCAGGTCGAGGCCTGCGTCACGGCGATTCTGCGCAAGGCGCCCGGCCACAGCCTGCCCATGTCCGAGATCAACGGCGCCGTCTGGCGCCAGACGGGCATCAAGGTGTCGGACTTGCCGCAGAGGTCGTGGAAGTCCTGGGCGGCCGCGCGCCCGGCGCTGGTCATGGCAGAGCCGCAGGGCACGGGCCCCCGCCTCCGCCTGCGCGCCTGATTGCAATCCGCCCCCCCCGGGCTTATCTCCGGGGCCCGACAGATGCGGGGGCGGGGCGCATGAACTGGATCACCAACTACGTCCGGCCCAAGATCAACTCGCTGTTCTCGCGCCGCGAGGTGCCCGAGAACCTGTGGACCAAATGCCCCGAATGCGGAACCATGCTGTTCCACCGGGAACTGTCCGACAACCTGTCGGTCTGCACCAACTGCCAGCACCACATGGCGATCAGCCCGCGCGACCGGTTCCGCGCGCTATTCGACGGCGGCATCTTCACCGAGGTGAAGGTGCCCGAACCGGTGCAGGACCCGCTGCTGTTCCGCGACCAGAAGAAATACCCCGACCGGCTCAAGGCCGCGCGCGCGGCGTCCGGCGAGAAGGACGCGATGCTGGTGGCGGAAGGCCAGATCCTGCGCACGCCGGTGGTGGCGGTGGCGCAGGACTTCAGCTTCATGGCGGGGTCCATGGGCATGTATGTGGGCAACGCCCTGCTGGCGGCGGCGGAACGGGCGGTCAAGGCGAAAAGGCCGGTGGTGCTGTTCTCGGCCTCGGGCGGGGCGCGGATGCAGGAGGGGATCCTGTCGCTGATGCAGATGCCGCGCACCACGGTCGCGGTGCAGATGATCCGCGAGGCCGGGCTGCCCTACATCGTCGTGCTGACGCATCCCACGACCGGCGGGGTGACGGCCTCCTACGCCATGCTGGGCGACGTGCAGATTGCCGAACCCAACGCGCTGATCTGCTTTGCCGGGCCGCGGGTGATCGAGCAGACGATCCGCGAAAAGCTGCCCGAAGGCTTCCAGCGCGCCGAATACCTGCTGGACCACGGGATGCTGGACCGCGTCACCCCCCGCCGCGCGCAGCGCGAGGAACTGGCGACGATCCTGCGCCAGCTCATGGGCCTGCCGCCCGCGATCAAGGGCGAACTGGTGGCCCCTGCGCCCGCCCCCGCCCCCGCCCCCGCCGTCGCCGCCCCGGGGCCCGCAAAGGCGTGAGCTCGGATGCCATCCTGGAGCGGATGAAGGCGCTTCACCCCAAGATCATCGACCTGACGCTCGACCGCGTGCAGCGGCTGCTGGCGGCGCTTGGGCACCCGGAACGCAGGCTGCCCCCGGTGATCCATGTCGCGGGCACCAACGGCAAGGGATCGACGCAGGCGATGATCCGCGCGGGGCTGGAGGGCGCGGGCGCGAAGGTGCATGCCTATACCTCGCCGCATCTGGCCCGCTTCCACGAGCGCATCCGGCTGGCGGGGAGCCTGATCGTCGAGGACCACCTGACCGCCCTGCTGGACGAATGCCTGCAGGCGAACGGGCCGGACCCGATCACCTTCTTCGAGATCACCACCTGCGCGGCCTTCCTCGCCTTTTCGCGGGTGCCCGCCGACTGGCTGCTGCTGGAGGTGGGTCTGGGCGGCAGGCTGGATGCCACCAACGTGGTGGACCGGCCGCGGCTGACGGTGATCACGCCGGTCAGCCTCGACCACCAGCAGTATCTGGGCGACACGCTGCCGCTGATCGCGGGCGAAAAGGCCGGGATCCTCAAGCGCCGCGTGCCCTGCGTGGTGGGCCCGCAGGCCGACGGGGCGCTGGCGGTGATCGAGGCGCGGGCGGCGCGGCTGGGGGCGCCCCTGCTGGCGCAGGGCCAGCACTGGCACTGCCACCGCGAGGGGGACCGGATGGTCTTTCGCGACGAGACCGGGCTTCTGGACCTGCCGCAGCCCAACCTGCCCGGGCCGCACCAGATCGACAACGCGGGTGCGGCGCTGATGGCGCTGCGATTCCTCGGGTTCGGTGAAGGCCCCTGCGAGGCCGCCGTCACCCGCGCCGACTGGCCCGCCCGGATGCAGCGCCTGCGCCGCGGGCCGCTGGTCGACCTCGCGCCGGGGGTGGAGCTGTGGCTGGACGGCGGCCACAACCCGGCCGGGGGCGAGGCGCTGGCGGCGACGCTGGCGGGCATGCCGCGCAGGCCCACGCATCTGGTCTGCGGCATGCTGAACACCAAGGATGTCGCGGGCTACCTGCGCCCGCTGGCCGCGCGCGCCGACAGCCTGACCGCCGTGTCGATCCCGGGCGAGCCCAGCACCCTGCCCGCCGCCGCCACCGCCGCCGCCGCCCGCGCCGTGGGGCTTGCCGCGACCGAGGCCGCGACGGTGGCCGAGGCGCTGGCCGCCATCGCCGGCCGCGACCCCGCCGCCCGCGTGCTGATCTGCGGATCGCTCTATCTGGCCGGTTCGGTCCTGCGCGAGAACGGCTGACGGCTGCCCCTGGGTCAAATTGCCACAGGTGGCGCCAAGTCTTTGCCTGTGCGGGATTTTGTCCGGCGCCCTGCGGCAAGTCGCAACAGCGAAGCGACGAGGGAATCGCGTATGCTCCCGCATGCCGGAAGCGCCGGGAGAACTCGGCGGCCGGGAAAACGGGGGCACAGATGGCGGAACAGACAAGCCGGCTTTCGGTGCTGGACACCGGTGCGTTCGACCGTGCGCGGGGTCTTTTCGCCGCGCCCCGGACACGGCTTGCCGCCGATGCGGTGCAGACGCTGGCCACCGAGGTGATCTCGCGCCTGTCGCACCGCCACGCGTTGCCCCATGTCGAGGCCGCGCCGCAGTCCGAGGTGCATGTCGACGCCGAACTCGCCGCCCGCATCCAGCGCCTGGCCGAGGCGCTTCTGGCCGTGGATGACGACGCGGCCACCGACATCGTGATGGATGCCCACTCCGCGGGCATGGCCCCCGAGACGATCTATCTCGGGCTGCTGGCCGAATCGGCGCGGCTTCTGGGCCGCTGGTGGGAAGGGGACCGGGTGTCATCGCTTGACGTGGTGCTGGGGGCCGGGCGCGTCTACGCGATCATGCGGGGCCTTCGGCGGCTGTTCCGGGCGTCGGCCTCGCGCGGGCACGCCTACCGGGCGCTGTTCGCCACCACGCCGGGCGAGACGCATTCGATCGGCGTGGCGATGGCCGCCGACCTGCTGGGCCGGTCGGGCTGGGAAATCGACCTGCGCGCAGGCCTGCCGCATGACGACCTGGTGGCCGAGGCGCGGACGGGCGGGCACCACATCATCGGCCTGTCGGCCAGCGCGCCGCGCATGCTGTTTCCGCTGGCCCGCGTGGTGGTGGCGCTGCGGCTGGCCAGCCCCGGCGTCTGGATCCTGGTCTGCGGCCGGATCGTGGAACTGGAACCCGAGGTCGCGCATCTGGTGGATGCCGACGCCGCCGCCGCCGACCTGACCGCGGCCACCGCGCTGATGGAGGCGCACCTGGGCTGATGCCCCGCCGCGATTGCTGCGGCGATTGCCGCGGATTTTAGGCGTTTACCCTTCCTTGACGCCCCGTGCGCCACTGTTGCGCTCGATTCCGGGCTCTGGTCCCGGTCCGGCAACAGAAGGTGCCCCAGGGATGACGCTCTCTTCCTCGCTCAATGCGGGTGTCGCAGGACTGAACGCCAACGCGACCCGTCTGGCGACCATCGCCGACAACATCGCCAACTCCTCCACCTACGGCTACAAGCGGGTGGATGCCGATTTCCAGTCGGTGGTCATCAGTGGCGCGCGCCAGTCGACCTATTCCTCGGGCGGCGTGCGCGTCTCGACCGCGCGCATGATCGACGAACGCGGCCCGCTGATCGCAACCACCAACGCCACCGACATCGCCGTCGACGGCCGCGGCTTCCTGCCGATCACGCGGATCGAGGATGTGGAAGGCGGCGACGGCACCTACCAGGTGGCGCTGACGACGACGGGGTCCTTCCGGCCCGACGCGAACGGCGTCCTGCGCACCACGACGGGCGAGGTGCTGATGGGCTGGCCTGCCGATCCCGACGGCACCGTGCCGATCTTCCCGCGCGATTCGATGTCGGGGCTGGTGCCGGTGCAGATTTCCACCAACGAATACGTCGGCAACCCCACCACGCAGATGTCGCTGGGCGTCAACCTGCCCGCCACCGCCACCGCCGCGGGCGCACCGGGCACCTCGCAGGACCTGTCGGTCGAGTATTACGGCAACCTCGGCACGTCCGAGGCGCTGCAGGTCTCCTTCGCGCCGACCGTGCCCGCCTCGGGGTCGTCCAACACCTGGACGATGACGATCACCGACAGCGCCTCGGGCGGGGCGGTCGTGGGGTCCTACACGCTGACCTTCGACAGCAGCCAGGCCAACGGCGGGTCGCTGCAAGGCGTCGCCACGCTCAGCGGCGGCGCCTACGACCCCGTCACCGGGGTGATCTCGCTCGCCGTGGGCGGCGGCACGCTTGACATGACCATCGGCACCGCCGGGGGGGGCAGCGCGATGACGCAGCTGTCGGATACCTTCGCGCCGAACCAGATCACCAAGAACGGCTCGCCCGTCGCCACGCTCACGCAGGTCGAAATCGACGAGAACGGCCGCCTTTTCGCCATCTACGACCAGGGTTTCACGCGCCAGATCTACCAGATTCCGCTGGTCGACATGCCCAATCCCAACGGCCTGATGGCGCTGTCGAACCAGACCTACATGATCTCGCCCGACAGCGGCGCCTTCTACCTGTGGGATGCGGGCGAAGGGCCGACCGGCACCACCAGCGGCTATTCGCGCGAGGAATCGGCGACCGATGTCGCCGCCGAGCTGACCCAGTTGATCCAGACCCAGCGCGCCTATTCCTCGAATGCCAAGGTGATCCAGACGGTGGACGAGATGCTGCAGGAAACCACAAACATCAAGCGCTAGGGCTAGGCGGCCGTGACCATCTCGGGCTCGATGTCCTCGGCGCTGTCCGGCCTCGCCGCCGCGGCGCGGGCGGCCGAGGTGGTGTCGTCGAACATCGCCAACGCGCAGACCGAGGGCTACGGGCGGCGCGAGGTGCAGCTGGCTGCGCGCACCGTGGGGTCCACCGGCCAGGGGGTGCAGGTCGCGGGCGTCACCCGCGCCGTCGATCCTGCGATCCTCGCCGACCGGCGCCTGTCCGATGCCGGGGCGGCGGGGCGCGACCTGCGCGCGGCCTTCCACTCCGGGCTGGAAACCGCGCTCGGCACCCCTACCGATCCTGCCTCGCTGACCGCGCGCCTGGCAGACTTCGACGCCGCCCTGGTCGCCGCCGCCAGCCGCCCCGACAGCGAATCGCGGCTGGCCGCGGTGCTCGATGCGGCGGGGTCGCTGGCCGACACCTTCGGCCGGGTGACGGATGCGGTGCAGACCGCCCGCACCCGGGCCGATGCCGAAATCGCGGCACAGGTCGACCGCGCCAATACCGCGCTGGCGCAGGTCGCCGACCTCAACGCCCGCATCCTGTCGCTGCAGGGCGAAGGGCGCGACGCCAATGCGCTGATCGACCAGCGCCAGAAGGTGATCGACGGGCTGGCCGCGATCCTGCCCCTGCGCGAGGTGCCGCGGCCCGGCGGTCAGGTCGCGCTCTACACCGCCGGGGGCGCGGCGCTGCTGGACGGGACGAAACCCGCCGTCTTCGGCTTTGCCGCCACGCCGATGATCGTGCCCGGGATGACCCAGGCCAACGGCGCGCTGTCGGGCCTCACGATCAACGGCCGACCCGTCGCCACCACCGATGCGGGGCCGATCGGCGGCGGCGCCCTGGCCGCGGCCTTCGCCGTGCGCGACGAACTTGCCCCCGCCGCCCAGGCCCGGCTGGATGGCCTCGCGCGCGACCTGGTCGCGCGGCTGGCCGACCCTGCGGTCGACCCGACGCTGGCCCCCGGCGACGCCGGCCTGTTCACCGACGCCGGAGGGCCCTTCGACCCCTCGCAGGAGGCGGGCCTTGCCGGCCGCCTGGCCGTCAACGCCGCCGCCGACCCCGCGCAGGGCGGCGCGCTCTGGCGCCTGCGCGCGGGCCTCGGCGCCGCCGTGCCCGGCGCGGTGGGCGACAGCCGCCTGCTGACCGCCCTGCAGGACGCCCTGACCGACGCGCGCGAACCCGCCTCGGGGAACTTCATGGCCGGCCCGCGCAGCCTGTCCGTGCTTGCCGCGCAGATGGTCTCGGGCGTCTCGGCTGACCGGCTGGACGCCGAGGACGAGGCGACCTTCGCCCGCACCCGGGCGGAGGCTTTCCGCGTCCTGGAACTGGAGGGCGGCGTCGACACCGACCGCGAGCTGCAGAACCTGCTGGTGATCGAAAAGGCCTATGCCGCCAACGCCCGCGTCATCAGCACGGTGGACGGGATGATTTCGCTGCTGCTGGAGATCTGAGCCATGGCGGTGACCGGTCTGGGCGACATGTCCTATACCTTCCAGTTGCGCCGCCAGTCGGCCGACCTCAAGGCGCTGACGCAGCGGCTGTCGACCGAGGTGTCGACCGGCCTCGTCAACGACCCCGCCCGGCGGCTGTCGGGCGACCTGGTGCCCCTGTCGGGGATCGAGACCTCGATGACGCGGCTGACCGCCTATGAGGTCGCCGCGGCCGAGGCCGCGCTGTTTGCTGGCGGCATGCAGGAAACCCTGGCCACGGTCGACACCCTGGCCGGAAACCTCGCGCCCTCGCTCCTGTCGGCGGCGGCCTCGGGCCATGTGGCGATGGTGCGCACCACAGCGCGGGATGCGGCCGACCGCTTCGACAGCGCGGTCTCGGCGCTCAACACCCGCGTCGGCGACCGCACGCTGTTTGCAGGCACGGCCGCCGACCGCCCGGCGCTGGCCCCGGCGGAACAGATCCTGGCCGCGCTGGAGACGCTGACGACCGGTCTTGCCACCGCCGCCGAGGTCGAGGCGGCGGTGGTGCAGTGGTTCGGCGATCCCGCCGGTTTTGCCGCCGTCGCCTATCGGGGGGGCGATCCGCTGGCGCCGCTGGCCGTCTCGCCCGAAGACAGCGTGACCTTCGACGTCACGGCAGGCGACCCCGCATTCCGCGACACGCTGCAGGGCTTTGCGCTGGCCGCGCTGATCGACCGCGGAGCGGGGCCGGCGCTGCCCTCGGAACAGGCCGCTCTGGCCCGGCGCGCGGGCGAGATGCTTTTGCAGGGTTCGGCCGACCGCGCCGACCTCGCCGCCCGCATCGGCACGGTCGAGGGCCGGATCGAAACCGCCCGCCAGCGCAACACGGCCGAAACCTCGGCGCTGGAGATCGCCCGCGCGGCGCTGCTGTCGGCCGACCCCTACGAGACCGCGACCCGGCTCGAGGCCGCCCAGGGCCAGCTCGAGGCGCTCTATGCCGTCACCGCGCGCCTGTCGCGCCTCAGCCTTCTGGAGTTCCTGCGATGATCCGCCTGCTTGCCCTGATCGCCGCCTTCTGGCCGCTTGGCGCGGTGGCGCAGGAGGTGCGGCTGAAGGACCTCGTCGAATTCGACGGCGTGCGCGGCAACGACCTCGTGGGCTACGGCCTCGTCGTCGGGCTGAACGGCACCGGCGACGGCCTGCGCAATTCGCCCTTCACCGAAGAGATGCTGGCCGGCCTGCTGGAGCGTCTGGGGGTCAACGTCTCGGGCGAGCAGTTCCGCCCCCGCAACGTCGCCGCCGTCTTCGTCACCGCCGAACTGCCGCCCTTCGCCCGCGCGGGCGGCCGCATCGACGTGACCGTCAGCGCCATCGGCGACGCGAAAAGCCTGCTGGGCGGCACGCTGGTGATGACGCCGCTGAACGGTGCGGATGGCGAGATCTATGCCGTGGCCCAGGGCACGGTGATCGCGGGCGGCGTGGCGGCGGAAGGCGAGGGCGCGCGGGTGGTGCAGGGCGTGCCCACGGCCGGGACGATTCCCGGCGGGGCGCGGGTGGAACGCGAGGTCGATTTCGATTTCGCGGGCCTGCAGACCCTCCGGCTGGCGCTGCGCACGCCCGATTTCACCACCGCGTCGCTGATCGAACGCGCGGTCAACGGGGCTTTGGGGGGCAATGTCGCGGTGATGGTCGATGCCGGGACGGTGGTGCTGGACCTCGCCGCCGCCGGTGTGCGCTCGCCCGCCCATGCGCTGGCGCGGATCGAGAACCTGACGCTGACGCCGCAGTCGCGCGCGCGGGTGGTTGTCGACCAGCGGTCGGGGACCATCGTGATGGGCGCCGACGTGCGTATCGGCCGCGTCGCCGTGGCGCAGGGCGGGCTGACGCTGCGGGTCGAGGAGACGCCCGTCGCGGTGCAGCCCAACCCCTTCGCGCAAGGAGAGACGATCGTGCTGCCCCGCACCAGCGCCTCGGTCGAGACCGGGCCCGGCACGGGTCTGGCCGAGCTTGAGGCGGGCACCGACCTGTCGACCGTCGTTGCCGGGCTGAACGCGCTGGGCGTGGCGCCGCAGGACATGATCGACATCCTGACCTCGATCAACGCCGCGGGCGCGCTGCATGCCGAACTGGTGGTGCAGTAGGAACCTGACGCGCCTGCCGCGCCTGCGCGCGTCCGGGTGGGGCGGCGGCCCGTGCCGTCCCGATGCCGCGGTGGCCCCGGGTCGGCAGCCGCCGGGACAGCGCAGCCTGGGCGCAGGGGCGGCATGCCGCCGCCCCGCGGGATTCCGCCTCGTGCCTTTCGCGGGCCTCAGACGTAGCTGCGCACCAGCGCCGCGGCGATCAGCGACCAGCCGTCGGCGACGACGAAGAAGGCGAGCTTGAAGGGCAGGGCCACGACCGCTGGCGGCACCATCATCATCCCCATCGACATCAGGACCGCCGCGACCACCAGGTCGATGACCAGGAACGGCAGGAAGATCAGGAACCCGATCTCGAAGGCGCGCTGGATTTCCGAAAGAAGGAACGACGGCACCAGCAGCGACAGGGGCGCATCCGCCATCGGCCCCGGCGCGCTGCCGGGGCGCAGCGCGGCCAGCGCGGCAAAGGTCTCGGGGTCGAGCCGCGCCGCCATGAAGGCGCGGAACGGTTCCAGCGCCGCCGGAAGCGCCGTCTCGACCGGCATCTCGGCGCGCGAAAACGGGCCGATCCCGGCGGTCCAGGCCTCGGTCAGCACGGGGTCCATGACATACCAGGTCAGGAACAGCGCGAGGCTGACGATCAGCATGTTGGGCGGCGACTGCTGCAGGCCGATCCCCTGGCGCAGGATGGCGAGCACGGTGACGATGAAGGGAAAGCAGGTCACCATGATGGCAAGCCCCGGCACCAGGCTCAGCACCGTCAGCAACAGCAGAAGCTGGATCGTCCGCGTCGACAGCGCCTCGCCCGAACCGAGGTCGATCGAGATCTGCTGCGCCAGCGCGGGCCCCGCGGCCGCCAGGGCGATGACGCCCAGGGCAAGGCCGACGATGGCGGCGCGGCGGATCACAGCCCGCCGCGCAGGTTGACGACCTCGGTCAGCCGCACGGCCAGCTGGCCCGAGGGGTCGTCGTCCAGCGTCTGCAGTTCGCCCCGCGCGATCAGCCGGTCGCCGACGTAGAGCTCCACCGGATCGTCGACGCGGCGGTCGAGCACAAGGACCGCCTCGCGCTCCAGCGCGAGCAGCTCGCGCACCGCCGGGCGGGCGCGGCCGACCGAGATCGTGATCTCGATCGGCACGTCGATGAAGGGGCTTGCGGGGGTTTCGGCGGTCATGGGGCGGGTTCTCCGTTGCGGTCGGTGTCGAAGAAGCCGCGGATGGCGGCGGAAATCTCGGCCACGGCGCGGTCGAGGTCGATGCGCGTCTCGGACGCGCCGAGCCGCAGGTAGGCCTGGCCCTCGCCCAGCGTCGGTTCCTCGACGATGTGCAGGGGCAGGGGCGGGGCCTCGGCCAGCGCGGCCTCGACGGCGGGGCGGGCGGCGGGGTTCAGCACCAGGTCGACCGGCGTGTCGGCCGCTGCCGCGGCCAGAGGCGCCAGCGCCTCCAGCACCCGGGGCGCCAGCGCCACGCGGGCGAGGTCGGGCAGGATGCGGGCGAGGATCGTCTCGAACAAGGGCTCGATGGCGCGCAGGATGTGGCTGCGCGCCTCGTGGTAGGTGAAGGCCAGGCCCTGCAGGTTGCGCGCGAGATCGGCGCGCAGGCGGGCCTGGTCCTCGCCCTGCGCCGCGACGGCATCGTCCCATCCGGCGGTGTAGCCCTGTTCGTAGGCCGCCAGACGCGCCTCTTCCAGCGCGCCCGCGTCGGTCACCACGGTGGCCTTGGCGGCCCGGTCGGCCTTGTCGCCGCCGTCGTCGAAAAGCTCCAGTCGCAGGGGCATCAGCTGCGGTCTCCGTCGCGTTCCATCCAGCCGCGCAGCACCTCGACCGTCTCGGCCCGGCGTTCCTCGATCAGGCGGCGCAGGCGCTGGACGGGGTCTTCTTCCGTATCCGCCTGCGGCAGGGTGGCATCGATCTCGCCGGTCAGCGCCGGGCCGGTTCCGGGCAGGAGCCCGTCGCCGGGCGCGGCCAGCGCCAGCGGGGTCTGCGGCGGCGACAGCAGCACCGGGCGCGGCCCGGCCAGGATCGGGCGCAGCACGAACAGCCCCAGCACCAGCGCCACCAGCGCCAGCACCGCGGTCTGCACCAAGGTCATCACCTCCAGCGCCCCCAGCAGGCCCGCGCCTTCGGCCACCGCCTCGGTGCCGAGGCTGGCCACGGGTTCGAAGGGCATCGACTTGAGCGTCAGCGTGTCGCCGCGCGTCTCGTCCAGGCCGACGGCCGCGGCGACCAGCTCGCGCAGCGCGGCGAGGTCCGCCTCGGGAAGGGGGGTCCAGGTCTCGGTGCCGTCGGCGGCGGGGGTGCGCAGGCCGTCCACCAGCACGGCGACCGTCAGGCGGCGGATGTCGCCGGGCAGGCGCAGAAGCTCGCGCTGCGTCTCGGACACCTCGAAATTCGTCCGCTCCCGCGTCTGGCTTTCCTGCGACTTGTCGCCGCCGCCCCCGGCGTTGCCGTCGGGCAGGTTCGAGGCGACGGTGACGGCGCCGGTGCCCCCGGTCGAGGCGCTGGTCTTCTCTTCGGTCTCGGTCGAGATCGCCACGCGGCCGCTGGGGTCGAAACGGCGCTCGGTCACCTGCTCGCGCGCGGTCACGAGGTCGACCGCCACCTCGACCACGGCCCGGTCAGGGCCCATGCGGGCGGCAAGCAGGCGTTCGACATTGGCCTTGAGTTCGGCGGCGCGGCCCGTGGCGGCCAGCGGCGCGGCCTGATCCCCGCTGTCGGCGGGGATCAGGCCGCGGGCGCTGTCGATCACCGCCACGTCCTCGGGGCGCATGCCCGAGACCGCGGCCGCGACCAGATGCCGCAGCGCCTGCGCCTGCGTCGCGTCGATCCCGGCGGCGGTGGTCACGGTGACGCTGGCGGTGGGCGGCGGACGGTCGCGGAAGGGCTGGTCCTCGCCGGTCGCCAGGTGCACGCGGGCCGCGCGCACGCCCGGCATGGCGAGGATGGTGCGCGCAAGCTCGCCTTCCTTGGCGCGCCAGTAGGCGGCGTCGAACATCTGCGCCGTGGTGCCGAAGCCCGACAGCGCGTCGAGCAGTTCGTAGCCCGCGCCGCCCGCGGTGGGCAGGCCATCCGCCGCAAGCGTCATGCGCAGGCTGTCGCGCTGGCCTTCGGGCACGCGGATCGAATCGCCCTGCACCTCGAAGGCCACGCCCTGCGCTTCCAGGGCGGCGACGACCTCGCCCGCCGCGGCGCCGTCCAGGCCGGAATACAGAAGCGCCATCGGCGGCGCCCCCGAACCGCGCGCAAGCCCCAGAACCGCAAGGAACATCAGCACGGTTGCCCCGGCCACGACCGCCTTGCGGCGGAGGTCGAGAGCGGTCCAGGTCGCGGTCAGGGCCTGCACGGGACGCCTCCTTGAAGCCCCGCGCCTTCTGCACCGGGCCCTGCCAGTGATTCACCATCGCGCTTAACAATCGGTTAGCCTGACTGCGGTTAATTCGGTCCTGCCAGCCCCGGGAGGTTCCGATGGCCGAAGCCCCAGCCGCACCTGCCGCGGCGCCTGCGAAAAAGTCGAAAAAACCCCTTCTGATCGGGCTGTTGCTGGCCCTGATCCTGGGAGGCGGCGGGTTTTATGCGACCTGGTCCGGGCTGATTCTCGGCGCCTCCGAAGACCCGGCCAGGGCCGAGGGTCAGGGTGAGGACAACGGCGCGGCCGCCGACCCGCTGCCCGACATCGCCTTCGTGCCGGTCGATCCGGTGGTGATCTCGCTCGGCCCCAAGGCGTCGAATACGCATCTGCGGATGACCGCGCAGCTCGAGGTCGGCGCCGCCCGGGCGGCCGAGGTCGCGATGCTGATGCCGCGCATCCTCGACGTGCTGAACGGCTACCTGCGCGCGGTGGACATCGCCGAGCTCGAGGACCCCGCGGCGCTGGTGCGCATCCGGGCGCAGCTCTTGCGCCGCATCCAGATCGTGGTGGGCGAGGGCCGGGTGCGCGACCTGCTCGTCACCGAATTCGTGCTGAACTGACGGAGGCTGCGATGGAGCTTGTTGCCGATGCACTGATGTCCGCCGGCGCCTTCGGCGCGGCATTCTACTGCTGGGTGCTGTCGTCGCGCCTGCGCCGCCTGCAGGGGCTGGAAACCGGGATGGGCGGCGCCATCGCGGTGCTGTCGGCGCAGGTCGACAGCATGACCCGCGCGCTGGAGACGGCGCGCGCCGCGGCCTCGGGACAGACCGCGGCGCTGGAATCCACCATGGCGCGGGGCGAGGCGGCGGCGGCGCGGCTGGAACTGTTGATCGCCACCCTGCACGACCTGCCCGACCCGGGCACACCGCAGGCCGTGCCGCCCGCGCCGCCGACCGAGCGCCGCCTGACCGTGCAGCGCGCCCGCGCCGCCCGCCCGCTTCAGGCGGCCGAGTGATGCGGCGGTCGGTCCTGGGAGTGCTGGCGGTGATGCTGGCCGCCTCGGCGGCGCTGCGGCTGGGCAGCATCGTGGGCGAGGCCATCGCCGGCGGGAACGTGGAGACGGCCGAGGCGCCGCTCGCCTGCCCCGCCCCGCCGGCCGCCCTGGTCGAGGCGCTGTCGGCGCGCGAGGCGCGGGTAGTGGCGCAGGAGGCCGCGCTGGAGCAGCGGCTTGCCGCTCTGGCGCTGGCCGAACAGGCGGTCGAGGCGCGCCTTGCCGCCCTGGCCGAGGCCGAAGGGCAGCTTGCCGCCACCATCGACCAGGCCGACGGCGCCGCCGAGGAAGACCTCGCCCGCCTGACCGCGGTCTACGAGACGATGAAGCCCAAGGACGCGGCCGCCCTGTTCGCCGCGATGGCGCCCGAGTTTGCCGCCGGTTTCCTCGGCCGCATGCGCCCGGACGCCGCCGCCGCGATCATGGCGGGGATGGAGCCGGACGCGGCCTACGAGGTCAGCCTGCTTCTGGCCGGCCGCAACGCGCTGGCGCCGACGGAATGACCGGGGTGAGGGATTCTTAACGCGGGCCTGCGAACGTCGCGGCGGTCCGTGAAGTGGGGCGGGGAATGATCGGCATCATCGGCATCGTGGTGATCTTCGTGATGGTCGTCGGCGGCTACGTGCTGGCCGGGGGCAAGCTGGAGCCCATCCTCGAGGCCCTGCCGTTCGAGATGATCATGATCGGCGGCGCGGCCCTGGGGGCGTTCCTGTTGTCGAACGACATGTCGACGGTCAAGGCGACCGGGCGCGGCATCGGACGGGTGTTCAAGGGACCGAAGTGGAAGCCCGCCGATTACCGCGACCTTCTGTGCCTGCTGTTCGAGCTGATCCGCATCGCCAGGTCCAACCCCGTCGGGCTGGAGGAGCACATCGAAAAGCCCGCCGAAAGCGCGATCTTCAGGCGCTACCCCAGGATCCTCGCCGACCACGAGGTCACCGACCTGATCTGCGACACGCTGCGCGCGGCGTCGATGAACTACGACGATCCCCACCAGGTGGAGGAGGTGCTGGAAAAGCGGATGGAGACCAACAACCACCACGCGCTGCACCCCAGCCACGCGATGCAGTCGATGGCCGACGCGCTGCCCGCGCTGGGGATCGTGGCCGCGGTTCTGGGCGTCATCAAGACCATGGGCTCGATCGACCAGCCGCCCGAGATCCTCGGCAAGATGATCGGC
>CAZCPY010000040.1:0-24767 GCA_964499865.1 uncultured Rhodobacterales bacterium | reverse complement strand
GACAGGGGATGTCCATCGCCTCGCAGGCGTCGTAGAGGTCGGTGAAGAAGACGTCGAAGGCATCGAGCGCCCGAATCGACATCGTCTCGGCCGCCTTGCGCCGCTTGCCCGACCGGGGCGAGGGCGGCACCTGCAGCGTCTTGCCCGAATCGTCGATCAGGAAGAATTCCAGCTCGATCGCCACCACGGGCGTCAGGCCGCGCGCCTTGTAGCGGTCGACCACGGCGCGCAGCGCGTGGCGCGGATCGCCGTCGTAGGGCTGGCCGTTCTCGTGGAACATCCAGATCGGCAGGAGCGCGGTCGGCGCCTCCAGCCAGGGCATCGGCATGAAGCCGCGTTCGGTGGGCTTGAGCACGCCGTCCTGGTCGCCCTTTTCGAACACCAGCGGGCTGTCGTCGATGTCCTCGCCCCAGATGTCGAGGTTCAGCACCGAAAAGGGAAACCGCGTGCCGTCCCCCAGCGCCTTGTCGGCAAAGCGCGCGGGAATGCGCTTGCCGCGCGCCTGGCCGTTGAGGTCGGCCGCCGCCACGCGGATGGTGCGGACCTGGGGATGCTTGCGCAGCCAGTCCTTCATGCCGTTGGTCGTCATCGAAAGGTCACCTTGGAATGGGCCGCCGCCGGGGCGGTCGGTCTGTCGTGGCCGGGAAGCGCCGGTCCGGCGGCCGGTTCCGGCGGCGGGCCTTCAGGCCCTGCCGGATGTCATGCGGGTGTCGTCCTGCTGATGTCCCGGCGGGCAATCTGCCCCGGCGGCGGCCGGAAAGGAACCCCTCAGGCGGTCCGGGTCAGGGCTGGCGCGTGCCGGGCACGGGCGGAGGGGGGTGCGGCTCGGCCAGATAGGCCGCCGCCGGGATCGCCGCCAGTCCCGCAAGCCGCAGCACCCGCCGGTCCCCGGGGGCGAGCCTTTCGATCGCCCCGGCCACCGCGGCGAAGGCCGCAGCCGCATCGGCACCGGGCGCCGCGACCAGCGGCAGGCCCGGCGTGGGGTCGGTTTCCGCCACCACGCGCAGGTCGGCCGTCCAGCCCTCGTGATCGCAGAGCAGCGCCCAGGTCACCGCATCCAGCGCCGCCACCTGCGCCGCGCCCGCCCGCACCGCCAGCGCCGACCGCCGGTGCCCGCCGGTCTGCGGCCCGGTCGTGAAGGCCATGCCCCGCGCCGCGGCAAGGGCCATCGGGGCCGCCCAGCCGGACTGCGACAGGGGCTCGTTGAAGGCAAGCCGCGCGCCGTCCAGCGCGGGCAGGTCGCGCGGATCGTCGGCGCGGACCACCAGCACGCTGCGGTAATGCCCCGGCGCGCAGCCCGGCACGCCGTAGTCGGGCGTGCCGACCAGCGCCACGCGGTCATGCAGCCGGGCGCGGAAGGGAAAGCCGCAGGTCTGCGACAGCACGAGGTCGGGGCTTTGCCAGGCCGCCCAGTAGGCGGCTTCGCCCCGCGTCAGCGCCGCCGGCGCGGCGATGCCGCGGGCACGCAGCGCGTCGCGGATCAGCGCCCAGAGCCGGTCGTTGGCCGCCTGCAGGGGCGGCAGGTCGTACATCCCCAGCGAGGCGATCATCCCGCCCTCTCGGCCCGCTGGCGCGCCAGCGCGGAGTCGCGGTCGGTCAGGCCCAGCAGGCTGGCCGCCAGCCGGATCACCTGCTCCTCCTCGGCGCTGCGCGTCCCGTCGGCCAGGGCGACGGTCCACAGCGCCTCGACCAGGCCTGCGCGGTCCTCCAGCGGCACCGCATCCTTCAGCGCGCGGGTGAAGCGCACGGTGTCCGGCGCCGCGGCCTCCAGCGCCTCGGCCTCGGCCCGCAGCGCGGTGGCGGCAAACGGCGACAGCGCATGGCGCGCGGCCAGCACGCGGTCGATGCGCCGCGCCTCCTCGGGCGTGTAGCGCCCGTCGGCGCGCGCGAGGCGCACCAGCAGCGCCGCCAGCGCCAGCCGCGCCTCGGGGGCGGGCAGGGCGGCGGCAGGGCCGGACAGGCGGCGAAGCAGGGCGTCGAACATGGCTGTCACATAAAGCCTGTCGCGGGCCTCTGCCACCCTCGTCCGCGGCAGGCCCCGGGGCGATTCACCTGCCGTTAACCATTCGCGCCCGACACTGGCGCCCGGATGGGGGGCGCATGCTGGCCGAATCGCCGACCGACGGTTTCGACGAGGCGCCCGCCGCCTATGCCCCCCCGGGGGCAGAGGGGGAGCGGCTGGACTGGCTGCGCCTGATCCGGTCGCGCCGCGTGGGGCCTGCGACCTTCCACCGCCTGATGGGCGCCCATGGCAGCGCCGCCGCGGCGCTGGCGGCCCTGCCCGACATCGCCCGCGCCGCCGGGGTCGAGGATTATGCCGCCTGCCCGGAGGGCGTGGCGCTGGCGGAACTGGCCGCCGGCCGCAAGGCCGGGGCGCGGCTTCTGTGCCGGGGCGAGGCGTCCTACCCCGCCGCCCTGGCCGCGCTGGCCGAGGCGCCGCCGGTGCTCTGGGCAAAGGGCGATGCCGGCGTGACCTTCCGGCCCTGCGTGGCGCTGGTGGGCGCGCGCAACGCCTCGTCCCTGGGCCTGCGCATGGCGCGGCGGCTGGCCGAGGGGCTGGCGGAGGCGGGCTTTGCCGTCGTCTCGGGCCTCGCCCGCGGCATCGACGCCGAGGCGCACCGCGCCGCACTTCCCGCCACGGTCGCCGTGATGGCGGGGGGGATCGACGTGGTCTATCCGCCCGAACACGCCGCCCTTGCCGGCGAGATCGCCGAACGCGGGCTGCTCCTGACCGAACAGCCCCCCGGGACAGAGCCGCAGGCCCGCCACTTCCCGCTGCGCAACCGCATCGTCGCGGGCCTGTCGCGCGCGGTGGTGGTGGTCGAGGCCGCCACCCGGTCGGGCTCGCTGATCACCGCGCGCGCGGCGCTGGATCTGGGGCGCGAGGTGATGGCGGTGCCGGGCCATCCCTTCGACGCGCGGGCAGGCGGCTGCAACCTCCTGATCCGCGACGGCGCGCTTCTGGTGCGGTCGGCCGCGGACGTGGCCGAGGCCCTGGGCGCGAGTCTGCCCGCGCCCCGCATCGACCCGCCCCCGCCGGCCTTGCTGCCAGGTCCGGTGCCGCCCCGCCGTCCCTTGCGCGACCTCGCGGCCGTGCACGGCCTGATCCTTGACCGCCTGGGCCCCAGCCCGCTGGCCGAGGACCAGCTGATCCGCGACCTCGGCCTGCCCGCGGCCGAGATCGCGCCGGAACTCGTGTCGCTGGAAATGGACGGCCGCATCGAACGCCGCGCCGGCGGGCTTCTGGCACGGGCGGATTGAGGGGAGACATGCAGGAGACCCCGTCCCGGGCCTGACCCGGGACCTCGCCCGTCAATGGCGCGCGAGGGAAAGGGAGGCCCTTCCCGCCGGTGCCCTGCGCCCCCCACAGGCCGAACGCCGTCAAGGGACATCCCGTCCCGGGCCTGACCCGGGACCTCCGCGTCCTCCGCCGCGCAGGTGGCGGCGGAGGCCCCGGCTGAAGGCGCCGGGGCGGGGTATCCCGGGACCCGACGGGGCGCGGCCCCGGCGCGTCCCTACCGCCAGAGATGCGCCAGCGGCGCGAGCGCCCCCTGCGCCTTGGCCAGCGCGCGCGTCCAGGCAGATGCACGCGGGATCGTCCCCGAGGCCAGCCGCTCCAGCGCCACCTCGGGCGGGCAGGGCAGGCGGGCGACGGGGTCCCAGTAGCGCGGGTAGGCGATCAGCGCGGCATGGGCCAGCGCCAGCAGCGTGGGCCGCGCCTGCCGCCGCCCGGGCACCGGCCCGAGGTCCGCCGTCAGCCCCCAGCCCGCGTAGAACGGCGCGCCCAGGCAGGTCACGGGCTTGCCGCGCAGAAGCGCCTCGAAGCCCATGAGCGAGGTCATCGTCCACACTTCGTCGCAGGCGTCGATCAGCGCCGCCGCCGGGGCGCATTCGGCCACCACATCGGCCAGCCCCGCAAGGTCTGCGGGGTCGACACGGCCCGGGCGCAGGCCCGCCTCCACGTCCGGATGCGGCTTCCAGACGATCACCGCCTCCGGCCGCGCGGTCCGGGCCGCGCGCAGGAGGTCGAGGTTTGTCCGCACCGCGCCCGCCCCCTTCAGGATCGAGGCGTCGTCCTCCACCTGCCCAGGCACCAGCACGCGGTGGCCCTCGGGCAGGGGGGGAAGGGCGCCCGGCAGGTTGTATTTGGTGACCGCCTGCGCCACCAGCGCCGCCACCAGCCGCGCCGCCCGCGCCGCACCGCCGGGGGGCGGGCCCGCCGCCACCAGCGCCTCCAGCCGCGAGGGGCGGGTGGGGTCGTAGTAGATGCCGAGGTCGTCGGTCACGAGGCTGAGGGGGGGGACCAGATCCGCCCCCAGTCCGCGTGACCTGAGAAAACCGTCCTCCACCCGGCGCACGGTCCCCGGCAGAGGCACGGCAGGCTCCTTGCCCGCCCAGACCAGAAGGTCGCGCCCCCGCGCCGCCTTCGCGGCGGCAGCAGGGTCGTCGCGGAAGACCACGGGCCTTTCGCGCCCGAACACCGCCTGGATGCGCCCGCGCTTCCACAGCCGCATGCCAAGCGCCAGATGGCCCCGCCGGTCCTCGCGGAAGGCGCGGGTTTCGGCCTCGAGCTGGTCCGCCGCCTCCTCGAAGGGGCACAGCCGGTCGCGGCAGGGGTCGTACCACAGCGGCGCTTGGATCATCGCGGCTGCGAACAGCGCCTCGGCGGTCAGGGTCCGGCCGCGGCGCGGCGGCGGGCGGTCGTCGCGGGAAAGGCCCCAGCCGGCATAGAAGGGCTGGCCGAAGACGCGGGGGCTGTGGCCCGCCAGGATCGCCTCGAAACCGATCTGGGACGAGACGGTATAGACCGCCGCGGCGCCGTCCAGCAGCCGCCAGGGCGACACCGCGCCCGCCTCGATCACCGCACCGTCGCGGGCGTCGTCCGGCCCGTAGTGCCCGGGGCGCAGGCCGAGCGCGGTTTCGGGATGCGTGCGGATGACGATGCGGGCGCCGGGGTTTTCGTCGCGCGCGGCCTCCAGCATCCGCGCGAACACCCCCCCGGGCGCGCCGGAGTGGCGCACCGAGGCATCGCCGCGGATCTGGTCCGCCACCAGCACGTAGCCGGGCGCGGGGCCGGGCAGGGCGGGATCGTGCAGGGTGTACTTGGACAGGTCGGCCGCGCGCAGCCGGGCGATGCCGTCCGCGGCGCGGGCCATCAGGGCCCTGTCCCCGGGGTCCACGAGGTCGAGCAGGCGTTCCAGCCGCGAGGGCGCGGAGGCGTCGAAATGCACGCCGACGGGATCGACCATCAGCCCCAGCGTCGGCGCCCCGCTGCGGCCGGGGCGGACCGACCGCAGGAAGGCATCCTCGAGCCGGACAAGCGGCAGGCCGCGGGCGGCGGCGACGCGCTCGCCGCGCCAGGCGTGGGGCGACCGGCCCCAGACGACGACGCCATCGCCGGGCCCCGGAAGCCCCGCGCGCAGCTGGTGCCCCGCAAGGTCCAGGATGCGGCGCACACGCCGGTCGCGCAGAAGCCCGAGCGCGAAGGCGTGAAGCCGCCGGGGAACGGCTTCCCCGACGCCGGTCATGGCCCTCAGCCGCCCGTGCCCGCCGTGGCGACGGTGTCGGCCGCGCCGACCGTGCCGGTGATTGCCGACAGCGTCTTCTGCCACTGCACGAAGGGTGCCTCGGTCACATAGACCGTGTCGCCGTCGCGGATCAGGAAGTCGCGCGCCTCGAACACGCCGGTGGGCTGCGTGAGGTCCAGCACATAGACCATCCGCTGGTCGCCCTGCAGGTCGCTGCGGCCAAGCACCGCATTGGCGATCTCGGCCGGCTCGTTGCGGAAGACGAAGACGCCGGTGGGATCGGCCAGCGAGGTGTTCAGCCCGCCGACGGTGGCAATCGCCTCGATCGCCGACAGGGTCTGCGTCGCGAACGGCACCAGCGTCTGCGCGCCGGTGGCGCCCATCGCGGTGAAGCTGCGGCTGTCGCGCTCCACCACGATCTGGTCGCCGGGACGAAGGGCGATGTCGAGCGAGGGGTTGGCGTAGAGGTCGACCAGCCAGACCTGCCCGGTCTGGTTGCCGCGGGTGACGCGCACCAGCGCGGCCTCGGGCTCGATCGCCACGCCGCCTGCGCGGGCGATCATCGCCATCAGCGTGCGGGTGGACCGGTCGACGGGGAAGACCCCCTGTCCGGTGACCGCGCCCGAGACGGTGACGGTCGAGCCGTCCCCCGCGGCGCGGGCGATGGTGATCTGCGGGTCGGGCGTCTGGGCATCGAGCTTGCGCGCGATGTCCTGGCGCAGCGCCTCGGGCGACTGGCCGGCCGCCTTGATGCGCCCCGCATAGGGCACGAAGATGAAGCCGGAGCCGTCGACCTGCACGGTATCCAGAAGCGACACGCGCTGCCCGGTGTTGCCGAGCAGGGGGTCGTCGCGCACGTTCTCGTAGACCGTCAGCGTCAGCACGTCGCCGGGCGAGATCGTGTCGGATCCCACGAGGCCCGCGTTCCGGAACGCCGACGAGAACCCCAGCGCCGGCGTCACCGCCGTGGCGCGGGTCACGCGGGCGTTCACGGTGACGATGAAGGCGTCCCCCTGTTCCAGCACCGAGCCCCTGAAGATCTCGGCCTTGTTCGGCCCCGACCGCGGCAGCCCGCAGGCGCCGAGGGCAAGGCTCGCGGCGACGAGGGTGGCCCCCGCCACCGCCCGATGGGCGGTCGTTCGCACTGCTCGAACTCCTGTTGACCGGAGCGTTTGTTCAACTTTTGGCGACAAACCTACAGAAACACAAGCAAAACTGCCAATGTCGGCGACAGCGTGCCTATTTCACCACGCGCAACTGTTGCCGCGGTGCCGCGTTTCCGGAGGTGAGCGCGTCGTAGGGATCTTCGGGCGACAGCATCATGTCCACCACCTGTCGTAGCAATTCGCGCCGTCCGCGCGAACTGTAGAAGCCGCCGGGCACCTGGCTGGTTTCCAGCAGGTAGTGGCGATAGTCGCGGTAGGCGCGGCTGTCCGGCCTTGTGGGGCGGGCGAAGAATTCGGCCAGGGGCTGGGTCGAGACGAATTCGGGCTTGGCATAGACCGCGGCGCCGAAGGTCTTGAGCGGCAGGCCGCGCCAAAGGACCTGCTGCCCGGCGGTGGAGTTGACGGTGACGGCCGACCGCGCGTGGTTCAGAAGCTGCGCAAGCTTGCCGCCCCGCACGAAATGCACGCGCCCCTCGATCCCGTGGGCGCGGGCCAGCCGCGTGATCTCGCGCTTGACCGGCACGCGGCCGTCTTCCAGCGGATGCGCCTTGAAGACCAGGTGGTGATGCGGCGGCGCGCCCCTGGCGAAACCTTCCACCACCACGGCGAGGAATTCGGTCATCGTGCGGAACGGCGAATGCATCTGGAAGCTCGCGTCGTGTTCCAGCTGCAGGATCGCCAGGTGATAGGGAAAGCCGCCGTGCCTGATGCGCAGTTCCGCCAGCATGCGTTCCCAGCGGTGGAACGGCAGCATCAGGAAGCGGCGCAGATACAGCAGGAACTCCTGCCCCACGGTCAGCGACCGGTGCGGGCGGAAGTTGCGGAAATCCCAGAAGCCGGTCAGCACGAACCAGTGGTAGAGCGCGCCCCAGAACATGTGCTGGCGCATGTCGCCCCAGCGCGCGGGGGCGTCGGGCAGGTCCATGTCCAGATGCGCGAGCGCTGCCTTCATCTCGGCCAGCGACAGCCCCATCAGCCGCGAATGCCCGTTCGACCCGCCGCGTTCGTAGGTCACCCAGTGCGGGCGCAGGTAGCCTTCCTCGAAGACATGCACCCGCACGCCCGCCGCCCGCGCCGCCGCGACCGCCTGGGCATGGACGGGCCGCGTGTCGCCGTAGAGCACGATGTCGGTGACGCCCTTTTCCGCCAGCAGCGCCGCGCAGGCCGCGGGCCAGTCGCCCGGGGTGCCGCGGAACGGGATGAAGCTCGCGCCGTCGAACCAGAAGGCGCGGTCGCCGCGGTTGAAGCCCAGGCGCCAGACCCGCGCGCCCGCAGCCGACAGCATCCGTCCCAGCCGGTGGAAGAACGGCCCGTGCGGTCCCTGCAGGAAGAGGAAGACGCGTCTTTCGCCCGAAGCTGTCATCTGCCTGTCCGGTCCGGACCCTTTCCTGCCCCTGTCGCACCGCCCCGGTAAAGGGGAAGTTCACGCGCCACGCATCCCCGGCAATCGCGGCCTTTCTGCGGCGGGCTTGCGGCGACGGCGGCGCGGCGCTACCTCCGCCCCGGGGGCAAGGGGAGACGCGCGCCATGTTCACCGGCATCGTCACCGACATGGGCGAGGTGCTTCGCGTCGAGCGGCAGGGCGACCTGCGCGCCCGCATCGGCACCACCCATGACACCGGCGGCATCGCCATCGGCGCCTCGATCGCCTGCGACGGCGTCTGCCTGACCGCGGTGGCGCTGGGGCCCGGCTGGTTCGAGGTGCAGATCTCGGCCGAAACCCTGTCCAGGACCACGCTCGGCGCCTGGGCACCGGGGCGCCGGGTCAACCTCGAGCGCGCGCTGAAGGTCGGCGACGAGCTTGGCGGCCACATCGTCTCGGGCCATGTCGACGGGCTGGCGCAGGTGCTGGCGGCGCAGGCGGAAGGCGACAGCCTGCGTCTGACCTTCCGCGCGCCGGGGGACCTTGCGGGCTTCATCGCGCCCAAGGGGTCGGTCTGCCTGAACGGCACCTCGCTGACGGTGAACGAGGTCGCGGGCACCGACTTCGGCATCAACCTGATCCCGCATACCCGCGCCGTCACCACCTGGGGGCAGGTCGCCGTGGGCGATGCGGTCAACCTCGAGATCGACACGCTGGCGCGCTATGTCGCCCGGCTGCGGGAGTGGGGCGCGTGACCGGCGGCCCCGGCTCCGCTCCCGGCCCCGGCCCCGGCCCCGGCCACAATGGCGGCCCGACGCTGGAACCCGGCGCGGCCTGGCGTCGCCACTGCTGGACGGCGGCCCGCGCGGCCCTGCTGCCGCACCTGCCGCGCGAGGTGCTGCGCGGCCGGCTGAGGCGTGCGGCGGACCTCGGGCTCGACTACCGCACCTATGCAGGCATCCGGGCGACGACGGGGCGCGACGTGGTGGCGGTGCTGTTCTCCTCTAACGCGCTGGACGCCCTGCGCGGCGCCGACGTGCCGCCCGCGAAGGCGGACCGGGTCGCCGCGGTGACGGGGGCGGCCCGCATCGGGCTCGCGGTGCGCCCGCTGTCGCCGCCCGCGCTCCGTGCCGCGCTGCCCGCGCTGGACGAGACCCACCCGGCACCGGGCCACCTGTCCCCCTTCGCCGTCCAGGCCGCCGCGCTGCGCAGCGCGCTGAGCCGCACGCCCGCAGATGCCGCGATCCTCGTCGGCGACATGGCACTCGAGGCCGACTGGGCCGCCGCCGCCCGCCTCGCCGCCTACCTGCCCGCATCGCGCTTCTTCGCCTGACAGCGGCGCCCGGAGGTGCGGCCTGCTCGACCCCACCCGGGCGAGGGGTGCTCGCAGGCCGCGGCTGCCGCGGGCTGATGCGTCGTCGGACGGTCTGGCGGTGAGCGCCGGGGCGCTGCCCCGGACCCCGGGGTATTTCAGCCAAGATGAAGGGGCAGGGGGCTTCATCTTGGCTGAAATACCCTCAGGGGGGAGCGACCGCAGGGAGCGCTGGGGGCGGAACGCCCCCTCAGCGGAGGTCATGGGCTTCTTCAGCCGATGGCCGACAGCAAGGGAATGTGCCGCAGGCACGCAATTTGCTTCGGACGCCGGGGCCGGGCGGGCCGTCAGGGGCGGTTGAGCACGTCGAGGCGGGCGCGGACGCTTCGGCCGTGCGCGGCGAGGCCCTCGGCCTGTGCCAGCCGTTCCGCGGCGGGGCCGGTGGCGGCGAGCGCGGCGGGGGTGAAGCGGGCGAGCGTCGTGCGCTTCATGAAGTCGAGCACCGAGAGGCCCGACGAAAACCGCGCCGACCGGGCCGTGGGCAGGACGTGGTTCGGCCCGCCGAGGTAGTCGCCGATCGCCTCGGGCGTCCAGGGTCCGAGGAACACCGCGCCCGCGTGCCGGATCCGTGGCAGCAGCGCCTCGGGGTCGGCGGTGTGGATTTCCAGGTGTTCGGGCGCGAAGCGGTCCGAGATGGCGCAGGCCTCGGCCATGTCGCGCACGGTGATGATGGCGCCGTGCCGCGCCCAGCTTGCCGCCGCGATGACGGCGCGGGGCAGGGTGGGCAGATGGCGCTCCACCGCCGCGGCGACGGCGCGGGCGAGCGGCGGGTGGTCGGTCACCAGCACGCCCTGCGCGCTTTCGTCGTGTTCGGCCTGGCTCAGGAGGTCGAGCGCGATCCAGTCGGCGTCGCCCGTACGGTCGGCCAGCACCAGCACCTCGGACGGCCCGGCGATCATGTCGATGCCGACCTGGCCGAAGACCTGCCGCTTGGCCGCCGCCACCCAGGCGTTGCCGGGGCCGGTGATCTTGTCGACCGGCGCGATGGTCTCGGTGCCCCAGGCCAGCGCCGCCACCGCCTGCGCCCCGCCGATGCGGTAGACCGTCTGCACGCCCGCGATCCCCGCCGCCATCAGCACCAGCGGGCTGGCCGCGCCGTCGGGCGTGGGGCAGGCGATGACCAGCCGTTCCACCCCTGCCACCTGCGCCGGGATCGCGTTCATCAGGACCGAGGAGGGATAGGCCGCGGTGCCGCCCGGGACGTAGAGCCCGGCGGAGGCCACCGGCGTCCAGCGCCAGCCCAGCATCGCCCCGGCGGCATCGGTCCAGGTCCGGTCCTCGGGGCGCTGGCGGGCGTGGTAGTCGCGGATGCGCGTGGCGGCCAGCCGCAGCGCGTCGGCGTCCGCGGGGTCGACGCGGGCGGTCAGGGCGGCGATTTCGCCGGCCGTGAAGGCCAGCGTCGCGGGCGTCAGGCGCAGGCGGTCGTGGCGTTCGGTGCGCGCGATCAGTGCCGCATCGCCGCCCCGGCGCACCTCCTCGATGATCGCCGTCACCGCTGCCGCGACATCGGCCGCCGCCGCGCGCGTGCCGGCCAGAAGCGCCGCGAGCCGGGGCTCGAAGTCGGAGGCGGCGGTGTCGAGCATCTGCGCCATGGACGGGGTCCTCCGGGCGGGGGGGTGGTGGCTGCCGATAGCGAAGCGGCCCGCGCCGCGCAACCCGGGGTCCCCGCGGCAATCCGTGCCGCCGTTAACGATGCGGCAAGGCGAATCGCGCTAGGACTGCCGCTGTCGGGTGACCGGCACGCTGCTTGCGACACGTGACCCAACTCCCACCCCTGGGCCCCGCCGGGTTTACCCCCGGCGGGGCCTTTCGCCCTTGCGGGCGGTCGGCCGGGCCTTCGCGGGAGCCGCGACCTTTACCTTGGCGCGAAGTTTCCCATATAAACGCTCAGCCATTCCGCCCCAGATCTTGCCCGAGACGCGCGAGGCCCGTGATGAACCTGCCACAGGACCGGCTTGAAGGCGCGCCGCTGATTGCGCCGTCGTCGACCGACCATCCGCTCTACGCCTCGGTGGTCGAGGCCTGCCGCACCGTCTATGACCCTGAAATCCCGGTGAACATCTACGATCTGGGCCTGGTCTACACGATCGACATCAGCGCCGAGAACGAGGTGCGCATCGCCATGACGCTGACCGCGCCGGGCTGTCCGGTGGCGGGCGAGATGCCGGGCTGGGTGGCCGATGCGGTGGGGCCGGTGGCCGGCGTCAGGGATGTGGACGTGCAGATGACCTTCGACCCGCCCTGGGGCATGGACATGATGTCGGACGAGGCGCGGCTGGAACTGGGCTTCATGTAGGGCGCAAGGCTTTAGTTTTGCATTAGATTGAAGCAATCCTTTTGACTTGCTTTTCGGGAAGGCAAACCCCATGATTTGCGAATGGCGAAGAAAGCGGCGATCCTCACGGGTGATCTGATCGGATCCACGGCTGCTCCACCCGAAGAGGTGGAGGCGACGATGGCGGTGCTTGCTGCCTGTGCGGCAGAGATCGACAGCAACACGCGATTCACGCGGTATAGGGGCGATGGCTGGCAACTTTGCCTCGACACACCCGGACATTGCCTTTGGGCCTGCCTCTACATCTTTGCCAAGTTGCAGATTGAAGGCACGCTATCGACGCGCATCGCGGTTGGAATCGGCGATGCTTTCCCGATGCACTCCAAGGACTTGTCTACCGCCCTCGGTCCTGCGTTCACCGCCTCGGGCCGCGCGCTGGAGGCGATGAGGCATGGCCAGAGGCTCGCCTTAGCGGGAGAGGGGGTCGATGATTTCCGCAGGCTGGCTTTTGCCTTTGCCGAAGAATACGCCGCCCGTTGGTCTTGGGAACAGGCGCAGGCCATGGCGATGGCCCTGTCGCCTGTGGAACCTGAACCCACACAGGATGACATTGCGAAAGCTTTGGGAATAACCCGCCAGGCAGTCGGGTCCCGGCTCCGTGCGGCGGGCAATTCGATGCTGCAGCGCACCAGTTGTGCGTTTGTCGAGGCGTATGAAATGCAAGTCCCGGCATGACCGAGACCTTCGCCGCCCTCCTTCTCGCCCATGTCCTTGCCGATTTCGTGTTCCAGACGGCCCGGATGGCGCAGGCCAAGGGCGCGCGGCATGCGGGTGCGCTGGCGCTGCATGTGGGCATGGTGGGCGTGGTGTCGGCGGTATCGGTTGGCGCGGTGACGGGCGCCGCGCTGGCGGCGATGGCGGTGCTGACGCTGGTGCATCTGGCCATAGACCTGGCGAAATCCTGGGCACCCCAAAGGCTCGGCCCGTTTCTGGCCGATCAGGCGGCGCATCTGGCGTTGCTGGTGGCGGTGGCGGCGGTCTGGCCGGGGCTGTGGGCGACCGGGGCATGGGCCGGCGCGGACCGGCTGCCCGGCGCGATGGCGCTGGCGGCGGGGTTCATCCTGGCCACGCGGGCGGGCGGCTTTGCCTTGGGGCTGCTGATGGCGCCCTGGGGCGATGTTGGCCTGCCGGGCCTGCCAAGCGGGGGGCGCATCATCGGCCTTCTGGAGCGGGGGCTGATCTTCGTCCTGATCCTGACCGGCCAGGCCGAGGGGATCGGCTTTCTGATCGCCGCGAAGTCCGTGCTGCGCTTTGGCACCGTCAAGGAAGAGGCGCGCCTGAGCGAATATGTCATCATCGGCACGCTGGCGTCCTTCGGCTGGGCGATCCTGGCGGCCGCGGGCACGGTCGCGCTTCTGGCGGCGCTGCCCCCCCTTGGCATTCCGGACCTGACGCCCTAATTTCCAAGGCTGAGGAGTTTCCCCCGATGTTCGCCATTCCCGGCAAGGCCGCCGTCACCCTGACCCCCGCCGCACGGGCGCAGATCGCCCGGCTGATGGCCCGCGACGGCCACCAGGGCCTGCGCATCGGCGTCAGGAAGGGCGGCTGCGCGGGGATGGAATACACGATGGAATTCGCGACCTCGGTCAATCCGCTGGATGCGGTGGTCGAGGACGGCGGCGCGCGGGTGATGATCGCGCCGATGGCGCAGATGTTCCTGATCGGCACCGAGATCGACTTCGAGACCTCGCTGCTGTCGTCGGAATTCAAGTTCCGCAACCCCAACGTGGCCGAGGCCTGCGGCTGCGGCGAAAGCGTCAAGTTCAAGGACGCGCCCGCCGCCTGAAGCCGGGCGCCAGACGGTTTCTTGCAAAGAAACCGTGCCGGAAAATTTGCAATTTTCCGCCCGCCGCGGGACCCCGCGGCGCTTTCCCTTTTGCCGCGGACCGCCTACGACTTTGCCCCGGCAAGGGGAGAGCGGACCGATGCGCAAGCTGGCGGCAGGCAACTGGAAGATGAACGGCACCGGCGACGACCTGGGCGAGGTCACGCGGCTGGTGCATGCCTTTCCGGGCACCCGGCCGGTCGACATCGTCGTCTGCCCGCCCGCCACGCTTCTGTCCCGCATGTCGGACCTGTGCGCCGGGTCGGCGGTGACGACAGGCGGGCAGGATTGCCATGCCAGGGCGAAGGGCGCCCATACCGGCGACATCTCGGCCGAGATGCTGCGCGATGCGGGCGCCGACTATGTCATCCTCGGCCATTCCGAACGGCGCACCGACCACCGCGAAACCGACCTGATGGTGCGCGCCAAGGTGCTTGCCGCCACCGCGGAACGGCTGATCCCCATCGTCTGCGTCGGCGAGACGCTGGCCGAGCGCGAGGCGGGCCGCACCATCGAGGTGGTCGGCGGCCAGCTCCAGGGGTCGCTGCCCGACGGCCTGCCCGGCGACATCGACCTCGGCGACCTGGTGATCGCCTACGAACCCGTCTGGGCGATCGGCACCGGCCTGACCGCGACCACGGCGCAGATCGCCGAGGTGCACGGCTTCATCCGCGAAAGCCTGGAGGACCGCTTCGGCGCGGCGGGGTCGGAGATGCGCATCCTGTACGGCGGGTCGGTCAAGGCGTCGAACGCGCCCGAGATCTTTGCCGTGCCGGACGTGGACGGCGCGCTGGTGGGCGGCGCGAGCCTGAAGGCGCAGGACTTCGGGATGATCGTCATGGCGCTGTCGAACGCCTGACCCGCTCTTCACCCTGTCGCATTCGGCCGCGTGCCTGCGCCGCGGCCGGGCTAGGCTGACCGCCATGACCCTGACCCCCGCCACCCCCGCCCCCGGACAATCGCTGATCTGGGCCAACGTGATCTGCATGATCTCGATGGTGGCCTGGTGCGCCGGGCTGCCTGCGACCAAGGTGCTGGTCGAGGTGATCCCGCCGGTGCCGCTGACCTTTGTCCGCATGATGCTGGCCGGGCTGGTGCTGACCGCGCTTTGGGTCGCGGTCGAGGGCGGGGGTCCGCTGGGCCGGGTGGACTGGGGGCAGGGCATCCTGGTCGGCGGCGTGGTGATGGGGGTCGGGGGCCTGGGCATGGCCATCGCGCTGGACCTGACCGATGCGGTGACGGTCGCCATCATCACCGCGCTGATGCCGATCGTCGGGCTGGCGCTGGAGATCGCCTTTGACGGGCGGCGGATCACCCGGGCGCTGGTGCTGGGGGTTGCGCTAGGCGTCCTGGGCGGCCTTGTCGCGCTGGATGTGGGCAATGCGACCCCGGCACTGGGCTGGGGGGCGCTGGCCTCGACGGCTTCGGTCTTTGCCTATGCCTGGGGGTCGCGGGCGACGGTCAAGCGCTTCCCGGGGTTCACGCCGCTGGGCCAGACGGCGGTGACGGTGCTGGGCGCGGGCATCGCCGTCGGCGCGCTGACGGGGGCGCAGGCGCTGTGGGTCGGCCTGGGCGTGGACTGGGCGGCGCTGGACCTCGGCCACGCGGGCGCGCTGGTGCTGTCGTCGATCATGGCGGTGGTGGTGGCGCAGTCGCTGTGGATCGTCTCGGTCGCGCGGATCGGCGTCGGCGTCGCCTCGCTGCATTCCAACGCCTCGCCCTTCTACGTGATGCTGATCACGCTGGCGCTGGGCGGGGCGTGGAACTGGATGCAGGCCGCCGGCGCGGCGATCGTCATCCTGGGCGTGCTGGTCGCGCAGGACTTGCTGACGAGGCGGGCATGGAGCGGCTGAGACAGGCGCCCACCGATCCCGCCTTCGTGCAGGACCCCTATCCGTTCTACGACCGCGCCCGCGCGCACCCCGTTTTCTTCTGGGAAGACTACGGGATGCCCGCCACCGCCAGCGCCGCCGCGGTCGGCGCGATCCTGCGCGACCGCCGTTTCGGCCGGGAAATCCCCGCCGACCGGCGCCGCCCGGTGCCTGCGCACCTCGCGCCCTTCTACGCGGTCGAGGACCATTCCATGCTGGAACTGGAGCCGCCGCGCCACACCCGCCTGCGGGGCCTGGTGCTGCGCGCCTTCACCTCGCGCCGGATCGCCGCGCTGGGGCCCGAGATCGCGGCGATGTCGCATGCGCTGATCGACGCGCTGCCGGGCGAGTTCGACCTGCTTCCTGCCTTCGCGCAGAGGCTGCCGGTGATCGTGATCGCCCGCCTGCTGGGCGTGCCGGAAGGCATGGCGGGCGACCTGCTGCGCTGGTCGAATGCGATGGTCGGCATGTACATGGCCGGCCGCGACCGCGCGCGCGAGGATGCGGCGGCGGCGGCGGCGGCGGATTTCGCCGGCTTCCTGAGGGGCTACGTCGAGCAGCGCCGGGCGCGGCCGGCCGATGACCTGATCACCCACCTGATCGCCGCCGAGGCGGACGGCGAGAAGCTGACCAATGACGAGCTGATCGCGACCTGCATCCTTCTGTTGAACGCGGGGCACGAGGCGACCGTCCACACGCTCGGCAACGGCGTGAAGGCGTTGCTCGAACACGCGGGGCGCGGGGCGCCGGGCGCCTTCCCTCCCCCTCGCGGGGAGGGAAGCGCCCGGCTGGCAAGGGTGCTGTCCCCGGACCTGATCGACGGGACGGTCGAGGAGATCCTGCGCTGGGATCCGCCCTTGCACCTGTTCACCCGCCACGCCTACGCGGATGTGGAGGTGATGGGCGTGGCCCTGCCGCGCGGCACCGAGATCGCGCTGCTGCTGGGGGCTGCCAACCGCGACCCGCAGGTCTGGGAGGCGCCCTCGGTCTTCGACCCGCTGCGGTTTCCAAAGCCCAACCTCGCCTTCGGCGCGGGCCTGCATTTCTGCGTGGGCGCGCCGCTCGCGCGGCTGGAACTGCAGATCGCCCTGCCGATCCTGTTCGCCCGCCTGCCGCGCCTGCGGCTGGCCGGGGTGCCGTGCTATGCGGATGCCTACCACTTCCACGGGCTGAAGGCGCTGCACCTCACGGCGGGGTGAACCCCGCGCCTTGCAGGGGCAGGGCGGTCGTGGCCTTGATCTCCTCCATGCTGAGCAGCGCGGTGACGTTGTAGATGCGCACCTCGGCAATCAGCGCCTGGTAGAAGATGTCGTAGGCGCGCGCGTTCCGGACCCGGACCTTCAGGATATAGTCGATGTCGCCCGCCAGCCGGTGCGCCTCCAGCACCTCGGGGCGGCGGCGCAGCACGTCGAGGAAGCGGCGCTGCCATTCCGCCTCGTGTTCGGAGGTGCGGATCAGCACGAAGAAGCAGGCCTCGAGCCCCAGCGCCTCGGCATCCAGGATCGCGGTGGTGCGGGTGATGACACCCGCCTCGCGCAGCTTGCGGATGCGGGTCCAGACGGGGGTCTTGCTGGAGCCCACCTTGCGGGCGATGTCGTCCAGCGACCGGTCGGCATCGGCCTGCAGTTCGGTCAGAATCTTCCGGTCAAGATCGTCCAGACGGACCGCCATTCGCCCATTCCCCGTTTCGCGCGGAAACCTGTCCTGCGCCGGGTCCATTATGGAACAAATGTCCCTTTTCACAAGCCTGTCTGGCCTGAATGCGGAACTTTGTCCTATATTCGGTGCATGCAGACGCGCTTGCCCCCCTCTCCCGTCCTGTTCGTCGGCGCCGGTCCCGGGGCCGCGGAGCACCTGACGCTCGGCGCCCTGCGCGCCATCGAGGCGGCGCAGGTGGTGATCCACGACCGCCTTGTCGGGCCAGAGGTGCTGGCGCTGATCCCGGCGCGGGCGCGCCGGGTGGATGTGGGCAAGGAGGGCTTTGGGCCATCGGCGGCGCAGGCCGACATCCATGCAGCGCTGGTTGCCCATGCGCTGACGGGTGCGCGGGTGGTGCGGCTGAAGGGCGGCGACCCGGCGATCTTCGCCCGCCTGGACGAGGAGATCGAGGCGCTGGAGGCCGCAGGCCTGTCCTGGCGCATCGTCCCCGGCCTGACGGCGGCCTCGGTCGCGGCCGCCGCCATCGGGCAGGGGCTGACGAGGCGGGGCCGCAACACCGGCGTGCGGATCGTCACCGGGCATGACATGTCCGGTTTCGCCGATCAGGACTGGCGCGGCCTTGCCCGCCGGGGCGAGGTCGCGGCGATCTACATGGGCAAGGCTTCGGCCCGGTTCATCCAGGGGCGCCTGATGATGCACGGCGCCGATCCGGCGACGCCGGTGACGGTTGTCGCCAACCTGTCGCGCGCGGATGAGACCATCGTGGCCGCCACGCTGTCCACGCTGCCGCAGGCGGCGGCGGTGGACGGCCCGGCGATCATCCTTTTCGGGCTTGCGCCCCGGCAGGCGCGCGCCGCGCTGCCGCAGCTTCGCGAGGTTCAGGCATGAAGGGCCGTTTCACCCCCAAGATCGTCACCGGCAACGACCTGCTGCTGGGCGATGTGGTCTATCTGACCGCCGACGACCGCTGGTCGCGCCACCATCACGAAGCGGAACTGATCGAGGACGAGGCGCATGCCCAGATGCGCCTGCTGTTCGGCGCGGGGCAGAAGCTGAAAGTGGTGGGCGTCTACCTGGCGGATGCCAAGGCCGGGCCGAAAGGCCCCGAGCCCACGCATTTCCGAGAGGAGTTCCGCACCCGCGGGCCTTCCAACTATCCGCACGGCAAGCAGGCGGACCTGAGCAATGTATGACTACACCGATTTCGACGAGGGCTTTGTCCGCGAACGGGTCCGCCAGTTCTCGGCGCAGGTGGAACGCCGTCTGGACGGCAGCCTGACCGAGGACGAGTTCCGTCCGCTGCGGCTGATGAACGGCCTCTACCTGCAATTGCATGCCTACATGCTGCGCGTGGCGATCCCCTACGGCACGCTGAACCCCCGCCAGATGCGCCAGCTCGCGATGATCGCCGAGACCTGGGACAAGGGCTACGGCCATTTCACCACGCGGCAGAACATCCAGTTCAACTGGCCGGTCCTGAAGGACGTGCCCGCCATCCTGTCGGCGCTGGCCGACGTGGGGATGCACGCGATCCAGACCAGCGGCAACTGCGTGCGGAACGTGACCGCCGACCACTTCGCGGGTGCGGCCGCCGACGAGATCGAGGACCCCCGCCCGGTGGCGGAACTGCTGCGGCAATGGTCCACCGATCACCCCGAGTTCCAGTTCCTGCCGCGCAAGTTCAAGATCGCGGTCACAGGGTCGCCGAATGACCGGGCGGTGACCCGCGCCCATGACATCGGCCTGCGGATGGTGCGCAACGCGCGCGGCGAGCCGGGGTTCGAGGTCATCGTGGGCGGCGGCCTCGGCCGCACGCCGATGATCGGGCATACCGTGCGGGACTTCCTGCCGAAGGCGGACCTGCTGCCTTACGTCGAGGCGATCCTGAGCGTCTACAACGCGATCGGCCGCCGCGACAACAAGTACAAGGCGCGCATCAAGATCACCGTGCACGAGACCGGCGTGGCCGAGATCACCCGGATGATCGAGGACCGCTTCGCCGAGATCAGGCCGCAGTTCGGCGGCCATGACCAGAAGCTGCTGGGGGAAATCGAGGCAGCCTTCGCGCCGCCCGCCTTCCGCAACGCGCCGACGGATGCCTTCGAGGCCTTACACCGCAGCGACCCGGTGTTCCGCGCCTGGGCCGATACCAACCTCGCCCCGCACCGCGACGCGCAACATGCCATCGTCACGATCAGCCTGAAGGCGCATGGCGAAACGCCGGGCGATGCGACGGGCGACCAGATGCGGCTGCTGGCGGATCTGGCGGAACGCTACGGCCATGGCGACATCCGCATCAGCCACGAGCAGAACGTCATCCTGCCGCATGTCCACAAGGGCGACCTGCCCGCGCTGCATGCGGCACTGGTGCCCGCGGGGCTGGCCACGGCCAACGTGGGCCTGATCTCGGATATCATCGCCTGCCCGGGGATGGACTATTGCAGCCTCGCCACCGCCCGGTCGATCCCGGTGGCGCAGGAGATCGCCACGCGGTTCCGGGCGCTGGACCTGGAACACGAGGTCGGGCCGCTGAAGATCAAGATCAGCGGCTGCATCAACGCCTGCGGGCACCACCATGTGGGGCATATCGGCATCCTCGGCCTCGATCGCGCAGGGGTCGAGAACTACCAGATCACGCTGGGCGGCGACGGGACCGAGACCGCTTCCCTGGGCGAGCGCACCGGCCCGGGGTTCGCCTACGACCAGATCGTGCCCGCGGTGGAACGCATCATCGCGACCTACCTCGACGGCCGCACCTCGGGCGAAGAGACCTTCCTGAGCTACTACCGCCGCGCCGGGATGGCGCCCTTCAAGGCCGCGCTCTACGGCGAAGACGCCCGCGATGCCGCGTGACCTGACAGCCTCGGTCGCCGACCGCGTGGCGGCGCTGAACGCGCGCTACCGTCATCACGGGGCGACGGCGGTGCTGGAGCATGCGCTGAGGGACGACGACCTGGGCCGGGTGGCGCTGGTGTCGTCCTTCGGCGCGGAATCGGTGGTGCTCTTGCACCTGATCTCGGTGATCGCGCCGGAAACGCCGGTGCTGTTCATCGACACGCGGATGCTGTTTCCCGAGACGCTCGATTATCAGCGCCAGGTGGCCGAGGCGCTGCACCTCTGCGACCTCCGCACGATCCGCGCCGTGCAGCCGCGCGTGGCCTTCGAGGACCCCGACAACACGCTGCACCGGTTCAACCCCGACGCCTGCTGCGCCATCCGCAAGGTGGAGCCGCTGGAGCGCGCGCTTGGCGGGTTTGACGGCTGGATCACCGGGCGCAAGCGCTACCAGGGCAACGGGCGCGAAGGCGTGGAGTTCTTCGAGGCCGAGGGCGATACGCGCATCAAGGTCAACCCGCTGGCCCACTGGGGCCGCGAGGACATCGCCGAATACATGGCCGAGAACCGCCTGCCGCGGCACCCGCTGGTGGCGAAAGGGTTCCGGTCGGTCGGCTGCGCGCCCTGCACCTCGCCCGTCGGCGCAGGCGAGGACGACCGCGCGGGCCGCTGGCGCGGGCAGGCCAAGGTGGAATGCGGCATCCATTTCACGGGCGGCAAGGCGGTGCGGGCGCCCGCGGGCCTGGCCGGGGGAACTGCGGCGTGAGGCAAATTTCTTGGAAGAAATTTGCAAATTCCTTCGAAGGAATTTGCGGGAGGATGCGGTGAGCGTGATCGTGACCGATGCGGGCTTTGCGCCTGCCGACCCCGTCGATGCCGTGCCGCTGGCCGGCATCGCGTCCCACCGCGGTGCGGTGGACCTGACCCATGCCGACGATCCCCGGACGCTGCTGCCGCACCTGGGCGACATCACCCTGATCCGCGTGGCCTTCCCCGCCTTCAACGACGGCCGCGCCTTCACCCTCGGCCGGCGGCTTCGCGAACTGGGCTATGCGGGCAGGTTGCGTGCCTTCGGTCCGCTGATCGCCGACCAGTACGCGATGGCCCGCCGCGTGGGGTTCGACGAGGTCGAGATCCCGGACGACCTGGCCGCCCGCCAGCCCTGGGACCAGTGGCGCCTTCGCGCCGACTGGCAGGCGCATCATTATCAGGCACGCCTGCGCGCCTGACCCTTTTCCCCCCGGCGCAAGGCGCCTAAGGGGGCTTCCGGAGCCTTGACGATGGACCAGATGACCGACCCCGCCGCCGCGGCCAAGCCGCACCTGCCCGACGCCCAGACGGTGACCGCCGTCACCCACTGGACCGACCGGCTGTTTTCCTTCCGCGTCACGCGGCCCCGGTCCCTGCGGTTCCGCTCGGGCGAATTCGTGATGATCGGGCTTCCGGATGATCGCGGCAAGCCGCTCCTGCGCGCCTATTCCATCGCCTCGCCCGCCTGGGACGAGGAGCTGGAGTTCTATTCGATCAAGGTGCCCGACGGCCCGCTGACCTCGCGCCTGCAGCACATCGTGCCGGGCGACGAGATCATCCTGCGCCCCAAGCCGGTGGGCACGCTGGTGCATGACGCGCTGCTGCCGGGGCGGCGGCTGTGGTTCCTCGCCACCGGCACCGGGATCGCGCCCTTTGCCAGCCTGATGCGCGAGCCCGAGACCTACGAGAAATACGACCGGGTCATCATGATGCACACCTGCCGCGAGGTGGCGGAGCTGGAATACGGTCGCCGCCTGGTCGACGGTCTGAAAGAGGACCCGCTGGTCGGCGAACTTGCGGGCGACAAGCTGCGCTACTATCCGACAACGACGCGCGAGGCGTTCCACCACATGGGGCGGGTGACCGACAACCTGTCCTCGGGCAAGGTCTTCGCCGACCTCGGCCTGCCGCCGATGAACCCGGCCGAAGACCGCGCCATGGTCTGCGGGTCGCTGGCGTTCAACATCGACGTCAAGGCGATCCTCGAAGGCCGGGGCCTGCGCGAGGGGGCGAATTCGGACCCGCGCGAGTTCGTGGTTGAAAAGGCCTTCGTGGGTGACGGCATCTGACCGAAAAGACAACGCCGCGGAAGCATGGGCTTCCGCGGCGTCCTTCATGCTTCACGCGAAGATCAGAGGCCCAGCGCCGCCTTGACCTGGTCGATGGCGCCCTGCACCAGTGCCGGGTTGCCCGCGGCTGCGGTGACGGCGGCCTTCAGCGTATCCTTGGTCGCGGCGTCGAGCGTCGAGCCGTCGATCAGGGCGGTCACGGCAGCGGCGTTGAAGTTCGCCGGGTCCAGCGCAGCGGCGGCGCCGGTGACGGCCGTGGTCGCAGCCTCGGTGGTGGCGGTGGCAGCGGCTGCGGCATCGGTCGCGGCCTTCGCGGCGGCTTCCTCGGCGGCCTTGGCGTCGGCGGCGGCCTTTGCCGCGGCCTCTTCGGCCGCCTTGGCGGCGGCTTCCTCGGCGGCCTTGGCGTCGGCGGCGGCCTTTTCGGCCATCGCGGCGGCCTCCTGCGCCGGCTTGTAGCTGAACTGGTAGTAGCCGAGGCCCGCGGCGGCGATCAGGACGACCCCGATGATCACGCTCTTGTTCATGTTGTCACTCCGTGAAACGCCGCGCCTTTCGGGGGGCGGCTTCGTGCCGGGCATATGGCACCTTCGGTCTGGAATTGGAAGAGGTGCCAGTTTTCCGCGCCGCGGCAGGGCAGAATGGCGGGTTGAACCCGGACGCGCGGCCCCTTATCCTGCCGCGCGCAGCCGCCACCATCGAAGGAAGTCCGCCATAGTCCGCCGTCCCCACAACGCCCCGCCGCAACGCGAAACCGGCCCCCGCGTCAATGACCGTATCCGCGGGGGCGACATCCGCCTGATCGGGGCCGACGGCGAGAATATCGGGGTGGTTTCTCCGAACCGCGCGCTGATGCTGGCCGCAGAGGCGGGGCTCGACCTCGTGGAAATCTCGCCGACCGCGGTGCCGCCGGTCTGCAAGATCATGGACTACGGCAAGTTCAAGTACGAGACCCAGAAGCGCGAGGCCGAGGCGCGCAAGAAGCAGCACATCATCGAGATCAAGGAAATCAAGTTCCGTCCCGGCACCGACAAGCACGACTACGACGTCAAGATGCGTTCGGTGCTGAAGTTCCTGGAAGAAGGCGACAAGGTGAAGGTCACCCTGCGCTTCCGCGGCCGCGAGATGGCCCACCAGCAGCTTGGGCTCGAGCTTCTGAACCGCGTCGCCGACGACATCGGCGAGGCGGGCAAGATCGAGCAGATGCCGCGGCTGGAAGGCAAGCAGATGGTGATGATGGTCTCGCCCCGGTAGGGCTGTCCGCGGGCGCGCTGGGGGCTTCCGGCCCCCGGCGCGAGAGCACGTGGTCAGAACGGGATTTCGTCGTCGAGGTCCTGCGTCCGGCCGCCGCCGAAGCCGCCGCCAGTGCCGCCGCTCCCGCCGCCACCGGCCCTTGCCGGGGCGCCGCCACCGCCGCGGGGCGCGTCGTCATAGCCGCCGCGATCGTAGCCGCGGTCGTCGCCGACAGACCCGCCGCCGCCGCCGTCGCGGCCGTCAAGCAGGGTCAGCTCACCCCGGTACTGGCGCAGCACGACCTCGGTCGTGTAGCGCTCGGCCCCCGACTGGTCCTGCCACTTGCGGGTTTCGAGCTGGCCTTCGACATAGACCTTCGAGCCCTTCTTGAGATACTGCTCGGCCACCTTGGCGAGGTTCTCGTTGAAGATCGCGACCGAATGCCATTCGGTGCGTTCCTTGCGTTCGCCCGACTGCTTGTCGCGCCAGGTTTCGGACGTGGCGATGCGCAGGTTGACCACCTTGCCGCCGTTCTGGAACGACCGCACCTCGGGGTCGCGGCCCAGGTTGCCGACCAGGATGACCTTGTTGACCGACCCCGCCATGCGCGCCCCCCTCGATTCTGTCGCTGCCCCCGACCTTGCGCCGGGGCTGGTTGACCGAACCCTAGCGCCCGCCCCGTGCCGCCGCAACCTTGTGGCAAAGGATGGCCGATGGCGGCGGGCAGGGGGGCTGGAAGGCCTTGCCAAAGCCGCTATAGTCCGTGCGGTGAACGGGCCTGGGGGCGGGATGAGGACGGGGGCGATCCTGGTGGCGCTGGCCTTTTCGCTGGCCGCACCGCCCGCGCTGGCAGAGGGCCTGGCGCTCGGCAAGAAGAAGTCGCGCAGCGCCGTGTTTGCCAGCCAGACGCGGCTGATCGACACGCGGCTTGCCACGCAATACGAAAACGCCGGCCGCCTCAAGCCCAATCCCGACCCCGAGGCCGGGTCATCTTCAGCCGCGGTGCCGCGCTATCGCGGCAACTACAGGGGCGAATACCTGGAGCTCGCCAAGGCCGCCGCCCGCCGCCATGGCATTCCGGAAGACCTGTACCTGCGGCTGGTGCAGCAGGAATCGGGCTGGAACCCGGGGGCGGTTTCGAATGCCGGGGCGACGGGCCTCGCACAACTGATGCCCGACACCGCCAGGCTGGTCGGCGTCGACATCAACGACCCGCGGCAGAACCTGGACGGCGGCGCGCGCTATCTGCGCATGATGTATGACAAGTTCGGCACCTGGCGGCTGGCGCTGGCGGCCTACAACGCGGGTCCGCAGGCGGTGGAAGACTACAACGGCATCCCGCCCTATGCCGAGACGAAGGACTACGTGAAGGTCATCCTGGGCAGCTGAGCCGCGCGGGCGGCGTCTCTGGAGGCGGGTACCGGAATCGAACCGGTCTTCACGGATTTGCAATCCGCTGCGTAACCTCTCCGCCAACCCGCCGC